>JAUTCT010000036.1 GCA_030673875.1 Verrucomicrobiota bacterium JB025 | reverse complement strand
CGTTATTCCTCGGTCGTTGAGCCTGCTCAACTCCACTCGATACGCCTTGGACTCAGGGAAAATCACTCGCGCCATTTTTACACCGACTTCCGGTTCGATGCACTAGCAGCCGGGGGCGTTTGAGCCTCGCGGCGGGTGGATGATTGGCTCCATACCCGGGATGCCATGAAAGCACTCGTTGCCATGCTCCTGCTTGTCGTTCTGGTTTGTTCCGGCTGAGAGAAATCCGGTTCCGCCGCAGCCTCGGGGAAGATTCCGGCCGGTTCCAGCTGCACGATTCAGTTCAAGAGGGACATGCTTGGAATATCCCGTGAATTGCCGATTTCTCCGATGACGGGATCGATGAATGGAGCCGAGGTCAGTTTGTCGGGGAAGTTGATCCGAATGGATGACTGGATGACGAATGGGTCGTGATCACCACGTTCCGCAATCCGGGGGAAGTTTGGGTGCCCCGTGACAATATTTTGCTGATGAGGGTGGTTGCCGAATAGCCAGATGGCTTGAGCCTCGATCAATCGGGGCGGGCGCGAATGCGGGGAGCTCCCAGCGGATTTCGGGGGGCTCAGCGGATTTCCACGGAGGCGCCGGGGCGGACGAGGGTGGGGAGCCGGATGGCGTCCCAGTTGGCGAGGCGGATGCAACCTGCGGAGCGTGCGCGGCCGATGGTTTCGGGGTCGGAGGTGCCGTGGAGGCCGATGCCGCTGCGTGAGGTGCCATTCCAGATGATGCCGACCGGGCTGTTGGGGCCGGGCGGGATGTTGAGTGCGTTTTCGGACCGAACGCCGTGGTCGAGCATGGATTGGTCATAGCGCCACCAGGGGAATTCGATCATGTTGCGGAGTTCCCAGGTGCCGAGTTTGATGAATTTCGGTTGTCCCGGGGTGATGGGGAAGGATGCGACGAGGGCGCTGTTGGCGCGGGTGGCGGGTTGTTGGACGATTTCTCCGTCGATGATGGTGACGGGGAGGGGTTTGGGTGCGGCCTTGAAGATGCGGACCTGGTTGATGCGGGTATCGACGACGATGTGGCGTTCGCTGAGGACGGGGTCGGATTTGTGGCTGGTGCCGGTGATGGCTTCGATTTTGAAGGGGGTGACGTTGGGGACGATGAGGGTGTCCCGGGGGGTGAGGTTGTAGACTTTGGATTTGCCGTTGAGCTCGATGAGGTAGGGGACGTCGCAGTGGTAGCGTTCCGCCATGAACTCGCCAATGCTGCGGTAGCTCATGCGTTTTTTTTCGGCCTGCTCGGAGCGTTTGTAGGGGAGCTCGGGGTCGACCCAATCGGGTGCGATGTCCGGGACGACGGCCATGGCGTGCGGGTTTGGCACGGCCTTGCGTGCGGCGGTGTTGACGGCGGCGAACGACTGGGTGTCGTGGCCGTTGACTTCGTTCCAGGATTCGATGGCGAGTTTGGTGAAGCGGCCGGGTTTTCCGTCGATGACGCCGGGTCCGAACATCGAGTCATCGAGGAAAATCTGCAGGCGGACGGCGTCGTCGCCGGTGGGGAGTTCGTCGATGGGGCCGGGCTCGGGTTCGAGTTTAGGGACCGGTTGGCCGGTGGCCTGGAGGATGCGGGCGCGTGCTTCGGGGCTCGGGGAAACGAGGACGGGTTCGGCTTTGAGGGTTGGGCGCGGGTGCTCCGTCGGGGCGGTGAGGGGCTGTGCCTTGAGGACGGGACGGGCGGAAGACCGGGTGGCGACGGGTTGGGCCAAGAGTGCTGGGCAGATGAACAGGAAGAGCGCGAATCTGAGCATGGTGGGGCTGGGGTGTAAGGGTGTTCTGAGGTGAATCAGGCTTGCGCGAAGGGCTCCAGTCGTCCTGCGACGACAGCCGGGACGACGGCTTGGATGATGATATCATCGCCTTCGTAGTTCGTCGAGAGGACCTTTGCTTCGCGGTGGAGGAGGGAGACGAGGTCGCCGCGCTGCTGGGGGATGCGGTATTGGCGGCGGCGGACGCGGTCGGAGAGGTGGGAGCAGCAGGCCTTGAGGAGGTCATCGAGGCCCTGGCCGGTTTCGGCGGAGGTGCGGAGGGCGTCGGGGAAGTTGCGTTCGAGAGCGGCGAGGGTTTCGGGGTCCCGGACGAGGTCGATTTTATTGAGGATCGTGATGACGGGTTTGTCTGCGGCACCGAGTTCGCCGAGGACTTCGAGGGTGGTGTCGTGGAAGCGCTGGATTTCGGGGGCGGAGGCGTCGAGCACGTGGATTAGGAAATCGGCGAGCACGGCTTCTTCGAGGGTGGCCTTGAAGGCTTCGACGAGGCGGTGGGGGAGGTTGCGGACGAAGCCGACGGTGTCGGTGAGGAGGAGGGGTTGTCCGTCGGGGAGGTCGATGCGCCGGGTGGTGGTGTCGAGGGTGGCGAAGAGCATGTCCTTGGAGAGCACGTCGGCACCGGCGATGTGGTTGAGGAGGGTGGATTTGCCCGCGTTGGTGTAGCCGACGATGGCGGCGTGCGGGGTGGCGAGGCGTTCGCGTTCCTTGCGCTGGGTTTTGCGTTGTTTGCGGACGGTTTCGAGTTCGCGTTTGCAGCGGTCGATGGAGGTGTTTGCGAGCCGGCGGTCGACTTCGATTTGTTTTTCGCCCATGCCGCGTGCAGCGCCGCCGCCTTGTCCGCCGCCGGACCCGCCTTCGCGGTCGAGGTGGCCCCACATGCGGGCGAGGCGCGGGAGGGCGTATTGCATTTTGGCGAGTTCGACCTGGAGTCGGGCTTCGCGGGTTTGTGCGCGTTTGGCGAAGATGTCGAGGATGACTTCCTCGCGGTCGATGACGCAGAGGTCGGCGAGGTTTTCCCATTCGCGTTGTTGTGATGGGGCGAGGCCGTTGTCGATGACGATGACGTCGCATTCGTGGGCGCGTGCGAGTTCGCAGACTTCGGCGGCCTTGCCGGTGCCGCAGAGGAGTTTTTTGTGCATTTCCCGGCATTTCGGGAGCACGGATTCGACGACTTCGATTCCGAGGGTTTGCACGAGTTCGCCGAGTTCCGCGAGGAGGGATTCGGCTTCATCCGCTTCGCGGGTGTCGAAATAGAAGCGCACCAGGAGGGCGCGCTCGACCATTTGCGGTTTTTCCCTGACTTCGAACATGTGGGCGGAGGCGTATCACCGATGCCGCCGATGAGCGAAAGCAAAATCCACGCGGTGTCCGGACGGATCCGGGTCGGCGTTCAGAATCTGCGGCGGCGCAGCGCGAGGAGCGCGAGCGAAAGGCATGCCATGGTGGGGGCGACGGGTTCCGGCACGTAGTTGTAGACGAGGGTGACGGAGCCGAGTGAGTAGACCGGGGTGATGGCGTATTCGGTGCCGCCATTGGAGCTCACATTGAGATATTGCTGGGTGTCGAAGACGAGGTCGAAGGTGGAGTCGGCGGTGCCGCCGATGCCCGAGACGTAGTCTTCGTAGACGAAGGAGCTGACCGTTCCGCCGCCGGAGTTGGTTTTTGATTCGCCGGTGATCGAGATGCCGTCCGGGCCGTCGGCGCTGTAGTCGTAGGAGGAGTCGCCCTCATTGGGGGCGAGTGCGAAGGTGCCTTCGTTGATGACCTGGGTGTCGGAGAAAATCGATTGGAACGACTCGTCGATGGTGCGGACCTCGGTGCCCGAGTTGTTGAGCACGATGACGGAGCCGAATTCGTAGGAGCCGGTTGCGGTGCTAGTGGAGTCATTGTCGATCACCAGTTGGCCGCCGTAGATTTCTGTTTCCCAGTAGATCTCGACGGATGTGAGGTCGTCGAGGTTGCCCGTGAAGCTGTCGAAGGTCAGGGTGCTGGTGAATTGCGGGATGCTCGGACCGAAGTAGAGGGTCTGGCTGAGCTGCTGTGCTTTGGCGTGACCGGTGAGGCATGCGATGCTCAGGAGGGCGAGAACGGGTGCGTGCGTGAGGATTTTCATGGGGTGTTGGGACAGCAGACCCCGTCAAGGTATTTTGTTTTAAACAAAAATCAAGAAAAACTAATATTCCACGGCATCAGGGCGATCAAGCTAAGGAACAACCCACTCACGAAGCGCCAATAAGAACCCCGGATTCAGACTGATGAGACGGATTTCACTGATTTTTTAAGACCTTTGAGGGTGAAGTCCTCCCAACTCGCGAGACATTCGGAGCACCATGCCTTGCCAGATAGAGAACCATCATTGAATTCAGTGGTTCTGCTGCCGGGCTGATCAAGCGTTTCTTCCTAACTTGATCGCCCTGTCCACGGCACGCGGGTGGAGTGGGTTCTGTTTTGCGGTGCGGTGGGCGCTGCTTGAGGCGCTGCTTGAGGCTGGGAGTCGGTCTGGAGTCAGCCGGAGATCGCGTTGGTGGAGTCGGCCGTTGGGTGGCGGCTCGGGCGCGTGGTTTGCGGGGATGGGTGCCGCGTTCCTGCATGCGCGGGCTTGGAGGGCTTTGGCGGAGGTGAGCCAAGCCAAGGAGGGGTGCTGGCGGGGCTTAGTTGCTTTCTTTCAGCCAGCGGTCGTGACCCCAGAGTCCCCAGACGATTCCGGCGATGCCGAAGGCGAGGAGGAGCGGGGGTAGGCCGATGAAGAGGGTGTTGCCGATCGGGCCGATGGAGACCACCAGGTCGTCGGTGTAGACGTGTGGGGCGATGATGTGCCAGAGGCGGGCGATGAAGAGGGAGATTGCGCCGGCCATCATCATGCGGCCACCCCATGACTGCCATCTGCGTGCGAGGGTGGTGGCTGCTGCGACGACCAAGGCGAGGCCGGTGAGGCCGATGATGTCGAAGAGCAGTTTGTTGGTGAGGATGACCTCAAGCAGCGGATTCATGGGGGGAGGTGCGACGTGAGTTGGCCGGAGCCGGGGAGTTGGAGGGGGGCAACGAAGGGAGGCGGCTGAACGAGGGGAGGCGGATGAGGCCGGCGTGCATCGCGATGCCGAATCCGAAGACGAGCCAGCCGCCATTCATGACGACCTGTTGGACGGCGATCCAGGCGAGTGCGTTGGCGGGATCGCCGACCTGGTGGGCGGGGTGATAGGTCGGAATGAGTCCCGCTGCATAGCCCGGCAGGATGACCGCGTAGCCGAGGCAGAGCATGAAAGCGCCGGAAATGAGGGTGCGGGCTGTCCAAATTCCGGAATTTTTCGCGATGCGCCAGGCAATTATTGCGAGGAAGACGCCGGTCACGATGAGGAATACGGGACGGACTGCTTCGATGGACGCCAGTGGGGGGAGGTGGCTGAAACTCATTGCGGTGTTACTTGATCAAATCGTAAGTCGTTGAACAATAACAAATTGGGTGAGCGGTATTGGATGTTAGTATATCAGAAATTTCCGGACATTTAAGATTTCAAGATGCAAATAATATTTGATTTCCTTAATGAGTTAGCGGATTTCCTACGTGATTGCGGGGGATAGGCACTAGGTGATCGCGTAGCTTTTCAAGCTGTCGAGGCCATGTTTTAGATCATAAGCTTGGTTGGATAGTGGTTTGGAGGGTCGAAAAAAAATTTCCGGATGGGGGAATTTTCTGCGTTTGAGGGCTTTCCATTCTTGCGGGAGGGCGTGGCAGAGCCTAAGTCGTCCGGGCCATGTCAGACGCCATCCAGCAGCAGCCCCAATCGACCGAAGCCGAATTGATTGCCGTTCGCCGCGAAAAGCTTGTCCAGCTTCGCGAGCTCGGGATTGATCCGTATGGGGGTCGTTTTGAGACGACGACGACGCCTGGCGCGCTGAAGGCGGATTACGCGGATGAGCGGAAGGTGGTGATCGCGGGCCGTCTGGTGGCGATCCGGGACATGGGCAAGTCGGTGTTTGCGACGCTGGGTGATGTGGAGGGCCGGATTCAGATTTACCTCAACAAGAAGGGGGTCAGTGAAACGGATTGGGCGGCATACAAGTTGCTCGATCTCGGCGATTGGATCGGTGTGGAGGGTGAGACGTTCACGACCGGCAAGGGCGAGCCTTCGGTGAAGGTGGAGAAGCTGACGGTTCTTTCCAAGTCGCTGCGGCCGATGCCGGACAAGTGGCACGGGGTGGCGGATCGTGAGACGAAGTATCGCAAGCGCCATCTGGACCTGATGAGCAATCCGGAAAGTGCGGGGTTGTTCATCACGCGCTCGAAGATGATCGCGGAGATTCGGAATTTCCTGCACCAGCGGGGGTATTTGGAAGTGGAGACGCCGATGCTGCAGAGCGTGGCCGGGGGTGCTGCGGCGCGTCCGTTCGAGACGTATCACAACGCGCTGGGGATGGATCTCACGCTGCGGATTGCGCCGGAGCTTTTCCTCAAGCGTTTGCTGGTGGGTGGGTTCACCAAGGTGTTCGAGTTGAACCGGAATTTCCGCAACGAGGGGATTTCCCGGCGGCACAATCCGGAGTTCACGATGCTGGAGGCCTATGAGGCGTTTGGTGATTTCGAGACGATGGCGAATCTGGTGGAGGAGATGGTCTGCGGGTTGGCGGAAACGTTCTGCGGCGGGCTCAAGATCGAGCACAAGGACGAGGAGGGGAATCTGGTCCGGACGATTGATCTGACGCGTCCGTGGAAGCGTGCGAATTACCACGACCTGATCAAGGAGGTGGCGGGCGATGACTTTTTCGACATCACGCCGGAGCAGCGCCGTGCGAAGTGCGATGAGCTGGGGGTTCAGATTTCCGACCAGATGGAGGATTACGAGGTGGTCCAGCAGGTGTTCGAGAAGAAGGTGGAGGAGCACACGTTTGATCCGTGTTTCGTGACGCGGGTGGCGAGCGAGTTGATTCCGCTGGCGAAGGTGACACCGGGCGGCAAGACCGTGGAGGTGTATGAGCTGATCATCAACGGGCAGGAGATTTCACCGGGCTATTCCGAGCTGAATGATCCGGACGTGCAGCGCCAGCGTCTGGAACATCAGGCGGGTGGCGAAGAGGAGCAAGACGTGGATTACGACTTTGTGGAAACGCTGGAGAACGGGATGCCGCCGGCGGGCGGGATCGGCATCGGGATCGACCGTTTGGTGATGATGCTGACGGGTGCGCCGACGATCCGCGACGTGGTGCTTTTCCCGCTGCTGAAGAAGAAGGATTAGCGGCTGAGGTCGGTCTGGTACATCAGCTTGAAGCCGGACTGGTGGAGGATGCCGACGGCGAATTCATAGTCCTCGACGTGCATGGCGAGCATGGCGTGGCCTTCGGGCGAGGGCATGAGGCCGTAGGCGAAGTCGATGTTGGTCTCGGCGATCATGAGGGTGTCGAGGCACTGGAGGAGGTTGGGGCCGCTCTCGCGCATGGCGACGACGACGAGTTCGCAGGTGGCGTGGGGGATGCCTTTTTCGATGAACATCTGTTCCGCGGAGTCGGGGTCCGAGACGACGAGGCGGGCGACGGTGGCGTCCCGCGAGTCCTGCACGCTGAGGCCGATGACTTCGATCGACGCGCTGCGCAGCAGTTTGATCATTGCGGCGAGGGCTCCGACGCGGTTGGGGAGCATGATGGAAAACTGGCGGACGGGTTCGCCGTGGTCGATGATGGTGTCGGATTCCGTTTCCATGGTGTTGGTGTGTTGGGGTATGGCGTTCTAACCGCGCGGGCCGCGCAGCGGGAGTGTCTGGACCGCGGCGGTGGCGGCGTCTTCGATGACGATTTGGTTCGGGCGGACGTCGGTGATGATGAATTCGGAGCCGTCCGCGCTGGTGAACCGCTCGCCGGGAGTGGCGGTGTAGCGGCGTCCGGTTTCGAGGTCTTCGATGAGGGCGACGGGGTCGTGCGCGCTGGCGGGTGATCCGGAGATCCATTCGCGGGTGGCGTCGGTGGTGGTGTCCCTGACTTTGACGACGGTGACTTCGGTGGGTTTGCCGAGGTTGTCCTTGGAGTCCTCGATGCGGGTGGTCACGCTGACCACGACGAGGTGTGAGCCGGGAATGGTGGTGCCTTCGGAGACGGGGATTTTGCCGGTGTTTGCGCCGATGATGGTGACGGCTGCCGACTGGCCGTTGGTTTTGGTGACGCGCACGGGGAGTTCGCGTTCGCGGTAGTGGCGCATGGCGATGTGCGGCATGGGAAATGCGGTGGCGGGTTCGGTTGGGGTGGCCTCGCGGATGGTGGCGGCGCTGAGGGTTTCATGGGCGACGGGGACGGTGGCCGGTCTGACGGCGGGGGGTGGCGTGGCTCCGCCATGGGCCGGTGCGGTGGCTGCGCCGGGCGTGTCCGCCGTGCCGGTGGTGGCGGGCGTGGCGGTGGTGGCGATGGCTTCGTCGACGTAGTTTTCCATCGCCTGGGCGATTTGTGCGGGGGACTCGAGCGAGATTTCGTCTGGTTGCGGCGGGCGGAGGATGAGTTGGGCGATTTCCTCGTGGCCGGCTGCGGTGGCGAGGTCGGCGGCGGTCCAGCCGAAGCGGTTGGTCGACAGGCGGCTGGAGCCGATGTCGAGCAGGAGTTCGACGGCTTGCGTGTGGCCGTTTTCCGCGGCGAGCATGAGCGGGGTGCGGCCGTCGTCCATGCGGGCGTAGACGGAGGCTCCGTAGTTGGTGAGGCTGTCGATGACGGTGGTTTGGCCGACGAGTGAGGCGATGAGCAGGGCGTTGTCGAGGTGGTCGCGCTGGTAGGGTGCGAGTTCCTCGACGCAGCCTGCGTTGCCGTCGCGGGCGGCGAGCATGAGGGCCATGAAGCCGTCGGCGTTTTTGAGGCGGGGGTTGGCGCCCTGGCGGAGCAGCCAGGCGGTCATTTTCGGTTGTTTGGCGCGGACGGCCTCCATCAGCGGGGTGCGGTTGTCGGCGCCGGGGATGTCGACCGGGAGTCCGTGGTCGAGGAGGAAGTCGGCGGCGTCGATGGCACCGGCGGCGGCGGCGGCGTGGAGCACGGTGTTTCCCTCGGGGGGTTTGGTGCTGAGGTCGAACTTTGCCTCGGTGTATTTTTTCAGCGCGGCGACGTTGTTTTCAGTGGCGGCGCGGATGAGGTCGGCGGGGGTGAGTTGGTAGCCGGCGTCGCCGAGTTCGGATTTGGAGGCTTCGGTGGGTTTCCGGCATGAGGCGAGCATGGCCAAGCAGGCAAAGGCCGATAAGCCGATCGCGGCAAGTGTCCCCAATCTTTTCATGAGTTGAGGCTAACCGATGACCGGGTTTGTTCAATGCTGGAGTACGCGGAGCGGCTCGGGAGTCTTCGCGGGGCGGACGTCCTGGATGATGAGCTGGAGGGTGGTGCGGCCGCGGAAGTGGTTGCGGTCGATGGTGAAGGCCACGTCCCAGGGCGGGTCGGGAAGCGGGTGTTCGCCGCCGCTGAAGAAGACTGCGTCGTGTTCGGTGAGTCCCTGGCGGAGCATGAACCGGAGGTGGTTGTTCTTCATGTGCACCGGCGGGCGGCTGAGCTTGACGTTGCGGGAGATGAAGACCGGCTGCGGGTTTGAGTTTCCGAAGGGTTGGAGCAGGTCGTAGCTGTCGAGGAAGTCGAGTGAGAGCTCCGAGAACGGGATTTCGGCGTCGTAGGTGAGTTTCGGCTGGCGTTGTTCCTCGTCGGTGTTTTCCAGCACGAAGCGGGCGAAGTGTTCGCGGAACGAGTCGATTTTGTCCTCGTGGATGGAGAGTCCGGCGGCCATGGCGTGTCCGCCGCCGGCGAGGAGGTCGGCGCTGCAGTTTCTGAGGGCTTCGACGAGTGAGACGCCCTCGATGGAGCGGCCGGAGCCCTTGCCGATGCCGTTGTCGTCGATGGAGATGACGAAGGTGGGTTTGTGGTATTGGCGCATCAGGCGCGACGCGACGATGCCGACCACGCCGTGGTGCCACTCGCGTGATCCGAGCACGATGACGGGGTCGCGTGCGGGGTCGAATGATTCGCTGAGCATGGCGAGGGCATCCTTGCGGATGTCGCCCTCGTGTTTCTGGCGTTGTTTGTTGTAGGAATCCAGCTTTTCGGCGAAGCCGCGGGCCTCGCGTCCGCAGTCGGTGATGAGGGTGGCGAGCGCTTCTTCGGGTTTGTCCATGCGGCCGGCGGCGTTGAGGCGCGGGCCGATGCGGAATCCGACATCCATGGAGGTGGCGCTGCCGTTCATGCCGGTGACGTCCTGCAGGGCGCGCAGGCCGGGGTTCATGGTATTCGGGAGAAACCGGAGGCCGTGGCGGACCATCAGGCGGTTTTCTCCGACCATCGGCACGATATCCGAGATGGTGGCCACGGCGACGAGGTCGATGAGTTGCTTGAGGTCGAGATCGATGCGGCGGGTCAGCAGCATGGCGTGGCCGAGTTTGAAGACGACGCCCGCCGCACAGAGGTAGGTGAAATCCGAGCCGCACTTCGGGTTGACGAGTGCGCAGCAATCCGGGCGTTTGCCGGGGATTGGTTCGTGGTGGTCGACGATGAGCACGTCGATGCCGTCCTTTTGCAGGGCGGAGACCTCGTCGATGGAGACCGTGCCACAGTCGACGGTGAGGAGCAGGTCGGGTTTCGGGCCCTCGTTCATGCAGCGTTCGAGTGCCTCCTTGCTCAGTCCGTATCCTTCCGGTCCGCGTTTCGGGATGAAGTGCCGGGGTGAGAGGCCGTAGGCCATCAGGATGCGGCGCATCAGGGTGATGGATGCGACGCCGTCGACGTCGTAGTCGCCGAAGATGCAGATGTGTTCGTTGTGGTCGACCGCGTGGAGCAGGCGTTCGACGGCGGGGCGCATGTCCGGGATCAGGAATGGGTCGCGCAGGTCCTTCAGTTTGGGGCGCAGGTAGCCCTCCAGGTCGACGCCTTCGGGAAGGCCGCCTCTCTGGCGAATCAGGTGTTCCAGAATCGCAGGGAATGAGCCCGATTGACCATGATCGTCACGGGTAAAGGGCTCTCCGCGTGCGATCCATTTGGACGGAAGAGCGCGCATGCAGTAGGTGGGCACTGTGGGAGTGGAGGTCTGCGGGTTCAAGGGCGGAAACGAATCAGGTGTGCAAATCCGTCCAGTGTGACAGAATGGCGGGGTTCGGGTGTGCCATTATGTCTCGGAATGGGGAGGTCGGTGGAGGGTGGAAAGTGGGTGGTAATTCTGTAAGTGGTTTATTGTCAGGTGATTGTGAGTTGTGGGCTGATCGGTGGCACGGTCTCTGCGAGTGGGGTTCCGAACAAGGACGCAATTTCAACTACCCCAACCACAAGAACTCATGTCAAAAATTCTCGGAATCGACTTAGGAACCACCAACTCGTGCATGGCCGTCATGGACGGCGGTGAGCCGACCGTGTTGGAAAACTCGGAAGGAGCCCGCACCACACCGTCGGTGGTCGCATTCGCCAAGAATGGCGAACGTCTCGTCGGTCAGGCCGCCAAGCGCCAGGCCGTCACCAACCCCAAGAACACCATTTTCTCCGCCAAGCGTTTGATCGGCCGCAAATTCGCGGAGCTGACCGACGCGGACAAGCGCATGCCCTACGAAATCGTTGCGGCTGGCAATGGCGACGCCCACATCCAGGTGGAAGTCGAAGGTGAGAAGAAGACCTTCTCGCCGCAGGAAATCTCCGCGATGGTGCTCGGCAAGCTGAAGGCGGACGCCGAAGCCAAACTCGGCGAGACCATCACGCAGGCCGTGATCACCGTGCCGGCCTACTTCAACGACTCCCAGCGCAACGCCACCAAGGCGGCGGGCGAAATCGCCGGTCTCGAAGTGCTGCGGATCATCAACGAGCCGACCGCTGCGGCGCTGGCATACGGCCTCGACAAGAAGGCCGATGAAAAGATCGCCGTGTATGACCTCGGCGGCGGCACCTTCGATATCTCGGTGCTCGACATTGGCGATGGTGTGTTCGAAGTGCTCGCCACCGACGGTGACACCCAACTCGGTGGTGACGACTGGGACAACACGCTGATCCACTGGATTGTCGACGAATTCAAAAAGTCGGAGGGCATCGACCTTTCCGGCCAGCCCGATGCGCTCCAGCGGATCAAGGAAGAGGCGGAAAAGGCCAAGATTGCGCTGAGTTCCACCCAGACCTACGACATCAGCCTGCCGTTCATCACGGCCGACTCGACCGGTCCGAAGCACATCCAGCTTTCGCTGTCGCGTTCCAAGCTCGAGCAGCTGACCGATTCGCTGTTTGAGCGCACCAAGAAGCCGGTGACCGACTGTCTTGCCGAAGCCGGTGTTTCCACATCGGAGATCAACGAGCTGGTGCTCGTCGGCGGCATGACCCGCATGCCCAAGGTGGTGGAAACCGCCAGGGGACTTGCCGGGCAGACTCCGCACCAGGGCGTGAACCCGGATGAAGTGGTCGCCATCGGCGCCTCCATCCAGGGCGGCGTGCTGCGCGGCGACGTGAAGGACGTGCTCCTGCTCGACGTGACTCCGCTCACGCTCTCCATCGAGACCGAAGGGTCGCGTGCCACGCCGATGATCGAGCGCAACACCACCATCCCGGCCAAGAAGTCGCAGGTCTTCTCGACCGCCGCCGACAATCAGCCGGCCGTGGACATCCGCATCTCGCAGGGTGAGCGCCCGATGTTCAACGACAACAAGCTGCTCGGAAACTTCAAGCTCGACGGCATTGCGCCGGCGCGCCGCGGCGAGCCGCAGATCGAAGTGACCTTCGACATCGACACCAACGGCATCCTCCACGTTTCCGCCAAGGACAAGCAGTCCGGCAAGGAACAGAAGATCTCGATCCAGGGGTCCTCCGGTCTCTCGGAAGAGGAGATCGAAAAAGCCAAGCGGGAAGCCGAAGCCCACGCCGACGAAGACAAGAAGCGTGTGGAGAAAGTCGACGCCAAGAACAAGGCGGAGAACCTGGTGTTCCAGGTCGAGAAGCAGATCGAAGAACTTGGCGACCAAGCCCCGGCCGAGCTCAAGGAGATGCTCGAAGGCAAGGTCAAGGCCGTGAAGGACGCGATCGCCTCCGACGATGTCGACCAGATCAACAGCGCGGTTACCGAGCTCGAAGGCCAGCTTCAGGCGCTTTCCCAAGCCGCCCAGCAGGCGGGTGCCGCCGGCGCCGCTCCGGACGTCGAAGCCACCACCTCCGACGATGGCGGTGCCGAGTCCGGCGAGCCGAAACAGGCCAAAGGCAAGGTCGTGGATGCCGAAGTCGTCGACGACAAGTAATCACCAATCCCTTTCCACCCCGCTTCGGCGGGGTGGTTTCTCACAACGAAGAAACACAACCAACAAACCAAAACCATAAATAACATGGCTAGCATCAAACCACTCGGACAAAGGGTCCTCGTAAAACGCATCGAAGCTGACGCAGTCAGCGCCGGAGGCATCGTCCTTCCGGAAACCGCCAAGGAAAAACCCCAGGAAGCTGAAGTTCTCAGCCTCGGCACTGGCGGCAAAGATGAAAACGGCAAGGACATCGAGTTCTCCGTGAAAGTCGGCGACAAGGTGCTCATCTCCAAATACGGCGGCACCGAAGTGAAGGTTGACGGCGAGGAAGTTCTCATCCTCAACGAATCCGACATTCTCGGCATTGTCAGCTAAGTTTCCTCCACTCTAACATACTAAATCTCAAAACAATATGGCCAAACAACTAAAATTCGACGAATCCGCACGTCAGGCACTCCTTCGTGGTGTTGAAAAACTCGCCGCCGCTGTGAAAGCGACGCTCGGTCCGGCGGGCCGCAACGTGATCCTCGACAAGAAGTTCGGTTCCCCGACCATCACCAAGGACGGTGTTTCGGTTGCCAAGGAAATCGAACTCGAAGATCCCTACGAGAACATGGGCGCCCAGCTCATTCGTGAGGTTTCCTCCAAGACCTCGGACATCGCCGGTGACGGCACCACCACGGCGACCGTGCTTGCCGAAGCCATCTACAAGGAAGGCCTCCGCAACGTGACCGCCGGTGCCAACCCGATCAGCCTGCAGCGTGGCATCATGAAGGCGACGGACGCCATCGTGGCGCGTCTCGCCGAGATTTCCAAGACCGTCTCCGACGCCAAGGAAATCGCCCAGGTTGCCTCCATTTCCGCCAACTCGGACTCGGAGATCGGTGACATCATCGCCGATGCGATGGACAAAGTCGGCAAGGACGGCACGATCACGGTTGAAGAAGCGAAAGGCATCGAAACCACGCTCGATGTGGTGGAAGGCATGCAGTTCGACAAGGGCTACCTGAGCCCCTACTTCGTGACCAATCCGGACAGCATGGAAGCGATCTTCGAGAACGCCTACATCCTGATCCACGAGAAGAAGATCTCCAACCTCAAGGACATGCTTCCGCTGCTCGAGAAAGTCGCCAAAACCAGCCGTCCGCTCGTCGTCATCGCCGAGGACGTGGAAGGCGAAGCGCTTGCGACGCTCGTGGTCAACAAGCTGCGCGGCGTGCTCAACATCGCTGCGGTGAAGGCACCGGGCTTCGGCGACCGCCGCAAGGCCATGCTCGAAGACATCGCCATCCTCACCGGTGGCCGCGTGATCACCGAGGACCTGGGCATCAAGCTCGAGTCCGTGGATCTCGCCGACCTTGGTGAAGCCAAGCGCATCACCATCGGCAAGGAAGACACGGTCATCGTTGAAGGCGGCGGTTCATCCGAAGCCATCACCGGTCGTGTGAACCTGATCCGCAAGCAGATCGAAGAAACCTCCAGCGACTACGACCGCGAGAAGCTCCAGGAGCGCCTTGCCAAGCTCGCCGGCGGTGTGGCCGTCATCAACGTTGGTGCCGCCACCGAGACCGAGATGAAAGAGAAGAAAGCCCGCGTGGAAGACGCCCTTCACGCCACCCGCGCTGCGGTGGAAGAAGGCATCGTTCCCGGCGGTGGCACCGCACTTCTCCGTGCGCTCAAGCTCGCGACCGACGCCAATTGCTGCGACGCCGCGACCAACGAAGACGAGCGGACCGGCATGGGCATCGTTGCCAGGGCCGTGGAAGCACCGCTTCGCCAGCTGGCCACCAACGCCGGCCGTGAAGGCGCGCTCATCGTCGAGCGCGTCAAGAACGGTGAAGAAGGCTACAACGTCGCCACCGACACCTACGAAGACCTGATCGCCGCCGGTGTGGTGGATCCGACCAAGGTGACCCGTTCCGCTCTGCAGAACGCCGCGTCCATCTCCGGTCTGCTGCTCACCACCGAGTGCCTCATCACCGACATTCCTGAGAAGGAAGCCCCGATGGGCGGTGGTGCTCCCGACATGGGTGGCATGGGCGGAATGGGTGGCATGGGCGGCATGATGTAATGCCGATCCGGCCGCGACGCTCGCTGAGCGTTGCCCAGCCAATCAATCAAAGAAGCCGCTCCGGGAAACCGGGGCGGTTTTCTTTGTGATGGGGGGGGCGGTTGAGAGCGGCGGGATGGCCGGGCGGGTCAATTGTCCGGGAGGATTTCCGTCATGCGCTGTTGCAGTTCCTGTTTGAGGATTTCGGTGACCTGCGCCTCGTATGCGGTGAGGGCGGGTGATGGGACGAGCAGCTTGTCCTGGCGGATCCATTGGCGTTCCTCGAAGTGATGGCAGGGGATCATGGCGAGAAAAATGAGTGCGGCAAAGGCCCAGGCCGGGGTGAGGGTGCGGGCGAGCGTGGCGCGGCGCAGTGTGTGGTGCGTGTTTCCGAACAGCAGGAAGCCCTGGGCGGCCAACAGCCACAGCGCGGGGATGGCCAGCAGGATGAACGTGGTTTCGATGACGGGAAGTCCGCGGAGCAGGAAGACCGCACCGGAGACCGGGATGGAGAGCCAGGCGCAGGCGACTGCGAGCCAGAGTGCCGCGCTGCGCCAGAGCCGGGTTGCGGCAAGGCGGATGGCGGATCCGCGTTTGGCGAGACGCCACGAGGCAAGGGCGACGGGGGTGATCAGGACCGCGAGCAGCAGTCCGCCGATCTGGCAGGCAGGCTGGATGAACGCGGTCGTCTGCATGTTCCACTCATTGGCGCCGAGTTCGGTGAGACGGGTGATTCCGAAATAGTAGCCAAAGGGAAGCACGATGCCCGCGCCGGCGATCCACAGCCAGTCGATCGGGCGGAGCAGGGACACCAGCGAACCGGAGAGGTGGCGGGCGAGCTTGCTCTGGCCCAGCCCCAGCAGGAAGGGCGCCGCGGCCGCTGAGGTCAGGACGAGCGCCGCGAGCCAGGAAGTGAAGCGGGCGAAGAACGCGTGCTCGGCCCGGCGTTGGGGGCGTATATCCGCCGCGGTGAGGGGCGGCGGTGACTCAACCTGATTCGATATCATCGCGAGCAGCAGCGACGAGAAGATGGATCCTTTTTGCTCGAGCAGCACCCCGTAAACGGATCGATTGCGTCGTCGTTCTTTCTCCGTCCGTTCGTCGAGGGCCATTTGGTACAGTTTTTCGAAGCGTTCCGCTTCATCGGCGAGTCCCAGTTGTCTGGCGGCATCCCGGAAGTTCTGCGCGGGTTGGTAGAAGTTGATTTTGGCGACCAGGGCATGCACCAGGGTGGCTGCGTTCGAGGTCATCCGCCGGGTCAGGTTTTCCCAGTCATCGACCAGCGTGAGGAAGCCGTCGCGGTCACCGGAAGCGGCCCGTTGTTGGGCCCCGGCGCAGAGGGCGTCCATGAGTTTGCGATAGGATATGCAGGTGCTTGTCTGGCCGGCCATGTAGGCGATGGCGGGAAACTGGCCGAGGTAGTCGGTGCGTGGTGGGAGCAGTGGCAGGCGGTTTTCGGCCATCGGGCCGAAGTGCGATTCGTAGACCGGTTTTTGCGCCGCCAGGTGAATGAGTTGCAGGCACTCGTCGAGTTGGGCGCTGTCCTTGATTTTCCAGACCGGAGTGGGGCGCGTGCGTTTCGCGTGACTGGGGGCGTACACTTTCTCCACGGCGTCTTCGACAAGTGCCGCCGCCTGGAGTGAGAGGTGCCAGCCGTTGTCGGGGTCGATGCGGTTGGCGGCCTCGAGGATTTCGTCGGAGAGTTCGTCGTGCTCGTGGAAATAGGCTTTGGCGTATTCGGCGAGGTAGGCGGGGTTGTCCGGATCGCTCTCCCAGAGGGGCTTCCAGCGATCGGGGCCGGAAGCGGCGGATTCGTCGCCAAAGAGCAGCAGGCGTTGGGCGGGCGAGAGGTCCGGAAATCCCGCATCCGCTGGTGTTTCGGAGCCGTATCCGATGCCGGTGACGAAATTCAGTTGTTGCAGGAATAGCCGGAGCGACTGGCTTTGGATGGCGACCTGGACAATGGAGGCCGTCATGGCGAGGCCGGCCACGAGGTAGAGCGCCAGTGCCCACGGATGCCGTGGTTTGCGGCGGTTGGCCTTGGCGAGGTGGTCGGCGGTCCCGGTGAGGGCGATGTCGGACGCGCCGCTGGCGTCGATGCGTTCGCGGAGGTCGGCTTCGGCGGCGAATTTGAGTTCGGTTTCTCCGGCGAAGGGGTGGGTGGCTGCGTGGATCAACTGGTCGGAGGGAGAGGTCATGGGGTTTGGCTGATCGTCTGTTATCAGGCGGAACGGAGGACAACAAGGGGCCGGGGGAGACGAAAACCGGGGGGATTCGGCAAATTCGCGGGAAAGTGCGGATTTTTTCTGAAATTCGTGCCACTGGCGGATTGACAAGGGCCGGTTGAGGACTAGAGTTCGCGCCCCGACCCGCCGGGGTGGCGGTTCCAAATCAACTTTCACAAGGCCTGAAGTCATGAGCAAACGCACCTACCAACCTTCCAAACGTGTCCGTAAGAACCAATTCGGTTTCCGCACGCGCATGTCCTCGAAAGCCGGTCGTGACATTCTTCGCCGCCGTCGTCAGAAGGGTCGCAAGCGTTTGATCCCCCGTGGAGCCGAGCTCAAGTACAAGCGCCACACGGTGCAGCACGGCGTTTGATTTTCGCGTTCGCGCACGGATGTGTGACGCATCCCAGCCATGCGACTTCCGCGGAAATGCAGCATGAGTGACCGCGCGGAATTCGCGCGAGTCAGAAATACCGGTCGGGCGAAAGCCGGCCGGTTTGTTATTTTAAGCACGCTTGAGGATCCGGCGCTGGAGGCGATCAAGACCGGATTCATCACCACCAAGCGCAGCGGCAAGGCGCATGACCGGAATTTATTGCGCCGCCGGTTCCGGGCACTGGTGCGCGACCACGCGCCGGAATTTTGCGAGATCCGGCGTTATCTGGTGACGATTGCGCGTCCGGGAGCGGCGGATGCGACGTTCGCGGAGTTGGAAAAAGACTGGCTGAAGCAGGCGCGGCGGCTCGGGTTGTTCGCCAAGGTGGAAAGGAAACCATGATTTCCAGCATTCTGACCGCCGTGATCCGGCTGTTGATTGGTTTTTACCAGAAATTCCTGAGTCCGATGCTTCATTTCGCCGCCGGGCCGGGTGCCGGGTGCCGGTTTACGCCGACCTGTTCGAGCTACTTTCTGAAGGCGGTCGAAGCTCACGGTCCGTTCCGCGGGTCGTGGTATGGAATTTGCCGGATTTTACGCTGTCATCCATGGGGTGGCAGTGGTTATGACCCCGTGCCGCCGGCGCGAGGGTCGGCGGTCGAAGAGACCGTGTGTCCCGAGAAAGACGATTCACCCAATCACCCGTAGAAATTTCCTATTTTTCCATGTACGATCGTAAAACCTGGATAGTCCTGATCGTTTGCGGCGCGCTTTTGGCCGTAAACCTTTACTTCAGCAGCCAGAACCAGAAGGCGGCGGCCGCGGAGCGTGCCGCGAAGGAGGCAATTGAGAAGACGCAGGAGGAGGCTCCGCGCGAAAGCACCGCCGAGCTGACGGTCGAGACACCACCGCCGCCGACCGAGAAGGAGACCGTGGTGCTGCAAAACGACCTGGTGAGCTACACGCTGACCAACATCGGCGGCGGGATCGAGTATGTCGAGTTTGCCAAGCAGCTCGATGTGGGTAGTGAAACGAGCCACGTGCGGGTGAACCGCAATGGTGCGGGGCCGATCGGCACGATCGCGGGAGCGGGCGAGCTTCTGGAAAACGTGGCGTATGCCTACAAGGCCGATGAGTCGGAAGAGGGCAGGAAGGCGGTTTACATTGCCAAGCTGCAGTCCGGGCTGGTGGTGAAGAAGACGTATTCGCTCAAGCAGGGCAACGAGCCTGGGGCGCGCTATTTGATCGACCTCAAGGTGGAGTTTGAAAACGCCTCGGCGAACGCGCTGAACCTGAACCAGTGGAGTGTGTATCTGGGTGAGGCGTCTCCGCTGCACAAGAAGGAGATCTCGCAGCAGGTCGGGTTTTTCCGCCGCGAGGGGGGATCGCTGCACTTCACGCACAGCGGGAAATTCAAGGGCGGGATGTTTGGTTCGCCGCAGTCGGTGATCAACAGTCCGACGGATGAATCGGTGGAGTTCGTGGGGGTGACCTCGCAGTTTTTCGCCACGGTGCTGCGCCCGAAGGATCCGATGAACACATCGATGTGGGCGAAGTCGGCGCAGGTGACGGTGCCGCTCGGGCCGGAAACGGTGACTTCCGTGAGCGCCGGGTTGCGACTGCCGCCGGTGACCCTGGCCCCGACCGAGCGCAAGGAGTTCGACTACCTGGTTTTCGTCGGTCCGAAGCACAACAACATGCTGCGGAAGATGAACAAGCACTGGGGGACCGGCTGGGGCGACGTGATGCAGTATGGCTTGTTCTGGTTTGTTTCCCGCCCGCTCAACTGGCTGCTCAATACGTATCACAACCTGCTCGACACCATCGGCAAGAGCTGGTCGTGGGGGCTTGCGATCATTCTGCTGACGATCACGGTGCGGATCTTCATCTGGCCGCTGCACGCCAAGTCGACGCACACGATGAAGCGGATGAGCAAGCTGCAGCCGAAGATGGCGGAGCTGAAGGAGAAATACGCGGACGACCCGACCAAGCTGAACACGGAGATGATGGGGCTGTACAAGAAGTATGGCATCAACCCGCTGGGTGGCTGTCTGCCGATGTTCATCCAGCTGCCGGTGTTCTTCGGGTTCTACCGGATGCTGCAGTATGCGGTCGAGCTGCGCGGGCAGGGTTTCCTGTGGGTGAATGATCTGTCGCAGCCGGACACGCTGGGCTATGTGGCGGGGATTCCGCTGAACCTGCTGCCGACGGTGATGGCGATCACGAGTTTCGCGCAGATCGCGATGACGCCGAAGACGGGGGACAAGATGCAGCAGCGCATCATCATGTTCATGCCGCTGATGTTCTTCTTCTTCTGTTACAACTTCGCCTCGGCGCTGGCGCTTTACTGGACGACGCAGAACCTTTTCTCGATCGGCCAGACCTGGCTGATGAACAAGGTGCCGGAGCCCGAGCTCAAGGCGGTGAAGCCGAGCAAGCGGAAGTCCTGGGTGGAGCGCATGGCCGAGAAGCAGGCGGAGCTGCAGAAGCAGCGTGGCGGCCAGCCGGCATCGCCGGGTGCGATGCGGGATGCGACGCCGAAGAAGAAGCGTCCGCCGCGCACTGGCGGCTGATCGGATTCCGCCAACGGGATTTCGCCAACGGGATTCCGATAACGAGATGAGGGGCGCCCTGACCGGGTTGCCCCTTTTTTTTGGCGGGTGCGGGTGAGGCGGCCCGGTGGAAACGAAGAACGCCGATCCCCCCCCGGAAGATCGGCGTTCTGGTTGTTCCAGCGGGTGCCGGAGCACCACTTGGAAACTGCGGCCAGCGACAAGTCAGCCGGCCAGCTGAGCGGTTCCACCCAGTCAATCCAATGGCTGGTGTGGGGTTGAAATTGGAACGCCGTCCCCCCCCCCGGAAGGACGGCGTTCATTGTTTTCCTGGTAGACACTCAAAGTGCTCTGCCGGAAATTGGTTTTGCCAGAAAATGAAAGAACGTGAAAGAGCGGCTGGGGGGCGCGCGGGAAGAAACTCCGTTGCGGAATTCTCCAAGAGGGTTGGCCCGCTGTCAATGTGAGTAAATCCCATGGCCGCCGGATGCTTGTCGCGCCAATGGATACGCGCGATTTTTATTTTGTGACGCGGTGTCTCGCGGAGCCCGTTGTCGGGTGCGGAGGAAGCCGCTTGTCGGGTGTTCGCCCTACAAATTTGCGGGTGGATGCGGGACTCAATGGATCAGTCCGTGGCGCATGGCGTAGCGCGTGAGTTCGACTTTTGAGTCCATGCCCATTTTCACGGCGATGCGGGCGCGGTAGGTGGCGATGGTTTTGGCGCTGAGTGCGAGTTCGGCACCGATCTCCTTGAGGGTCATGCCGTTGGCGATCATGGTGAGGACTTGCAGTTCGCGGTTGGAGAGTGCTTCGTGGCCGTCGGCGAGTTCTCCGCCAGCGGCGAGGGTGCCGGCGAGGTGTTCGGCGAGGGTCGGGCTGATGTAGCGGCCGCCGGACAGCACGTGCTTGACGGCGGAGACGAGAATCTCGGAGGCGCTTTGTTTGGAGATGTAGCCGGAGGCGCCGAGCTTGAGGGCGCGGACGGCGTAGTCTTTTTCCGGATGGGCGCTGACGACGAGCACCGGGATTTCGGGTTTGGCGTCGCGGATGTCCTGGATGAGGTCGAGGCCGCTGCGGCCGGGCATGCTGATATCCACGATGACGAGATCCCAGTCGGACCCGGAGAGCATTTCGAATCCTTTGCGGGCGTTGGCGGACTCGCCGAATTCGAGGTTGCTGAAGTGTTCGCGGAGCAGTGAGATCATGCCGCTGCGAACGATGGCGTGGTCATCGACGATGAGGATTTTCATGGGACTTCGGCGGGTTGTGCGGTCTCGCTGAGCGGGATGGTGAGGACGACCTGGGTGCCATTGCAGGACGACGACTGGAAGTTGAGCGTGCCGCCGGCGCTGGTTGCCCTTTCGAGCATGCCGATGAGTCCGAGCGACGATGGTTTTTCGATGATGTCGGGATCGATGCCGATGCCGTCGTCCCGGACTTTGAGGGTGAGGATGCCGTTTGTGATGGAGACTTCGGGGCTGACGGTTGTGGCGTTGGCGTGGCGTGCGACGTTGGTGAGCAGTTCCTGGAAGATCCTGAAGGCGGTGGTTTCCACTTTGGTCGGGATGGCGTGCTGCATTTCGCCGAAGCTCAGGTTCACCGTGATGCCGGTTCGGAGGGAGAATTGTTCGGCTTCCTGGCTGAGGGCGGCGGCGAGGCCGAGGTCGTCGAGCACGATGGGCCGGAGCCCGGAGGAGATGCGTTTCACCGAGTCGATGGTTTGATCGATCATGGACGAGGCTTCGACGAGTTGGTCGATCGATTGGTTGAGGCTGCGGTCGTTGCGGTTGCTGAGGCGGTCTTCGACGATGCGGAGCTGCATTTTGATGCCGGTGAGGAGCTGGCCGAGTTCATCGTGGATTTCCCTGGAGATGCGGGTGCGTTCTTCCTCGCGGAGGTTTTGCACGCGGGCCGAGAGTTTGCGATAGCGTTCGCTGGCGGCGTGGAGTGCGGTGAAGCGGCGGGTTTCGGATTGTCTCCAGCCGTTGTAGGTGCGGCCGAGCACGATGAAGAGGAGGAGTCCGGTGGCCATGACGAAGTAGAGGCCCTTGAAGGTCTGCACGTCCGCGAACTTGATTTGTCCGGATTCGGAGTAGCCGACGACCATGTCGGAGCCGATGATCCAGATGCTTGCGAAGAGGAGGTATGAGAGGGTGATTTTGACTTCCGGTCTCATGCGGCCGCGTCCGGCGGGTTCAAGCGCAAATGGATCGTCGCTTTGGCCGCAGCGTGGTGGGGAGGCTGACGATTTCACCCCGCCATTGTAGTCCGGGTGGCCGGTTTCGGTCGAGTGGGGATTTTCAGGCGCGCGAGGATCCCATGGTTTCGCGCGCGGAGCGGTTGCCCTTGCGGCGGCGGACCGGGAGGTGCTGCGGCATGATGGCGGAGAACAGGTGGACGATTGGGAACGCGCTGAGGGCGAGCAGGATCCCGGAGCAGAACATGCCGAGAATGAAGGTGGCGGCATTGACTGAGCCGAGGCCGGGAGCCGCGAAGCTGACGTTGCGGATGGGCTCGGGCAGGGGGACGGAGAGGATGGCCATGAGCCATTGGCCGAGTTTGACCTGGATGAGCAGGATGATCGGCAGGGTGAGCGGGTTGGAAACCCAGCAGGAGGCCATGGCGATTGGCACGTTTCCTCCGCGTTTCATCGCGATCAGCGCGGTGGGGATCATTTGGAACGGCATCAGCATCATCGAAAAGAACAGTCCGATGGCCATTCCCATGGCGACGGAATCACGGCAGGGGATCCAGAGTTCGCGTTTGCGGATGGGGCGGCTGGCGCGCTGCCACCATTCGTGATGGCGCAGATTCCGGTTGCCCAGGGCCTTGAGGGCGTGCCGGACGAGGCGAAGATAGCGCTTTTTCATGAAGGGATGGGAGAGACCGGCGTAGTTGAATTTTCACACGGATTGACAGACAAGCAACCGCAAATGCCTTGATGCGGGATGGAAGACACCGCAGAGTCCGCGCCAAGATCATGGAATCCTGGCAAGCATTCATCCTCGGCGTCATTGAAGGAATCACGGAATACCTTCCGGTCAGCTCCACGGGGCATTTGTTGGTGGCTCAGCACCTGATGGGAATCGGCGTGGAATCGGCGCGTGCGAAAGCGGCGGCGGATACCTTTGCGATCTGCATTCAGGGTGGTGCGATTCTGGCGGTGGTGGGGCTCTACTACAAACGGGTGATGCAGATGATCCGCGGTGTGCTGGGGCAGGATCCGGAGGGCTTGAAGCTGGCGGTTTCGATCATCGTCGGTTTCATGCCGGCGGCGGTGATCGGTTTGATATTCAACGACCTGATTGAAGAAAAACTGTTCGGGATGTGGCCGGTGATCATCGCGTGGGTGGTCGGCGGGGTGTTCATTCTGTGGGCGGCGAAGTGGACCAAGCGGGACGATGGCGGAGCAGGCAAGGATCTGCTGGAGATGACGTGGAAGATGGCGCTGGTGATCGGTTTTCTGCAGTGTGTGGCGATGTGGCCGGGCACGAGCCGGAGCCTGATGACGATCGTGGGCGGGCTGTTGGTGGGGCTTTCGATGCGGGCGGCGGTGGAGTATTCGTTTTTGCTCGGGGTGCTGACGCTGACGGCGGCGACGGCGAAGAAGGCGGTGTGGAAGGTCGATGGGCTTGGTGCGGAGTTTGATGTGTGGTTTGGCGGGATGAAGCTGATGAGCGACAGCTACGGAGCGCTGCCGCTGATCGTCGGCGTGGTGGCGGCGACGGTTTCCGCGGCGCTGGCGGTGAAGTGGCTGGTTTCCTATCTGCAGAAGCGAGGGCTTTCGGCGTTTGGCTGGTACCGGATCGCGCTGGGGGTGGTGATCGGCGGGCTGACGCTGGCCGGGGTGTTTTGAGCATGGCGGTGGCCGGGAGCGGGCGAGCGGGCGTGGTGCGGTGATGCGTGCCCGCTGCGGTGCGGCTTTGGATGGTCGGCTTTGGCGGGGGGGCGGATCGGCCGGGGTCCGGCTGGCGGGGGTGCCCGGGCAGTCGGGCCAGGCCTGGCTAACAGAACCTAACCATGTCCTTGATGAACTGTCCCCAGAGGAAGAGCAGGCCGCGTTTCGAGTAGCGGAAGTGGCCGTCGTCGGTGAGGCGGATGATGCCGGTTGCGAGGTTGTGTTCGACCTGCTTGCGCATTTCGGTTTCGATGGTTTTTTCGATTTCCTCCGGGTCCGGGATGCAGAGTTGGGCGGGGTCGACCTTGAGGCGTTTGAGGTATCCCTGGTGGTCGGAGAGGATTTGGTGGAAGCAGTTTCTGCCGCAGGGGACGTGATTCCATGCGACGTCGGGCGGGCAGAGCAGGGTGGGGGCGAAGGGGAAGTTGGTGGTGCGCCAGATGCGGCCGTCGCAGTCCTGCGAGGTGATGGAGGTGAAGGCGAAGGCGACGTCCGCCTGTTCGCAGAGGCAGACGGCGGCGACGGCGCGTTCCTCGGGGTGCCAGTAGAGGCGGAAGAACTGGTACATGCCGTCCCATTCCCAGCCGCAGTCCGAGACGTGTTCGAAGCCTTCTTCCTCCATGGCGGCGGCGGCTTCGGTGGCGTTCGGGAAGAACGAGGGGTTGGGCATGGGCCGTTGGGCGAGCCGGTTGTCGACGGGCAGGCGCATGCGGCGGATGCGGGTGAGGAGTTCGACCCATGGGAGGAAGAACCAGAGGGCGATGCCGACGAGGCCGCCGAGGAGGCTGCCGGTGAGGAAGAAAAGCAGGCAGAAGCTGGAGGCGAGGAAGGTGATTGCGCCGAGTTTTCTCAGTCCGGCTGAGCGGGTGGAGCGCAGCGCGAGAGCGAGCACGACCAGTCCGATCACAATCAGGGTTTCACGCATTGGGAGGAAAGGGTGTTGAAGGCAGGGTGATTGACACACAACGGATTCCATCAAAATCTGCGCTGTGCAAGGGGTGATTTTTTAAATCAGCTGGCGGGGCCGGTCCATGAGGCGCTGATGAGTTCGCGCAGGCGCGCGGGGTCGGTGGCGCTGGTTTTGGCGACGAATCCGCGGGCGTGAGCGAAGTGCACGTCCTGGCAGTCGCCGATGCGGGTGAAGTCGAGGCTCGGGTGGTCGTTGTGGCGTGAGAGGCCGAAGCCGGAGCCGCGGCGGTCGGGGTAGATGAGGCCGGCGATTTTGCCGCCGTCCGGGTGGGATTGGATGTAGCGGCCGATGCCGGCGGACGGTTCGTCCGGGAGTGGTTCGGTGCGGGGGAGGAAGAGCACGTGGAAGTTGCCCTGCGGGTGGTCGATTTCCCAGAATTCGCCGATTTCGGCGATGAAGTCGAGGCGGGATCGGAGGTTGGCGAGGTAGTCGAGGAGGTCGGTGCCGATCCAGCGCATGAGTTCCCAGAGGGTGTCGCCGGGGTTGAGTTGGCGTTCCGCGGCGAAGCGGCGGAGCATGGTGACGTCGACTGGCGAGTTGAGTTTGGCGAGTTGGTCGCGGTCGACGCCGAGCCAGCGGGCGGTGGAGAACGGGCCGCGGGTGTCGAACCATTCGGCGGGTTCGAGCCAGTCGCAGAACAGGCGTGCGTCCTGGTAGACGCCGAGGTGCTGGAGCACGAGGCTGAGCGAGCAGACGGGCGGGTGGTCTTTGGGGAACTGGTGGTGGTCGAAGTTGCCTTTGGCGGGGTCGTGTTGGCCGCCGACGTCGAGCACGGCGGTTGCGGTGTCGTTCAGATCATCGTCGGTGGGTTCGCGGCGCTGGATGGGGACTTCGTGTTTGGCGAGCAGGACGCAGCAGGCGAGGAACTCGTCCTTGTGGGAACCTCCGGGGTGGGTGACGATCTGGTTGAAACTCATGTGTGGTGGGTAGGCTGGTCGGGGTGGTGGTTGGCAATTGGCGACGCGTGTGGCTTGGCTCTTCGGCCCGTGCATTCGGCGGTGCAAGCGGAAAGTTGGAAATGGGGGGTTTTTGGGAGTGTGGGGGGTGATCGGGATTTGTCGGGCTGGTCCAGGGCTACCTCACTTTGAGCTTACCGGGAACAGGATGCCCTCAAGGACGGATTCATCGAGTGCGGCCCGGTAGCGTTTGCCGCGCAGGCTGTCCTTGATGGTGGTGTCTTGCTTGAGCAGGGACAGGCAGACTTTGC
>JAUTCT010000035.1 GCA_030673875.1 Verrucomicrobiota bacterium JB025 | reverse complement strand
ATCATCCCTTGGGAAGTCGCATCAGCATCTGGAGTCGGCAGGTGAATAGAAGCTGGGTTCAACCGCCGGATGCGGAAAACCGCATGTCCGGTGGTGTGGAAGGGTCATGGGGCGCAATCCCCATGACCCCATCCGATCCTCGGGTGGGCTCTGGCGGATGGGCTTTGGGGTGCGCTCTCATCGAGAGCGCGCTACCTCGGGTGGCTTGAGGTTTTGTGACTTTGTTAGAGGACTTCGCGGACGAAGTTTCCTTTGCGGAAGATGCGGAATTCCTCGGGTTCTTCGCCGGTGCCGATGAAGCGGGGGGGGACGCCGAGTTGGTCCTGGATGGTGACGACGATGCCGCCTTTTCCGGAGCCGTCGAGTTTGGTGACGATGAGGCCGTCGAGCGGGCTGGCCTTGTGGAACTCCTTGGTTTGCTGGAGGGCGTTGGTGCCGGTGGTGGCATCGACGACGATGAGGGTGAGGTGGGGTGCGGTGTCGTCCTGCTTGGCGAGGGTGCGGCGGATTTTGCCGAGTTCCTCCATCAGGTTGTGGCGGGTGTGGAGGCGGCCGGCGGTGTCGCAGATGAGGAATTTCTTGCCCTGGGAGATGGCTTGTTCGTGTGCGTGGTAGCAGACGGACGAGGGGTCGGCATTGGGTGCGCCGGTGACGACGGGGAGGCCGAGGCGGTCGCACCAGCGCTGGAGTTGTTCGACGGCGGCGGCGCGGAAGGTGTCTGCGGCGGCGAGGATGACGGAGTGTCCGTTGACTTTGAGCCAGGCGCCGAGTTTGGCGCAGGAGGTGGTTTTTCCGGTGCCGTTGACGCCGACGACGAGGATGACGAAGGGTTTGCCGTCGGGCCGTGGTTTGGGTGGCGGGATGTCTTCGGGGAGGCGTTTGGCGAGGAAGCCGCGGGTGGTTTCGACGACGTCATCGGCGGTGATCTGGCGGCCGAGGCCCTGGAGTTCGCCGATGATCTCGGTGGTGAGGCCGATGCCGAGGTCTGAGGCGATGAGGGTGGCCTCGAGTTCGTCCCAGTCGATTTCGGCGTCGGGCTGGTTGGAGATTTTGTTGAAGAGGGATTTGAAGAAGCCTGCCATGGGTGCGGGGGGAGATTAGTCGGTGGGTGGGGAGGGTCAAGGGAATGGGGTGGGGTGGATTGAGGATTGTGGATTGGGGATTGTGGATTGGGGATTGTGGATTGTGGATTGTGGATTGTGGATTGGGGATTGGGGATTGGGGATTGTGGATTGGGGATTGTGGATTGGGGATTGGGGATTGGGGATTGGGGATTGGGGATTGGGGATTGGGGAGTGGGGATTTGAGATTTGAGATTTGAGATTTGAGATTTGAGATTTGAGATTTGAGATGGGGGGGGGTTAGGTTGGGGATGGGTGGCGGGCTTGTTCGTAGGCGAGGATGGCGCGTTTGCGGGTGGGGCCCCAGCGGTAGTTTCCGATGACGCCGGTTTCGCGGATGACGCGGTGACAGGGGATGAGGTAGGAGATGGGGTTTGAGCCGACGGCGGTGCCGGTGGCGCGGGTGGCTTTGGGGGTGCCGGCGCGGGTGGCGACGGTGGAGTAGCTGGCGAGGGTGCCGGGGGGGATTTCGAGCAGGGCGCGCCAGACGCGGAGCTGGAAGGCGGTGCCGCGGACGTGGAGTTTGAGCGGGGCGGCGGCGGGGGCGGGCTGGAAGATGCGGGTGGCGAGAGCGGTGGCGCTGGGGTCGTGGAAGCGGAAGTCGGAGAGCGGCCAGTCGGCGGTGAGGGTGGCGAGGGCGGCTTGTTTTTCCGCGGGGTCGAAGAACGAGAGGTGGCAGATGCCTCGGGGGGTGGTGGCGATGAGGGCGTGGCCGAAGGGGGTTTCGGCGAAGCCGGCGGTGATGGCGAGGCCGCGGCCGCGTTGTTTGATTTCGCCGGGGGTGGCGGCGTCGAGGGTGACGCAGAGGTCGTGGAGGCGGCCGGGGCCGGAGAGGCCGGATTCGAGTGCGGTGTGGAGGGTGTCTTTTCCCTGACGGAGGAGCTTGCGGGCGTCGGCGAGGGTGAGGCACTGAAGGAAGTCCTTGGGGGTGGCGCCGGCCCAGTGGCGGAAGATGCGGTGGAAGTGGGAGGGGCTGAGGCCGAGGTGGGAGGCGAGCGTGGCGAGGTCGGGCTGGTCGGCGCGGTGGGTGTCGAGGAAGCGGATGGCTTCGGCGATGCGCTGGTAGTCGGTCATGGGGTGGCGGATGAGGGGTTGGGCTGGCGAGAGGTGAGGAACGGCTGGGGATGAGGGTGGGGCTTGGGTTGGGGGGATGACAGAATGATTGGTGGCAGAATCATTTTGCTGGGGTTTTGGGGGCTTGGGTTTTGGGGCGGGTAGCGGGCTGTTGGGTTTTTGTGTTGGGTGACGATGTGATGGATTGGGGAGTTTGGGCCACCCGGTTCTTGCTGTGGTTTTCGGGGTGGGTGTGTTAGGTGGTGGGTTGTGAAAGTGATGGAGTTGTTGTTGCCGCGGATGGGTGCGGGGGAGTTGAGGCGGGTTGCGGGGATGGCGGCGGTCGGGGTGTTGGTGGCGGCGGGGTTCGGGGTGGTGCACGACCAGCTGACGTTTTCGATTTCTCCGGGGTATTTCCGGGAGTTGAAGTTCGGGCAGTTCGGCTGGATCGGCGCGGACTGGCCGGAGCGGGTGAAGGTGGCGGCGGTGGGGGTGGCGGGGACGTGGTGGGTGGGCTTGGTGGCGGGGTGGTTTTTGGGGAGGTGGCTGGTGGGGAGGACGGGGGGGAAGGAGTGCTGGGTTTGGTTTGCCGGGTGCCAGGGGTGGATGCTGGCGGGGGCTGTGATGGGTGGCGGGTGCGGGTGGTTTGCGGGGCCGTGGGTTTACGGGCGGACGGCCGGGTGGTGGGAGCTGCTGGCGACGCTGGAGGTGGACGCGGCGGCATATACGCGGGTGGCGGGGATCCACCTGGGGGCGTATGCGGGGGCGCTGGCGGGATTGGCGGGCGGGGTGGCGTGGTGTTGGCGGAAGTGATTTCTATCCGATGAGGCGGTCGGCCCAGGCGGCGATGATGTTGGCGACGTGGGTGGTGTCGGCGGGGTTGGTGAGGAGGTGGTCGGCGTTGGCGAGGGAGTGGAAGCTTTTGGGGTGTTTGGCGGCATCGAAGATGCGGGCGGCGTGGTCGATGTGGACGGTGCGGTCGGCGGGTGAGTGGAAGATGAGGAGGTCGCGCTGGAGTTCGGCGATTTCGCAGGGTTGGCAGTGGTGGGCGAGGTCATCGACGAAGCGTGCGCCGATGGGGAATGTCCTGCCGGCGAGGGTGACGGTGGCGTGGCCGTGGCGGCGGATGGCGGGGATGTCGTTTTTGAAGAGCGAGGTGACGTGGGTGGGGTCGGAGGGGGCGGCGATGGTGACGACGCCTTTGGATTCGGGGATGCGCCGGGCGGCGGCGAGCACGGCGGTTCCGCCGAGGCTGTGGCCGATGAGGATGGTGGGTGCGTGGTGGTGTTCGCGGAGGAAGTTGGCGGCGGCGACGAGGTCGTCGAGGTTGGTGAGGAAGCTGGTGTTGGAGAAGTCTCCGCCGCTGGCGCCGAGGCCGGTGAAGTCGAAGCGGAGGGTGGCGATGCCCTGGGCGGCGAGGGCACGGGCGACGCGGGTGGCGGCGTGGAGGTTTTTGCCGCAGGTGAAGCAGTGGGCGAAGAGGGCGTAGGCGCGGACGGGGCCGGTGGGGAGGTCGATGACGGCGTCGAGTTGGTCGCCGAGCGGGTTGGGGAAGGTGGCGCGTTTGGTTTTGGGGGTGTTGCCGTTGCCGAGCAGGGTGAGGAGGGTTTCGGTTTTCTGGCGGGCGTTGAGGGTTTCGACGAGTTGGGCGGGGATGGCGGCGAGGGTGTGGCTGGCGCCGAAGAGGAGTCCTAACAGGAGGGCGCGGGCGGCGGAGTCTCCGCCGAGCATGGCGTTGGTGGTGAGGGCCTGCATGGGTGAGTCCGCGAAGCGGAGGGCGATGGCGATGGTGAGGGGGAAGGCGTCGGGGACGTGGCAGGTGAGGCCGAGTGCGGCGGCGGCTTGTTTGAGGTCGGGGGCGTCTGCGGCGTGGCGGGCGGCGGCGATCCAGTCGCTGGCGGGGAGGGCGTCGTAGGGGTGGGAGGCGGCCTGGGTGACGGCCTCGGGGATGGTGGCGCCGGCGATGACGGCGGAGGTGGCGCGGGCGAAGAATTCGGCGGCGTCGATGACCTGGGGGTCGCCGTGGGTGAGGGCGGTTTGGTTGCGGGCGCGGGTGATGAGTTCATCTCCGCTGAAGACGGCGAAGAGCGGGGCGATGCGGGAGGCGCCGGCGAGGTCGTTGGAGTCGGAGGGGATGTCGAGGCCGGCGTCGAGGTTTTCGAGGGTGCGTTTGGTGGCGCCGTCGAGGTAGGCGGTGGTGTGGCTGGCCCAGTGGGACCAGTCGCGTTTCCAGTCGTCGCTGGTCCATTGGTTGCCGCGGTGGGCGAGGGATGCGAGGAGGGCGAGGGTTTGGTCGCCGTAGTGGGTTTGGTCGCCGGCGGATTTGCCGGGGTGGTAGTCGCTGTGTGGGGCGTCGAGGCGGTCGATGCCGTCGGGGTAGAGGCAGTCGATTTTTGAGGTGTCGTAGATCCAGTGGGGGCCGAGGCAGAGTGAGTCTGCGACGAGCGAGGAGAGGACGAGGGCGTTCATGGTTGCCGCAGCGTCGGGCGGGGTTGGCGGGGGCGCTAGGGGAAATGTCGGGTGGGGCGTTGGTGAATCCATGAAGCAAGCCGTGAAGCGCGGCGCTGGCATCCCTGCCGGGATGCGATGAATTCGGGGGGCTGGGGGTCCGGGGGGGGCGCTGCGCTCGACCCCCGGCTACTGGCTGTGATCCCTCCGGGATCATTTTGGTGGCGGGGCTTTGTCGACAAGCTGGCGCGGGAGCGAGACGCTCCCGGAACCACTGGAGCGGGACGCTCCAGCCACTGGGAGGGGGCTTGGGGTAGGTCTGGGGCAGGGGACGCTCCAGCCACTGGGAGGGGTCAGCGGCGGGCGTGGCCGCGCTGCCAGAGGTGGGACGGGGGGACGTCTTTGGGGCGGGAGATGATGAATCCGGCGTGTTTTGAGTTGCCGTTGAGGTAGTCGGTGATGGGGCGGTCGATGATGACCATGCGGCCTTTGTCGTGGTCGGAGGTGGCGTGCATGAGGTAGGCGCGGCCCTTGATGCGGGTGATGAGTCCGACGTGGGAGGTGTAGCCGGAGTGCCAGGTGGTGGTGATGGCGCAGATGTCGCCGTTGGCGAGGTATTTTTCGGTGTCGCGTGCGTTGGCTTTGGGGACGTGGTAGACGGGGAGTTTGGAGAGTTGTTTTTCGATTTTGGCCATGGGTTTGATGAGCGAGCGGTTGGCGCGGAGGTAGCGGTAGCTTTTCCAGCCGGCGGTCATTTCCTGGATGTCGCGGCGGATGCGGACGGCGCCGGGGATGCGGGGGGTGATGTTTTCGGAGTATCCGCGGCGCTGGTTGTCGTGGAAGACTTCCTCGAGGTGGTGCATTCGGGAGAGGTATGATCCGGTGCATTTGCCGTCGCGGTAGCGTTCGATTTCGATCATGTGGAGCATGTCGGCGGGTTGGTAGGGTCCGGGTTTGTATTGGAGCATTCTGGCGATCGCGAGGGCGTTTTCGTAGAAGGTCCAGCAGTCCATGCCTTTGAAGTTGGCGACGGGGGATTCGGTGTGGTCGTCGACTTCGAGGGTGAAGTTGGCGTAGGGGGTTCCGATCATTTCGCGGGCGATGCGGATGGTGCGTTCGCCGATGGGGAGTTTGCGCCAGTTGTTGCGTTCGGCTTTGGCGACGATGGCGTAGAATTTTGATTCGCCCTTGAAGACGGTGGTGATGGGGAGGCGAGGCGCGGATGCGGGCGGCACGGGTTTGGCGGCGTGGGCGGCGGGTGCGGCGGCGATGAGCAGGGAGATGGCGAAGATCCTGGAGATCATGGTTGTGGTATAGCGCGGATTGGCGGAATTGAAAGGGGTGAAGTGGTGTGGGGTGGGGCGGCGGGTTCTTTTCGACAAGTGTCTGGACAGTTGGTGGGGTGGCTGGTGGAATTGGTTATGGCCAAATTGATTATGGTTTCAAACCGACTGCCGGTGAAGGTGGAGCCGGATGGGACCTCGAAACGAACGACTGGAGGGTTGGCCTCAGCGCTTGAGGGTGGGGCGATTGATCATGAACAGGTGTGGGTGGGCTGGCCCGGCGGGGCGGTGGAGGATTTTGATGATTTGGAGAAGGTGCGGGCGGGTTTGGAGCAGGAGGGGGTGAGGCCGGTTTTCCTGAGCCAGGATGAGCTGGACGGGTTTTACGAGGGGTATTCGAATTCGACCTTGTGGCCGTTGCTGCACTACATGGTGGAGCGGGCGAGGTTTTCGCAGTCATGGTGGCAGGCGTATCAGGATGTGAACCGGAAGTTTGCGGATACGATTCTGGAGGTTGCGGAGGAGGGGGATTTGGTGTGGATTCACGACTATCAGTTGTTTCTGGTGCCGATGATGCTGCGCGGCAGGAAGTTGGGATTGCGGGTTGGGTTTTTCCTGCACACGCCGTTTTGCACGAGTGAGTTGTTCCGGGTTCTGCCGGATCGGGCGGCGATTCTGGAAGGGGTGCTGGGGGCGGATGTGGTGGGATTCCACACGTATAATTATTTGCGGCATTTCCGGTCGTCGATTTTGCGGGTATTGGGGCTGGAGACGGAGACCGAGGGGATGTGGCACGAGGGGCGGGAGGTGAAGATGGGGGTTTACCCGATAGGGCACAACCGGACGATGTTCGAGGAGGTGATGGGCGGTCCGGAGTTTCCGGAGGTGCTGGAGAGGCACCGTGCGGATCTGGACGGGAAGCGGTTGATTCTGAATGTGGAGCGGCTGGATTACACCAAGGGGATTCCGGAGAAGCTGGGGGCGATGAGGAGGTTTCTGGAGCTGCATCCGGAGAAGAGGAACGAGGTGATGTTCCTGTTGATTGCGGTGCCATCGCGGCAGGGGGTGAAGGAGTATGACGAGCTGACCGAGGAGGTGCAGCGCGAGGTGGGGGCGATCAACGGCAAGTTCGGCAAGGTGGGGCATTCACCGGTGCAATTCCTGCATCGCGGGTTTCCGCTGGCGGATTTGGCGGCGTTGTATGTGTTGTGCGATGTGTGTCTGGTGACGCCGTTGCGCGACGGGATGAATCTGGTGGCGAAGGAGTTTGTGGACTGCCAGCGGATGGAGGACGGGTTGTCGGCCGGGGTGTTGATATTGAGTGAGTTTGCGGGGGCGGCGACGGAGCTTTCGCAGGCGCTGCATGTGAATCCGTATGATGTGGATGATGTGGCGACTGCGGTGAACCGGGCGCTGGAGATGCCGGAGGCCGAGCGGCGGGAGCGGATCGAGGCGATGCGGCCGAGGCTGCGGAAGAACCACAGCGGGGCATGGGCGAAGCAGTTCATCGGGGATTTGAACCGGGTGCCGATGCGTGATGAGCGGGCGCCGACGATGAAGTTGCGGCCGTTGGCGGGGGATCTGGCGAAGCGGGTGAAGGCCGGCGAGAAGCTGGGGTTGTTTTTGGATTACGACGGGACTTTGCGCGGGTTTGTGGATGTGCCGGAGGATGCGGTTCCGGATCCGGGTTTGCCGCAGTTGCTGGCGGAGCTGGCGAGTGTGGACGGGTTGTCGGTGGCGGTGGTGAGCGGTCGGGCGCCGGCGTTCCTGGAGGAGCATCTGGGCGGGTTGGGAGTGACGCTGGTGGGTGAGCACGGGTTCCGGTGGCTGGATGGCGGCGAGGGCGAGTGGGCTTTGTTCAATCCGCACGTGAATAACGAGTGGAAGAGCGGGCTGCGCGAGCATTTGGAGCAGGTGTCGCTGGAGACGCCGGGGACGCATGTGGAGGAGAAGGCGTCGGCGCTGGTGTGGCATTACCGTGCGGCGGATCCGGAGTTTGGCGAGTGGCGTGCGCGCAGTTTGCTGGATGAGGTGACGGCGATGGCGGCGAATCTGCCGGTGACGGTTCATCACGGGAAGAAGATCGTCGAGGTTTCCAGCCTGCAGGTGAGCAAGGGTGAGGCGGTCGATTATTTGATCAAGCAGTGGCAGTGCGGGATCGCGCTGGTGGCTGGTGACGATCAGACGGATGAGACGATGATTGCGTTGGAGCCGGAGGGGGTGGAATTTCTCTCGGTGAAGGTGGGAAAAGGGTCGACACGGGCGGTATATCGGACCGATATCACCGGGCTGCGTGTGTTTTTGGAAGAGTTTCGTGAATGTTTAAAAAGGTGATTTATTCCGGGGTGATGAAAATCGAGAGAAGCGAACTGGCGAACGACTACCATCTTGGTATGTTGGGCAACGGTCGAACGTGTGTGTTGGTGGATGCGTTCGGCAAGTTCGTGTTTTGCTGTTTTCCGGATTTTGATTCGGGGACGGTGTTTGCGTCATTGCTGGATGAGGAGAAGGGCGGGTCGTTCGGGATCGAGATGGTGGACGGCGAGGTGACCGGGCAGGTTTATGAGCGGAACACCAACATTCTGGTGACGAGTTTCGAGGGGGAGGACGGTGCGTTCGAGCTGATTGACTTCATGCCGCGCTACACGGCGGACGGGCAGGCGGGGTCGGTGGATGACGTGAGTTCGGACGTGGTGCGGCGCCTCAAGGTGCTGCGCGGGAAGCCGAGGGTGAGGGTGTCGTATGATCCGCAGCTGGAATACGGGTGCGGGGAGACGGTGGTGGAGGCGATGGGGACGGGGTTGAAGGCGACGACGCACTGGAACAGCCCGGACCGGGTGGTGTATGAGTCGATTTACCTGTGGACGGACATGGATGACGAGGCGGTTTTGGGCGGCACGGAGGTGACGCTGGACCGCGACCGGTATCTGGTGATGAGTTATCACGACAAGGTGCAGGTTCCGAATTCGGATTTGGTGGAGTTGATGCTGCAGAGGACGAGGGCGGGTTGGTTGTTGTGGTCGGCGCGGACGCATTTGCCGACGCAGTATCGCGAGGAGGCGATGAGGAGTGCGCTGGTATTGAAGATGCTGCAGTTTGGTCCGACGGGAGCGATTCTGGCGGCGGCGACGACTTCGCTGCCGGAGACGATCGGCGAGGAGCGGAACTGGGACTACCGGTTTTGCTGGTTGCGGGACGCGTCGATGACGGTGACGGTGTTGCACCGGATCGGGCATCCGTCGATGGCGAGGTGGTTCATCGACTGGATGATGAAGACGGTTCCGACCAAGGATGATTCGCTGCAGATCATGTATGGTCTGCGGGGTGAGAGGAAGCTCACGGAGCGGACGCTGGCGCATTTTTCCGGCTATCAGGGGTCGAAGCCGGTGAGGATCGGGAATGCGGCCTACACGCAGGAGCAGCACGACATTTATGGCGTGGTGGTGGACGTGATTTACCAGGATTTGCTGTTGAGGCAGCGGACGCCGGAGGCGCTGGACCGGATATGGACGCGGGTGCGTTCGATCGTGCGGAACGTGCTGGCGGCGTGGAAGGAGCCGGATCGCGGGATCTGGGAGATCCGCGGTGAGAAGCGTCATTTTGTGTTTTCCAAGGTGTTGTGCTGGGTTGCGCTGGACCGTGCGATCAAGATTGCCGAGTTGATCGACAAGAACGACTGGGCGTGCGAGCACAAGGGGATGCTGGACGAGATGCACGAGGACATCTGCAAGCGGGGGTGGAATGGGGAGAAGGGTGCCTTCGTGCAGTCGTATGGAGTTGCGGATCTGGATGCGTCCAACCTGTTGTTGGCGGAGTATGGATTTCTGGCAGCGGACGATCCGCGGTTTGTTTCGACGGTGGAGCGGTCGCTGGACGAGTTGTGCGTGGACGGCCTGATGTATCGCTACCGGAATCAGGATGATTTTGGCGAGCCGCAGAGTGCGTTCACCGTTTGTTCGTTCTGGTTGGTGAAGGCGCTGGTTTCGATCCGGCGGGTGCGGGAGGCGAGGACGTTGTTCGAGAATCTGCTGTCACACGCGAACAGCCACGGGCTGTATGGTGAGGATCTGGATTTCAAGACGCGGCGGCATCTGGGGAATTTCCCGCAGGCCTACAGTCATCTGGCGTTGATTGATTGTGCGCTGGCTCTTTCGAAGGAAGAGGACAACGAGATGATCCAGGCGTGACGGGGTGCGCGCGCCGTCCGCCGGGGCGCGGGGTGGGGGTCACTCGAAGATGTTGGCGGAGATTTCCTGATAGGTTTTGTTGGAAATCAGGAAGGGGAAGTGGTCGGTGTCGAGTTTTCCGTAGTGGAATCCGGGGGATCCGGCCGGGGCGAAGATGATGGTGCGGGTGACTTCACCGAGTTCCTCGTCGTCGTCATCGACGATTTTTTCGGTGACGGAGATGGTGAGTTCCGGGGATTTGAGGGCATTGGCGGCGTCCGGGTCGTCCGGGGAGAGCCATGAGGAGACCTTGATGCCGCCGAGGACGGAGAGCATGAAGTTGGCGCGCGAGTCGTCGAGTCGGGGGGTGAGGTCCTGGTTGTCGCGGGATGCGGTCCATTTTTCGGTGAGCCAGTTGTAGTGGAGGACGAGCGGGGGCTGTCCGGCGGGCTGGCGGGTGATGGATTTGAGGTTGTTGTTGTTGACCGACCAGAGGAGTGAGTGGCGCCATTCGTATGGTCGGACGGCGATGGAGTCGAGGACCGAGCGGTCGACGCGGGTGACGGTGGGGGTTCCGAGGCGGTTGCAGAAGACGTCGCCCTTGGTGTTCATGCCGAAGCGGAGTTCGAGCGTCTGGTTGTTTTTGGCGAGGAAGCGGAGTTTGAGGAGTGGTTTGTCGAGGCCCCACGGGGAGAAGTCGGTGGCGGCATCGCTTTCGAAGCCGGAGACCCTGGTTTCGGTGACGGTTTTGAGGAGTGAGAAGAGGTTTTCCTCGTTGGCTTTCTGGGGGTAATCGCCGAGCAGGGCCATCCATGGCTGGCCTTCCTCGCGGGTGATGATGATGGTGGGGCTGGTGGCGGACTGGATGGCGATGCCGCGCAGCGAGGCGATGTTGAGGTGGGTGAGGGTGGGGTCGCGGAGGTCGTTGACGGTGAGCGGGAGGTCGGCGAGGGAGATGAGTCCGGGTTCGGGTTTGAGGGGGAGGTTGAAGACGGTGTTCGGGCGGTCGGAGACGGTGGCGCGGACTTCGCGGCTTTCGGGGGTTTCCGGGGAGAGGACGTCGAGTCTGACTTCGGGTTGTGAGCCGAAGGGGACGAGGGTGATTTGGTTGGCGGAGGCGTCCTGGGACGGGAGGGTGACGTCGGCGCGGTTGGAGAGTTTGACGGCCTGGAGTTCGTAGAGGCCTTCGATGAGGCGTTTGATGGCGGTGGGGTTGGCGGGCAGGTCGAGCGGTTTGACGATGCGCCACGGGTCATCGGGGTGTTCGCGGCCGATGGTGAGTTCGCCTTGTTGCGAGCCGATGCGGATTTGCGAGAGGGCGAGGGGGTTGAAGTAGAACGGGTGGTGGTCGCGGAGGTAGCGGAGGTTTTCCTTGAAGAGCGAGGTGATGTCTCCGGTGACGAGGTAGGCGTGGTCCTTGCGGTGGCGGTCGTGGGGTTCGGCGAAGACGGTGACGACGGGTTCGTCCATGCCCTCGACGTTGGCGAGCCAGCTGGAGGTGCGGCCGAGTTTGAATTTGGCGAGCGGGCGGCGGTTGTCGTCTTCGAGGCGGATGTTGATGCGGCTTTCGTCGAGGCCGGTGAGTTTGCGGTCGATTTTGTCGACCGGGGTGATGTCCTCGACGCGCATGCCGAGGGTGAAGCCGATGATTCCGACGGCGGCGCGTGGGTCCATGCGGTCGTTCCACGGGGTGGTGGCCTGCCAGCCGTTGTCGGTGAGGGAGAATCTGGCGGTGGTGCCCTGGTGGGAGACTTTGATGTGTCTGACGTCGGAGGGGTTGAACGAGTCGTAGAGTCGTTCGCCGACGGGGGTGGCGGGCGGGCCGAAGATGGATTCGAAGTCGCCCTGGTGCCAATACCAGCCTGCGAAGAGGGAGGCCACGAGGGCGGCGGCGAGCAGGAGCAGGGTGAATCCGATGGAGCGCATGGCGGGTCAGGCGCGGCGAGAGGACCAGATGAAGCCGCCGATGAGGATGAGGAAGGCGGGGAGGAAGAAGAGGTTGACGCGGTTGATGAACGAGACCTGGGCGTCGAGGACGGGGAGTTTGTAGGTGCCGAGCGAGCGGGGGCCGATGCCGGCGAGGGCTTCGCGGCCGATGAGCCAGTTGGCGGAGGATGAGAGGAAGTCGAGGTTTTCGGCGCGGTGGTGGCGGTTTTCGAGGAAGTCGGTGTTGGAGATGATGACCATGCGCGAGGTGTCTGCGGCGAAGCGGTCGTCGGATGCTGCGCCGCGGATGACGCTGGCGGCGATGTGGAGTGGTGGTGGGTTGTCCTGTTTTTCGTCGAAGGATTCGCCGCCTTCGCCAAAGGCGGTTTCGCCCCAGAATTCGGGGAGCGCCTTGATCAGTCCGAGCGGGGTGATTTTGCGGTTGAGGAGGTCTTCGTCGCCTTCGCGGACGTCGAGTGATGAGGTGGCGCCGCCGAATTCGGTGGTTTGTCCGGCGAGGTCGCGAGTGAAGTTGACGCCGGCGGTGAAGTAGCCGCTGGCGGAGGTGACGAGTTTGTTTTTGACCCGTGAGACGAGTCTGTCGTTGCGGGCGGTGACGCCGTTGGCGCGGAGGAATGCGCGGAGGTTGGGTGGGATGCGGCCGCCGTCGATGAGGACGAGGATGGCGGCGCGGGGGCGGCTCCAGTAGTTTTTGAGGACGGTGATTTCGTCGTCGGTGAGGTCGTATGCGGGAGCGGCGAGGACGATGCCGGAGACGTTTTCGGGGATTTTCTCGAGGCCGGCCATGCGGATTTCCTCGAGGTGGATGTTTTGGAAGCGGAGGAGTTGTTCGAGTGATTTGCGGGGTGAGTCACCGCCGGTGTCGGGCATGCGGCTTTTATCGGCGAGCAGTGCCATGACGCGGGGTTTGCCCTCGATGGATTCGACGAGGCGCTGGGTGAGGACGTCTTCGCCCTGGAAGCCGACGGTTTTCCGGACGCCGTCGGCGGTGGCGAAGACGGAGAATTCCTCGGCGGTTGCGATTTTGATGTTCGGGTTGAAGCTGCGGACCTTGTTGGCGTCTTCGGTGGTGGCGGCGGAGTCATCGGTGCGTGCGTCGATGATGATGAGGTCGCGCACGAGGCGGATGTCGTAGCCGGCGGTGACTTCCTGCATGCGGTTGGGGCTGCGCATGGGGTCGACGAACTCGAATTTGATTTTGCCTTTTGAGAGGCGTGCGTATTCCTCTGAGAGGGCGCGGACGCGTTCGTAGAATGGCGAGCTACGGCGGAATGCCATGATCCATTTGACCGGGGTTTCGCGGGATTGGATGGCGTCGCTGGCGAGGTAGCGTGTGGTTGCGGAGGAGAGGGTGTAGTCGGCGCCGCGGCTGAGGTCGACGCGCCAGAAGTTGTCGAACGAGAGGTAGTTGAGGGCGATGAGGACGACGGCGAGCAGGGTGACCTGCAGGACCGAGAGCGTTCCGGTTCCCCAGCGGTTGAGGGGACGGCTGCGCTTTTTCGGTGTGACGTCGGGGTCAGGCATGGCGGGGGGTCAGTTTTTCCAGCGGCGGTAGTCGACGATCTGGTAGGTGAGGAAGAGGACGAAAACGGTGACGCTGAGGAAGTAGACGAAGGGTCTGCTGTCGATGAGGCCGCTGGCGAGGTAGTGGAGGTGGTTCTGGGAGGAGATGTAGTGGAAGAAGACCGCGCCGGCGAAGGACTCGCCCCAGATGACGGTGACGAAGCCGAGGAAATACTGGATGACGAGGAGGCCGATGGTGAGGATGCCGGCGATGATCTGGCTGGAGGTGATGGCGGAGGCGAGGCAGCCGACGGCGGTGAAGGCGGCGCCCATGAGCATGACGGCGATGAATGCGCCGAGCATGGAGCCGGTGGTCCATGCGGTGGGGAGGTCGGTGACCCAGCCGAACATCTTGAACTGCACGAAGCAGGGGATCCAGAGGATGGTGTAGAAGATCATGGCGGCGGCGTATTTCGAGAGGACGACCTCCCAAGTGCGGACCGGCGCGGTGAGCAGGGGTTCGAGGGTTCCGGTTCGTTCCTCCTCGGCGAAGAGCCGCATGGTGATGAGGGGGAAGATGAACAGGAAGTAGAACCAGAAGAGCGGGGTGTGGAGGGTGACGTAGACGAGGCTGTCCTTCACCGGGGTGTCGCGGAAGCCCTTCATCGCGGTGGAGAGCGAGACGCCCTGCATGATGGTGACGAACGCAAGCACCACCCAGCCGAAGGGATTGAGGAAATAGCCCTTGAGTTCTTTTCTGGTGAGGATGCGGAGGATTCTCATTCGCGGAAGATCGCGGCGTTCGCGGTGGGGCACTACGTAGGCGATAGGCCGGTCGAGGCAAAGGAAAACCTGACGCAACGAGAGGATCAGGGCAAGTGGGGTGCGGGGCAAAGCTGCGCAAATCCGCCAAAGGGGTTGTTAATGAGAAAGAATCTCAATAAGAGGGCTGCGTTCAGATGATTTGGAGTGAGTGGTTGCAAGTTGATGGTGTGCGGTGTGCGCGGATACGCGCGACGATTGAGGCGCCGTGCAATGAGTGGGTGGAGCGTGCGTTGGGAGAGGTGTGGGTCTGGATGAATGTGCGGGGTGAGGGGATGTTGTGGGGGCGGGAGGAGCGGTATTTTCTGCGGGACGGGATGTATGCGATCCTGGGGGACGATGCGGCGGGGCAGTGGAACTGGACGCGGTTGGCCGGGGAGCACGAGGCTGAGGTGATCGGGATTCCGCGGGCTTGGCTGGCGAGGCGGATTGGTTCCCGGAGCGGGCATTTGCATCCGGATTTCGGCAGGTGGCTGGAGCATGGCGGGCGGATGTCGTTTGCGGGGTTGATGACCGGGCCGGAGCGGGATTTTGCGCGGGTGTTGGGCGGTTTGTCGGCGGAGGACCCCGGCGTGTCGCTGCGGGTGGAGGGTCGCTTGCTCGAGTGGGCGGCGCTGCGGTTGTTCCGGCAGGGGCGGGGGGATCCGGGGGCGGGATTCTGCCAGCGGATGGGCGGAGGGATGGTGGCGCGCGCGCTGAGGGCGTTGGAGGCGGAGTTGGCGGTGCCGTTGAATCTGGAGCGACTGGGAAAAGAGTGTGGGGTCTCACCGAGCCATCTGAGCCGGATGGTGAAACAGCGGACCGGCAAGACGCTGCGGGAGCACCAGCGGCGGATGCGGATCGAGGGGGCGTGCGAGTTGTTGCGGGAACCGGACGCGCGGGTGACGGAGGTGGCGTTTGACGTGGGCTACCAGAGCCTGAGTCATTTTGCGAAGGCGTTTCGGGTGGAGACGGGGAGCACGCCGAGCGAATGGATCAAGAAGATGGGCTGACGGCGGGCCGGCCGGATGGCGGGGGGAGGTGCTGAAATTGGGAGGCGATGGAGAAATTTGGGGGCGATGGCAGGGCGATCAAGCTAAGGAACCACTCACTCAAGAAGCGCCAATAAGAACCACAGATTCAGACTGATTAGACGTATTTCACTGATTTTTTAAGACCTTTGAGGGTGAGGAACTCCCAACTCGCGAGACATTCGGAGCACCATGCCTTCCTGGACAGGGAACCATCAGTGAATTCAGTGCAATCAGTGGTTCTGCTGCCGAGCTGATCAAGCGTTTCTCCCTCACTTGATTGCCCTGGGGACGATGGAGAAATTTGGGAGGCGATGGAGATTTATTGGAGTGTCACGGTGAAGTCCGGGTCGTTTTCCTGGATGGCTTGGTTCGACCAGCGGCGCATGTCCCTCATTTGGTTTTCGTCGAGCAGTTCGACGTTTCCGGCGAGCATGGCGGCGACGGCTTTGTTCTCCCAGCGGAAGTCGACGAACCCGTGCTGGCTGGCGGCGGCGGATGGGTCGAATTTTCCGGATGACCAGACGGGGGTCATGATGTTGGGTGGGCGGACTTCGAAGTAGCCGGGGCTTCCCTCGGCGCTGCGTGCGGAGGCAAAGACGAGGGTTTTGCACGGGGCCTCGGCCTGGCTCAGGCGTTCGAGGTAGAACTGGCCGACGAGTTCGACGGTGGTTTCGGACGGTTTGAGCGGGCTGGCCGACCCGTAGTGGCCGCCGACGAAGACGGCGTTGATGCCGAGGTTCGAGTGCACGCTGACGAGGTAGTCGCTATTGTCTTCCAGCAGGTATTTTTCGTTGCCGTTGTAGAGCAGCACGCCATCGACCTGGGGGACGTAGGGCGAGAGGCGCCACGGGTAGCGGGCGTTCATCGGGTGGTAGAGGAGGTCGCCGTCGGTATTGGTCGCCTCCGGGTCGGTCAGGTAGCCGGGGAGCAGCATGCCGGAGTGGTCCGACGCGTGGGACAGGTAGGCGGAGATTTGGTTTCTCGCGGCATTGATTTCGATGGTCATTCTCGCCTTGTTGCGGAGCGCCGCGTAGCCGGAGTATCCGATGGTGGCGAGGGTGATGACGAGCGCGATGGCGACGAGCAGTTCGGTGAGGGTGAAGCCGCTGGGGTGGTGGTGTTTCGTCATGATGCGGGGAGGATGGCGAGGCGGTAGAAGCGGTGGTCGAGGGCGTCCGGGTCGGTGAAGGTGGCGGTTCCGGGTTCGGTGGCCGTCCGGCTGTGGATGGTGGTCCAGTCGGCGTGAGTTAGGGTGGACGATGTCTGGAGCTGGTAGGTGAATCCGGCCGCCTGTGGCCAGGTGAGGGTGCGGTGGGTGGTTTGGGGGTCGATGGTGAGGGTGAGCGGGTGGTTGATGGTGATTTGCGCGGCGAGTGCCGGGGCGTAGCCGCCGACGAGTTGGTGGAGGAAGTCGTTGCTGGTGTAGTAGCTGACGAACTCGCCGCCGCTCTGCACGGCGGGGTGGAGGGATGAGAGGGCGAGCCAGATTTTCCCGTCGGACAGGCTCTGGCGGAGGTAGCCGGCGACTCCGGGCAGGGTGAGGTCGATCTCGAAGGTGAAGACGGTGTCGAGCGGGACCGCGGCGCCGGGGGTGAGGGGGGCGGTGCCGACGGACCATGGGATGGATTCGAAGCCATCGGTGACGTTGTTTGAGACGTCGCGCGAGCTGCCGGAGGAATCGTAGCCAAGGGGGAAGGCATTGCGGTTGCCGGGGGAGGCGTCTCCGTAGGGGTCGGTTTCGGCATAGGTTGCCGCCGTGTAGTCGTTGCGGAAGCCCGCGCCGTGGAGTTCGAGCGGGCGGCCGGTGTCGGCGTCGGCGAGGGTGGCGGCGGAGTCCGGAGTGGAGTAGGTGGCGACGGGGTCGGCGGTGGGGTCGTAGGTGAAGAGTCCGTCCTGGCCGATGGTGGCGGTCAGGGTGATGGATTCTATCTGATAGTTATCAGGATCCAGTCCGGGCGGGATGAGCGCGGCGGTGTCGAACGCCATCAGGAAGAACCCGTAGCGGTCGTCCTGCCCGGAGGATGCGGGGAGCGCGCTGAAGGTGGATGCCTGGGCGCGGCTGCCGGGGGTGCTGTTGGCGGGATACATCCAGCGGTCGGCGGATGGCTGGTCGAGCTGGTAGGTGCCGGCGGCGAGGGGCAGCGTGGCGGCGAGGCAGGTGAAGCGGGCGAGGCCGCCGAGGCCGCCGGGGGATTTGGGAATCATCACGGGAATGGAGGATGACGGATCAGGGCGGGAGCGGTCAGTTCCTCCTGCGGCGGAGCAGGAGGGCGGCGGAGAGGGTGGAGACGATCACGGCGGAGGGTTCCGGGACGGCCTGGGCGAACGAGTCTCCGGAATCGACGGCGAGTTCGTAGATGGATGCGTGGGGGGTGGTGCTGAAGGTGATTTCCCAGGAGGTCACGGTTTCGCCGCTGAGGTCCCATTGCCAGGCGAGGTTGGCGGTGGGTGAGAAGGTGCCGGTGGTGTAGTTGTAAGTGAGGAAGTCGCCATCGTTTTCGGCGCTGAAGGCGGCAGCGACGGTGGTGGTGCCGTTGATGGTGAGCACGGGGTCCGCGCCGATGGCTGCGGCGCTGGCGGCATCGATCTGGAAGACGAGGGTGGCGATGGCGGGGAGCACCGAGGTGCTGGAGATGGAGAAGGACCCCGGGATGCCGGCATTGTAGAGCGACGAGCCGGAGAAATAGCCGCCGCCGGAGGTTTTATCGAAGGTGGCGTTGCCGGTGGAGCCGGCGATGGCGGCCGACCAGTCGGCGGTGGGGTTGCCGTAGCTGCCGGTGAATCCGTTGGTGGAGTTGTAGGTGGAGGAATTGAGGTTGTCCCAGAGTTCCTGTTCGCTGGTGCCGGGCAGGTTGATGGTGAGGGCGGCCCGGGCGTTGATGGTGGCGATGGCGAAGGCGGAGATGATGAGGAATTTCATGATGATAATGGTGATGATGGTTGGTGGTTGATGGTGGGTGTCAGTGGATTGAGAGGTAGTGGGTGAGGGTGCCGGTGATGGTGGATGCCGGCGGGTTGGCGTCCTCCATTTGGCGGAGCCGTTTGCGGAGGCTCATGCCGTTGGCGTGGTCGCGGTAGGCGAAGGTGCCTTGGGCGGCTTCGCCGGCGTCGATCCAGAAATTGCGGACGTGGTCCCAGAAGGGTTGGTTTTCCCGCCACCATGTGACGGCGGTTCGGGTTTCTGGGAAGGAACTACGGGTGTAGTGGTTGAGTCCGGATTCGTGGCAGAGGACGGTTGCCGGTTTGCCGTCGCGGTCGACGACCTTGCGGTTGTCCTGTTTGTGGAGCCAGCCGTCCGTGGTGAGGATGTGGTGGTTGGTGACGGTGAGGTAGTCGTAGTCGTCGCGTTTGGTGTAGTCGCGGCGGGGGAGCGGCCGGCGGGTGGGTTCGCTGGTCCAGCAGGATTCGCCGTTTTCGTGGATCCAGCGGCCGATGTTTTCGTAGCGCGGGGTGTCGTCGACCTGGGTGACGAGTTGGCTCCAGGTTCCCTTTGCTTCGGATTCGGTGAGGGTGATTTTGTTCCAGACCGGGTCTTCGCCACCGCCGGTGAAGTCGAGGATGACGCGGTCCTCCCAGGTCCAGACCTGTGCCCAGTGTTTGATGATGGTGGGTTTGCCGTCGTGCTTGCCGACCACCAGCAGGTGCTGGAGGGTGATGCGGGTGTCGGTTTCCTCGGCGATGACGACGATTTCCCTGGCGTTTGCGGTGTAGGGTGCGGCGAGTTCGGGATAGTCCGGCGAGATGGCGGCGGTTTCCTGGAAGTCGAAGCTGACGTCAAACGATCCGGCCATCGAGCGGATGGCGGCGCGGTCGGCCTCTGGGGCGGGGGATGCGCTGGCGGCCAGGGTGAGGAACGCGAGCGCGATGATGGGGCGTGGGATGTGTTTCACGGCGCGAACCATCGTTGGCGGGCGGGGATTCCGCTAACGACGGCTTGCGCAACATGCGCGGTGTTTTGGCAGGAGCCGGGCGTCAGTGCGCGGTGATGGTGAAACCGGCGGCTTCCAGCGCGGTGCGCAGGGTGGCGAGCAGGGTGACCGCCTGTGGGCCGTCGCCGTGGATGCAGAGGGTGCGGGCGGGCAGCGGAACGAGTGAGCCGTCGATGGTCCGGACGCGCTGGTGCTCGGCGATTTCGCGTGCCTGTGAGACGGCTTCCTGCGCCGCGTGGATCACGGCGTTTGCGTGGCTGCGGGGGACGAGGGAGCCGTCGGCACCGTAGCGGCGGTCGGCGAAGCCTTCCGAGGAAACGGTGTGCCCGGCGGCGGTGGCGGCCTGCTCGAAGGCGCCGGATGGCGGGGCGTAGAGGATGGTGCGGGGAAGGACGCGGTTGATGCCGGCGATGACGGCTGCGGCGATATCGGGGCAGGCGTGGGCCTGGTTGTAGAGCGCGCCGTGGGGTTTGACGTGGTGGATGGCGCTGGTGATGGAGGCGAGAGTTTCGAGCTGGCGGCTGACGAGGTCGGAGATTTCCTGCAGCGGGAGCTTGAGCGGGAGGCGGCCGAAATTGCGCGGGTCTTCGTAGCCGGGGTGGGCGCCGATGGCGACCTGGTGGGTGATGGCCAGTTCGATGGCGGTGCGCATGGTGGTGGCGTTGCCGGCGTGACCGCCGCAGGCGATGTTGACCGAGCTGGCGAGCGCCATGAGTTCGGCGTCGTGAGAGCCGCCCTCGCCGAGGTCGGCGTTGAGGTCGATGGTGCGCATGTGTCAGAGGAGTTTGAGGCGGGATTTGAGGCGGGCGAGTTCGATGGCTTGTTGTTTCCATGCGGCGCGCGCTTCGTCGAGTGTGGTCATGCGGAAGCGGACGGGAGTGCCGGGCCATGCCTGGACGAGTTTGCGGATGTCCGCGGAGATGACGTGGCCGATCTGCGGGTAGCCGCCGATGGTCTGGCGTTCGGCGAGGAGCACGGTGGGGCGGCCGTCGGGCGGGACCTGGATCGAGCCGGCGACGACCGGTTGGGAGAGCATTTCGCGGGAGTCTGCGCGTTCGGGTGCGATGCCGTCGAGGCGGAGTCCCATGCGGTTGGAGTGGTTGCTGATGCGGTAGGTTGAGTGTTGGAAGGCGGCGATGGAGCGGGGCCGGAACCAGGTGGTTTGTGCGCCGGGGATGTAGCGGATTTCGAGGGTGCCTGATCGGGGGTGTGGGTGTGGCCATGCGACGTGCCAGTGGCCGGGCCGCGGGGTGGGGCCGGGGGATCCGATCGGGAGTTGGTCGGCGGGTTGGAGCGGGTTGCCGAGGTGTCCGCCGAAGCCGGCGCGGAGGTCGGTGGCGCGGCTGCCGAGTGCGGGCGGGAGGTCGATGCCGCCGGCGATGGCGAGGTAGCCGACGGGTTGGGTCATGCGGACCCGGAGGTCGAGGGTGTCGCCGGGATTGAGCCGCACGGGTTTTCCGGCGTTCGGGTGGAGCCAGCCGATGAAGGCGACGGTGGCGGGTTGGTGGAAACGGAGGACCGGCCCCTGGATCGGGCATTCCAGCAGGGCGGCGGATTCGGGGTTGCCGACGAGCAGGTTGGCGACGCGGGCGGTCAACGGGTCTGCGGCGCCGCCGGGGGTGACGCCGGAGGTTTGGAAGCCGGGGCGGCCGAGGTCCTGAACGGTTGTGGCCGGTCCCGGGGCGATGATTTCGACGGGGCCGGATGGTGGGACGGGCGGGGGAGCGGGTGGGGATGAACCGCGGGCGCTTGATTTGCCGGTGGGGACATTTCCGGTGGGGATGAACCGCACCGTGTCGCCGGGCTGGAGCAGTGAGGGCGGCGTCGCCTCGGGATCGAAGAGCGGGATGTTGGTCGTGCCGAGGACATGCCACCCGCCGAGCGATGGGTTCGGATAGATGCCGGCCTGGCTGCCGGCGATCGCGACGGAACCTTCGGCGACGGATTCCGGCGTCGGGATACGCGGCAGGTGGAGTCTTTCCGGCAGGCCCATCAGGTAGGGGAAGCCGGGGGAGAAGCCGACGGCGGCGACGGTGTAGGTGGCGGTGCTGTGGAGGTGGATGACTTCGTCGACTTCGAGGCCGGTCTGGTCCGCGACGGATGCGAGGTCTTTTCCCTGATAGACGACCGGGACCTGGTGGATCTGCGCCAGGTCCGAGGTGGTGGTGGCGGTGGTCGGGGAGAAGCCCGCCAACCATGCGGACACGCGCTCGGCATCGGTGGGCTGGAAATGCACGGCGACGGAGTCGAATGACATGACGATGTCGGTGACTTCCGGGATGTGGAGGTGTTGGATTTTGTCCCAGGGCATGCGTCCCCGGTCACCTGTCCAGAGGAAGGCGGAGTCTCCGAGCGGCTGCCACGACATGGGATGAACTAACGGCGAAGGAATTCTCCGCGTGTTGTAGCCGAGCCGATGGCAGGGAACAAGTGTGGAAGACCGGGGACAAGTGTGGAAGACCGGGGGGCTGCAGGGCGATCAAGCTAAGGAACAACCCACTCAAGAAGCGCCAATAAGAACCACAGATTCAGACTGATTAGACGGATTTCACTGATTTTTTAAGACCTTTGAGGGTGAAGATCTCCCAACTCGCGAGACCTTCGGAGCACCATGCCTTGCCAGATAGAGAACCATCATTGAATTCAGTGGTTCTGCTGCCGAGCTGATCAAGCGTTTCTCCCTCACTTGATCGCCCTGGGGTAGGTCCGGGGCGGGCTTGGTCTGGTGGTGTGAATGAGCATTGGAAGTCGATCATCGTGGGCCGAACCAATCATGCGGATTCGACGGGTGGCTTTCGCGATGACGAAAAAGCCCCCCTCCCGTGGTGGAAGGGGGGCCTGGATGGCTGGTCCGTGCTGCCGGTTGGTAAGTGGAGGACCGCGCTCAATGCTTCTTGGGTGCCAGGCGGAAGAAGCGCTGGCCGGCCGGGGCGTCCACGTTGGTGGGCACGGTGGAAACCTTGTTCCAGCTGCGCATGTCATCGGAGCTGTAGATGTCCACGTGGATCACGGCCTGGCCGCCGGCTCCCGGGCTGGTGATCGAGCCCATGACGCCGTCGACCTCGAGGTTGAGGATGTCGTCCTCGCTGTAGAGGTCGTATGCGTTCGGGTCGTTGATGACGTTGGACTCGCCGGTCTGGACGTGGGCGGCACCTTTCGCCGCGATGGCGGCGAGCAGCGTGGCGGCATCCAGTTCGTCGGCGGAGTCCGGGTTGGTTCCGAGTTCGGCTTCGACGAGGTCCTGCAGGCCGTCGGAGTCGCGGTCCGAGATGGCGACGATGCGGTCGTCGGCGATGGCGTCGTAGCGGGCGTCGGCATCCACCGGCGCGTGGTCAAACGCGGTGATGTAGTCGGCGAGCGCCTGCTGGTCGGTCACACCGAGGGTGGTGTAGGGGTATTGTACACTGGTGTAGTAGTTGCTACCACCGATCTCGTAGCGGAAGAACTGGTCTCCGCCGGAGGCATTGAAGGCCGGAAGCGCGATGCTCACGGTTTCTCCGGCAACCGGCACGCCGCCCGCGATGAGCACGGTGCCGTCGTTGAGTATGGCGGAAATGACGCGTGCGCCGGCGGATTCGATGGTGCCGTCGCCGAGCACCATCGCCGGGCGGGAGATGTCATAGACGACGTCCATGCCGGCGATCTGGGCGAAGCGTCCGGTGCCGTCTCCACTGCGTTGCGGGTTGACGTGGTTTCCGGGGTCCGCATCGATGGTCTGGGAGTAGCAGTTTTCCAGCAGCAGCTTGAGGTCGGCGCTGGTGACGTTCTCGACGACGGCGACGAAGTTTCCGAAGGGCGAGACCGAGAAGGTCGTGCCGAGGGAAATGTCTCCGGCGGGGATATCCGCGCGGATGCCGCCGCCGTTGGGCAGGGCGATTTCCGGCGCGCTCACGCCGAAGCCGGGGGCGAGTTCCCGTGCCTTGGCGAGGTAGGCGTCGGCGACGAGGTTGCCGACCGGTGCCTCGACGGCGCGGATGATGTCCTTGTTAGCGCCACCCGCCATGAGGGCGTTGGTGGTGCCGATGATCGAGCTGTCGAGCGTGGTGACGTAGGTGGAAACCGGGTCCACCGAGTCGGACGCGACGTCGGAATCGAGCGCGTAGCCGTTGGCGGCGTCCAGCGTGTCGGCGACGATGATGGCCGGGTTGGAGGTGGGGTCGACGGTTGCGTTTCCGGCGGCATCGAAGCTCAGGGTCACGCGGCCGAGGTAGCCGTAGGCGTCCGCGGTGGTGACGATCGGCAGGTGGTTGCCGCCGAGGTCCGTGGCCGTGCTGGTGAAGGGATACGGGTGGGATCCTCCGCCGAGGTCGGCGAAGCCGTCTCCCGGAATCAGGCCGGTGTCCGCGATGCTGCCCGGAGCGGAGCTGCCGTAGGCATCCCGAGGCGAGGCGGCGGAGGCGTCGCCGAGGAGTTCGTCACCGCCACCGGCGATGATGAGCGAGAGGCCGGCGTTGAGGTTCGGCACGAGTGAGTCGTCCTCACTGATGCCCTGGAGGTGGCTGACGAGGATGATGGCGTCCGCGCCCTGGCTCTGGAGTGTGGCGATCCGGGAGTTGACCGCGGTGGCCACGGAGCTGACGGACACGGCACCCGGGGAGCTGATGAACGGCAGGTTCTCCGTGGTGGCGCCGATGATGCCGACTTTCTTCACGCCGGATGCGGTGGGCACCTCGAGCAGCAGGCTTTTGGCGATGTCACCGGAGTTGACCAGTGCGTCGAGGCCGGATTCGCCGGAGAAGTCGAGGTTTGCGCTGAGGAACGGCAGCGGATTGACGGTTTGCGCGGCGGCGATGAAACCGGCGAGCGTGTCCGGCCCGAAGTCGAACTCGTGGTTTCCGATCACTCCCGCGTCATAGCCGATCCGGCTGAGGGCGAGTGCGTCGTAGAAACTCTGCGGGTCGGAATCGAGGCTGGCCTGGAACTCCTTGCCGGCGAGGAAACTGTCACCGGCGAAGACCTTGAGCACGCCGTGGCCGAGGTTTTCATAGAATCCGCCGTGGGTGTCCATGGCGGTCTTGAAGCGGGCGACGTTACCGTAGTCTGCCATGTCGTTGTAGGAGACCAGCGAGGATTCGCCGTCGTTGTGGTGGAGCAGCGTGAGCGTGAATGCCCGGGACTCGGCGAAGCTGTAGATGCCGATGCCGCCGGCGACGTCATCATCGGCGAGGCCTTCGTAGCCGACGATGGCGAGCTCTTCGCCGGTCGGGCTTTGGGCAGCCGGGATGAACTGGGTCGTTTCCGGGGAAAGCAGGCCATTGTCACGCTGGTTGTTGTAGGTCAGCGGCAGCGGGTTGGCCGGGTCGCTGAGGTCGACGAGGATCACGCTGTTCTGGCGTTCATTGCCGACGAAGGCGTATTTGGTGCCAGCGATGTCGACGATGGTGACGGCTTCGGGCTCCGGCCCCTTGTTGTCGGAGCGTTTGTCCATTTCACCCGGATCACCGCCGTCGTTGGAGTTGAACGTGGCGGGGTCGTTGGCGGCGATGAAGCTCTCCAAGGGCAGGTGGGAAATGCGGGTCAGCGAGCTGCCGGCGGTGTATTCCCAGACGGAGATGCCGCGGGTCCCGAGCCCGACGACGTCGGTGAGTTCGCCGGATGAGTTGGTGGACTGGTCGATCAGCACGTCGATGCGGCCGAGTGCGTCCTCGTCCTGGAGCAGGGTGTCGAATTCAGCCTGGGTGAGCGGACCGCTGCCGGCGTCGTAGTCGGGCGTGGCGGCCACCAGGTCGTCCTCGGTGCTGGCGAAGTCGCCGGCGCGGGTGATGTCGGAGTCGTCCGGGCGGGCGTCGCCTTCATCGGCGGTGACCAGGTAGGTTTTTCCGCCGTCCTGATAGACGGCGATCGCGTCGGGCATGTGCATGCCTTTGATCACGTCGGAAATGTCGATGTCATCCTTGTCGGAGGCATCGGTGGTGTAGCTCACGGTGCCGAGCGCGTAGGCCTCGAATGCGGAGGTGGATGTCGCGGTGGTGACGTCCGGGAGCACCATGATCGCGTTGCTTTCCTGGCAGCCGACGAAGATCGTGTTGCCGTCGAAGGCGATGTATTCCGGCTCGATTTCCTCGGGCGTGTTGTAGCGGTCGAGGCCGCCGAGCGGGGTGTGGGTGAAGTCGATTTCGACTTCCGCCGGGCTGGCGGCGGCGGCGAAGCTGCCGGGTGTCACGGCGCTCAGGTCGTAGAGTGAAACCGACCCGTTCTGATTGCCGGCGATTGCGGATTCGCTGTCCTCGTTCCATGCGTATTCCGCTTCGTTGGCGACGGCGACCCAGCCGTTTTCGCCGATGGCGGCCATGTCCGGGTGATAGCCGGCCTGCTGGTGTCCGACGATCGCTCCGGTGACGACGTTGAAAAACACGACGTAGCCGAGTTGCGGCGCGCTGTCATCCGGGTCGGCGGATGCGGGGTCGGATGTCTGCACCGCGGCCACGCCGAGGCCGGTGCCGCGCGGGTCGAGCGCGACCGAGCTGACCTGGTCGAAGTTCGCCACGCTGGGGTAGCTGGAGATGTCCACCGAGCTGACGAGCTGGTATTTCCGGTTGGCGTCGATCCATTTGAATATCGACACGCCGCCATTCGGGTTGTCGGTGACGGCGATGAAGGATTCGCCGCCGACCATCGAGTGGGCGACCACCTCGCCGGAGCCGACGCCCATCGGGATGGCCTGGACCAGGTTGGTGACCGGGCCGGAAGGAGTTGGGGGAGTGACGGACTGGGCATAGCTGGCGAGCGGGAAAGGCGTGCTTGCCGCGGCATTGGTGGTCTCGCCGTCGAGTGCGTTGATGCCGCTGAAGCTCCAGTTGGAAATGCTGAATGCGGTGCCATCCGGGCCGGTTTCGCTGCTGCGGTAGGCCCAGCCGTCGAGGTATTCCCATGGCGTGCCGGTTCCGTCGGCATTGACGTCGCCGAAGGTGTCGATCACCACGCCGTTTTTGAAGATTTCGATCGAGTCGTCGCCGTTGATCGACATCGAGCTGTCGGTGTAGTCCGGGGCGAAGCCGAAGAACCCGGAGAAGCCGGTGCTTTCACTGGCGAGGTAGAGGAAGTCACCGGCGGTGGCTGAGCCGGCGGGAAAAGTGAACTCTTCGGTTCCGCCGCCCGCGGCGCCGTTTTCGGTGCCGACTCCGTAGATCGCCAGATCCGGGATGTCGTTGACCACGTAGACTTCGATTGCCTTGGGGATGCCTCCCGACAGGGGGCCGTCGATTACCCCTGTCACGACAAGGTCGCTAGCGGAAGCGGTGGCTGCCAGAACGGGGCTGGCCGCCGCGAATTTCCAAATGGATTTCAATTTCATGTTTCAGCTGTGTTTGGTGCGCCCGCCATGGGCGCGGTCGCAAACTGGCCATCCCCCCAAGCCGCCAAAACCCCTTCCCTGCGAATTTTTCGTCACTGATTTTCCTGTCACAAAGCGGCCGTCGAAACGGCGGCGGAAAGCCCGGAATCCGGTGCGTTTGTCATCGTTTCGTCACATGAATCATGCCGCTGCGGGATCACGCTGCGACTCAGTGTGCGCCGCGCCGGGGGTTTTTTCCGGAGGCCGGCATTGGTGCATTCTGGATCGCGGCGCATTGCTGGCGGTCGTCGGGGGTGGGCCTGCACCCGATCACAACGGGCGCATGAGCACCCCAATCCAAGGGCGAGCGATATTTGCGCTTGAAATGTTTCCAGGTCGAATGGTACGGCACTTGCTTGGCGCGCTGAAGACGAGACAGAGCAACCGTCTCGTATTCCCTTCGCCGCACAACTCAACCACACGACTGAACCTCTTGATGAAAAACAAAAAATTCGAAGTCGTATCGGCTGCTGCAATCGCATGGATGGCAGTCAGTCCGGCAAATGCCGAACTGTTCATTTACGAACCCTTTGCCTATGACAGTACCGGGACTGACGGTGACGGATTCTATCTGGGCGACGGCAGTCAGAGCGGCGCGCTCGGGCTCGACGGCTCATGGAGCCAGGTGATCAACAACATCGAAATGGAGGTTCTCGAGGGAGGGCTCGATTTCACCGATACGGAAGGCAATGTGCTGACCGTCGCAGGCAACAGCATCCTGCGCAGCTCCCGGTCCGGCACCGCCGTGATGGCGAGCGCGGTCACCGCGGACGCCATCAGCGGGCTCACGGGTGACAACACCACGATGTGGATGAGCTTCCTCTTCGTGGACAACGGGTATAGCGGTCCGGACAGCTCGGTTACGCTCGCCTCCGAATCACTGGCCAGCAGCAACAACCATTCGCTGGCAACGGCGGGCTACGGCGTCGGCATCGTCATCGGAGAACCCAGCGGGGGAGTCGTCGCGACCGTTGACACCGGCTACTACCTCAACACGACATCACCCACGGTGGCCCACTCGGATCTCTATCCGAATGAAATGGAAACGACGGTCCTGCTGTTGGCGGCGAAGATCAACTGGAAGCCGGACGGCACGCCGGATGAGATCTACGTTTTCAACATCACCGACATGAGCGCCGAACCGGACGAAGCGGACGCGATTGCCAGTGACAGTTTCGACATGCCGCTCAGCGCGCAACTGGCGCTGGACACGCTCAACATCGGTGAGACGCAAGTCGACGGATTCGACGAAATCCGCTTCGGGACGAGCTTCGCCGATGTGGTGCCCGCCACACTGGCCGGCAGCAGCGTCCCGACCCTGGTCATTACCCGGAACGGCGGCAACTACGACTTCTCCTGGAACAGCAGCTCGGGCGTGCAATACGACCTGCTGAGCTCGACGGATCTGGACACCGCGCCCTCGACCTGGGCGGTTTACGACGACGGCAACGGCCCCTACGAAGCGATCGCCGCCTCGGGCACCGGAACCAACACGCTCAGTGCGATTGTTGGCTCGGGTGACGTCCGGTTCTTCGCCCTGAGAGCGACGGAACTCCCGGCTGCCACGATTTTGTCCGCTGATTTCGAGGCCGACAACGGCGACTTCACGTCCATCAACAACGGGACCGGCTCCGAATGGGAGTGGGGCACACCGGATTCCGTGGGTTGGCTTTCGCAGGTGGTGGATTCGGGCAGTTCGTCCTCGAACTGCTGGGGCACCTCGCTGGGTGACTACTCCAACGACAGCGCCGAGAACGGCCAATACCTGGTGGACACCTCGACCTCCCTGCGCAGCCCGGTGATCGACCTGACGGGTTACACCACCGAGGTCACCCTGAGCTTCGACGAGAACATGGACGTGTATTCCGAAGACACGGCCGAGGTCTACGTCATCGACAGCATCACCGACACGGTCATCGGCAGCGGGCCGATCCACACCTCGGTCGACCCGAATTCCCTGGGCACGGGCTGGACCACCGTCACCGACGTCGCGTTTCCGGCGGAGGCGCTGGGGCAAGCGGTGCGGATTGAGTTCCGTTTCACCGGCAGCGGCGGAAGTTCAAACGACTTCATGGGTTGGTACATTGACAACGTGGTCGTCGAAGGGCGCTGAGCCGGACGCCAAACAAGCTTTTACGGGAAATCATAGCATCACAAAAACGGCGGGCGTCATGCCCGCCGTTTTTTGTGGTGGTGCGCCCGGCAGGGCGCGCCGCGGGTTGCGGGCCGCGGCCGGCACCGGGCCCGGAGCTGCGGCGTCGGGATCAGTCCATTACCTCAAGCGAGTAGAAGGCCGCGGGATCCGCCGCCACGCCGGCGAGCCTCCTCATCCGGACGCTTTCGCTGACGCCATCCGCATTTGCGGTCGCCTGCACCGTCGTCCATGCCGCAGAGTCATTTTCCCACCGGCTCATGTCATCGCCCAGCGCGCGGATGACGAACTTCGACGACGCGATCCCGAGGCGGCGGTTGAAGCTCAGCACCGGATAGACGGTGTCTCCAGCGACGGCCATTTGCATTTGCGGCAGGGCCGGCAGGGCGCTGGTATCGGGGCCCGCACCCAGCGCGTATGCCAGGTATTCGGCGAGCCCGTCGATCCGGCGGGCCCTCGACGGATAGGCCGCGATGTCGTTGGTTTCCCATTCCCGGAAAATCACGGTTGCCCGGGTGCCGGTGTCTCCGGAGGACGCGGCGAGTCCGCCGAGTGCGTCGATGGCGAGGGGGACTACGACCGGGGACAGCTCGGTCCAGCTTGAGCCGTCCGAGGAAACCGACGGGGTGAATTGATTGCCCACGCGGGAAATCCTGATGAACACCGGCGTCGACAGCTGAGACGCGGGGAAGGTCTCGGTCACTTCCTCGCCCGCCGCGCTGCGGACCACCTGTGCCAGCGATCCGGTGGAGGTGAGGCCGATCATGAAAAACGCGCTGTCGGCATCCAGTGAGTCGCGAATCATCAGCCCGGCGCGGCCGGCGGATGTCATGTCGGTCATGGAGTCGACCTGGGCGATCAACGAGCCGTCGCCAAAGAACCTCTTGTTGGCGAAGGTCACGCTGTCGGACGATCCGGCCACGCCGGATGCCGAGGTGTTGGTGACGTAATATTCCCAGTGGTCGTCCATCGCCGCCGCGGTTCCGGCGCCGATATTGCTGAGGGTGATGTCGATGCCGGGTTTGCTGAAGAGTCCGCCGGCCAGCACCTTGCTGTAGCGCAGTTCCTGAGACATTCCGGTGCGGGTGTCGCGCCCGGCAAAGGTCCGGTTGGCGCTGCCGTAGGTATCGGTCGCCCATTCGTCGTAGAGGGCGGCGAGTTCCGCCACTTTTTCCGGATATTCCCAGCGCAGGTTGCGGGTTTCGGTGCGGTCCTCCTTCAGGTTGAACAAGCGCCACGGGCTGCTGGAGAACGACGCGAGTTTCCAATCCCCCTGGATGACGGCAAACTCGCTGTTGCCGTATTCAAAGCCCCAGAAATCGGGAGCCGGCCGGGTTTCGCCCTCGAAGATCGGCCGCAGGCTGGCACCGTCCATCGCCGGGACCGGGTCGCCGTCGTTCTTGGTGAGCGAATCGTAGTCGACCCCGGCGAGATCGACGAGGGTCGCCATGATGTCCACCACGTGGCCGGGTTGGTCGGTCATGGTTCCGGCGGCGATGGTTTCCGGCCAGCGAGCGATGAGCGGGGTGCAGATTCCGCCTTGCTGTTGGGATTGCTTGTAATAGCGGAATGGCGCGTTGCTGTAGGCGGCCCAGGCGGGTCCCTGGCTCCAGCGCGAATCCTCGTCCGACGGGCTTGAGCTGCGGTCGCTGGTGTTGTCGAACGCTTGTGCTCCGTTGTCGCTGCTGAAGATCACCAGGGTGTTGTCGGCGATGCCGCTGAGCTGGAGTTGTGCGAGCACTTTGCCGACATTCTGGTCAACGGAATCGACCATGGCGGCAAAGACCGCGCGGCGGTGGTCTTCCGCGTCCTGTTCCTCGGGGCTGAGGTCGTCCCATTGCGGGATGTCGTCGCGCAGGTGCGGCAGTTGCCAACCGGAGTCGACCACGCCGAGCTCCATCTGGCGTTGCCATTTTTCCTGCCGCAGTTTGTCCCAGCCGTCGGTGTAGGTGTTGCGGTATTTGGCGATCAGGCCGGTGGGTGCCTGCAGCGGGGTATGCGGCGCGTTGAACGCCAGATACATGAAAAACGGCTGGTCGGGGTGATTGGTCACCGCGTCCTGGATGAACGCGACGGCATTGTCACCAAAGCCATCGGTGATGTAGTAGTCGGCGGGGAAAGTCGTCTGGTTGCTGACATTTCCCGACGTGACGCTGAAGTTGGACTCGGCATAGGCCGAGACGAAATTGTTGCTCTCCGCCGCATCCCTTTTGATCGTGCTGGTTCCGATGCCGGCCGGGAAATAATCCGAATAGCCGCCGTAGAACCCGTAGAAGTTGTCAAATCCCTGCTGGACCGGAATGAGGGAGCCGGTCCCGAGGTGCCACTTGCCCACCGCATAGGTCCGGTAGCCGACCGATTTCAGCGCCTCGCCGAGTGTGGCGCCTCCGGCGGCGTTGCTGCCGCGCCCGTGATAGAGGCCGGACATGAGTGCGGTGCGCGTGGTCTCGCATTTGGCGCAGTTGTAGAAATGGCGGAAGCTCAAGCCTTCGTTGGCCAGGCTGTCGATGTTCGGGGTTTCGATTTCACCGCCAAAACAACCGATGTCCGAGTAGCCCATGTCATCGACGAGGATGTAAATCACGTTGGGGCCGGTCGAGACGGGGTCCGTCCCCGGATCATCGCCCCCGGCGGTGGTCAGCGTGATCGAGTCGATCTCGAAATTGTGGGCGGCGTTGCCGGTCGCCAGCGGATCAATGCGCATCTTGATCACGGTATTGGCCTCGAGGGATGAGATGTCCTGGGTGAGCAGCACCCATCCATCGGACTCGCTGGTGATCGTCCAGCCCGCGTCGTTGGCATCAAAAACCAGCGGGTTGGTTTTGTTTTCATTGAGGGAAAACCGCACCGCGGTGGTGGTGCCCGGCCAATCCAGCGGGGCGGTTCCCGCGTCTCCCGGGTTGCCGTCGAGCAGACGCATGCGGATCCGCACGGTTTCCCAGGTCCCGCCGTCCGGGGTGAGCCAGTATGCGGAGTTGGTGCCGGCCGTATTGTAGCGGAGGTAGGGGCTGCCACCCGTGACGTCCGCGCAGGTCATCACCGACTCGCTGCCGCCAAGGGCGGTTGACTCGGTGAGCCCGTCGATGGATGCGGCAAGCCAAACCGCGGCATCCCCGTCGACATTGAAATCGAAAAGTTCCTCAGCGTGGCTGCCTGGCGTGGCCAGGATCGAGGGAACAGCGAGGCAAAGCAGGGCTTTCAGTGGGGTATGCATCATCGGGAATGGAGGGTCGTCGGAACGACGCTTTCAAGATCCCACCCCGACGACAAGGGGATTCCCCGCATGGTCGATGCTCCGGCGGGCCCGCGCAGATGGCGGAAACCCGCGGTTTCCGGGTCAGTCGACCTGGGCCACGGCGAGCGCGGCGATGCCTTCCTTGCGGCCGACAAACCCCATCGTTTCGTTGGTGGTGGCCTTGATGCCGACCCGGGCGGGCGGCAGGCCGAGTGCGGCGCCGATGTTTTCGCGCATCGCCTCGCGGTGGGGCAGGACCTTGGGTGCCTCGGCCACGAGGGTCGAATCGACGTTGACCAGGGTCATGCCGTTTTCCGCCGCCAGCTCGCGGCATTTCTCGAGGATCCGGAGCGAGCAGATGTCCTTGCAGGCCGGATCGCCGGGCGGGAAATAGTAGCCGATGTCCGGCAGCCCCATCGCGCCGAGGACCGCATCCGCAATCGCATGGCAGAGCACGTCCGCATCCGAGTGGCCGGCCAAGCCGTGGGTGTGGGGAATGGTCACGCCGCCGAGGACCAACGGGCGGTTTTCCGCGAACTGGTGGACGTCGTAGCCGATGCCGGTCATTGGGGGCGGGTGGGTTGGGATTGCGGGGACCTGACTCCGGATGGGATCAGAGGATTTCCTCGAGCGGCACCTTGCCGTTGGAGGCGACGATGGCGTAGACGTCGGGGTCGTCTTCGTTCGGCGTGAGGGTGACCTCGCCGCCCGCGGTTTCCACCAGCAGTTGGCCGGCGGCGATGTCCCAGAGGGAAATCCGGCTTTCGATGTAGCCGTCCAGCCTGCCGCTGGCGATGTAGGCCATGCAGAGCGCGGCGGATCCCATCATCCGGATCTTGCGTGCCTTGAGCGATGCCTTGCGGAAGCGTTCCATGCCGGTGCGCAGTGCCTTTTCGTCCTTGCCGCAGCCGATGAAGAGGATGGACTCCGCGAGGTCGGTGCGCGGGCTCACCTTGATCGGCTTGCCGTTGAGCAGCGCGCGGCCGCCTTTTTCCACCGTCCAGGTTTCATCGGTCATCGGGTCGTGAATCACGCCGACGACGATTTCCCCGGCCACGCGCAGGGCGATCGACACGCAGAAGTGCGGGATGCCGTAGAAGAAATTCACGGTGCCGTCGATCGGGTCGACGACCCACTGGCGGTCGGATGCCTGGTTTCCGGCGATGCCTTCCTCGCCGTAGAGCGCGTCGTCCGGGCGGGCTTTGAGCAGGATGTCGGTGATGAGGTCCTGGCTTTCCTTGTCGAGCGCGAGCTTGATGTCGTGATGGGTGGCTTCGTCCACCGTGGCGTCGGAGCCGAAGTTCTGGCGGAGGAGCTTGCCGGCGGTGAGGGCGGCTTCGGTGGCGAGGGCGAGGTCGGTCATGGAAAATCTGCGGGGTGTTGAAACTCGCCCGCAGGGAAACAATCCCGGTGGGCCCCGGCAAGCACGGGCTTGGGAAATTGGCGGCCTGCGGGGCCCGCGGCGGATGCGCCCGGACTCGAGCGCGCGCGGATGCCCGGGAGGTGGCGGAGGTGGGTTTCGTTTGAGTTGTGGGGCGATCTGGCGAGAATGGGTGCCTGTGAACGAAGGATCGGAAAACAAACTGCGGACGCGCCAGGAGTCGTTGTGCCCGTGCAAGAGTCGGGCGAGCTATGCGACGTGCTGCATGCCGTATCACTATGGCAAGGCGAAGCCGGAAACGGCGGAGCAACTGATGCGCTCGCGCTACAGCGCGTATTTCTTCGGGTTGATCGACTATCTGGCGGACACGACCCATCCGGATGTGCGGGAGCCGGATTTGAAGCGCTTGATCGAGGAGTCGATGCGCAGCGTGAGCTGGAGTTTCCTGACGGTGCTGGGGACCTCGAAGGGCGGGAAGCGGGACAAGGTGGGTAAGGTCGAGTTTGTCGCGGAATACTATGTGGGCAACGAGCGGCGCGAGATGCACGAGTGTTCGAGGTTCCGGCGCTACAAGGGGGACTGGAAGTATCTGGACGGCAAGGGTTGACGGGGGGCTGCACACGAAAAACCCCGCACCGGCACGCCAATGCCGGAACGGGGTCTCAATTGCTCACTATGCAGAATTGATGTCAGTCGAGGTCCTTCTTTTCGAGGGACTCGTCGAGGTGGTTGAGGAATTTCTCGGTGTCGGGATATTGTGAGGCGAAGAAGCGGGTGAACTCCTTGCCGTCGGAATCAAAGAGAATCACCGTGGGGAATCCTTCGATCTGGTATTTCTTGGCGAAGGGCTCGTTTTTTTCGGCCACGGATTTGTCACCTTTCGGGAAGTCGAGTTCGACGAGGATGAAGTCTTCGGAGGCTTCCTTGACGAACTCCTTCTTGGAGAAAACGTTTTTGCGCATCGCGATGCAGGGCGGGCACCAGTCGGATCCGGTGAATTCGACGAGCACGGCTTTGTTGTCCTTTTTCGCTTGTTCGAAGGCTTTCTTGAGATCGGTCGACCAGCCCTCGGGCGTGGTGGCAAATGCCGATGCGGTGAGTGCGGCGATGCCGACGGCGAACGATGCGAGGCGGGTGATTGCTTTCATGTTGCTCTTAAGCGTAGCAAGGGGACGGAATATTCAAAAAAATTCGCAAAGAAAATTCGTCCGGGCTATCAAGCCGGCATGTCTGACACGCCGCGTCTCGTCATCGCCACCCGCAACGCCCACAAGACCGAGGAGATCCGAGCAATGATCGGGGACCGCTTTGAGGTGCTGGATGTGAACTCGTTTCCGGACCTGCCGGAGATCGAGGAGACCGGCACCACGTTTTTGGAGAATGCGCGGCTCAAGGCGGAGGGGATCAGCCGCCACGTCGACGGTTGGGTGCTTTCGGATGACTCGGGGTTGGAAGTGGACGCACTGGACGGGGCGCCCGGCGTGTGGTCGTCGAGCTTCGGCGGGGAGGAGGGCAACCACCCGCGCAACAACCAGCGCCTGATGCGCGAGATGGAGGGGAAACCCGGGCGGTCGGCGCGTTTCCGCTGCACCATGGTGCTGGCGAGGGGTGGGGCGGAAGAGGCGCATTTCACGGGCGCGGTGGAGGGCTCGATCGTGGCTGAGCTGCGCGGCACGGAGGGCTTCGGTTATGATCCGCTGTTCGTTCCGGAGGGCTACGACAAGACCTTTGGCGAGTTGGGCGATGAGGTGAAAAACACCCTGAGCCATCGTTCCCGTGCCCTGGTGCAGGCGGTCGCCTACCTCGCCGAACAGGGGCAGGGCGATCAAGCTAAGCAACAACCCACTCAAGAAGCGCCAATAAGAACCACAGATTCAGACTGATGAGACGGATTAGACGGATTTTTGAAGACCTTTGAGGGTGATGAGGTCCCAACTCGCGAGACATTCGGAGCACCATGCCTTCCCAGATAGAGAACCATCATTGAATTCAGTGGTTCTGCTGCCGAGCTGATCAAGCGTTTCTCCCTAATTTGATCGCCCTGCGAACAGGGGTAAAATTATTTACTTTCCTAAGATGTTTGGCATGCTGGAGGGCATGAGAATTTCCGCCGTCTGGCTGTTGGTGTTGCTGCCGCTGAGTGCGCTGGTGGTTTCCTGTGGTGGCGTGAGCCAGACGCGGGCGCGCAAGCCGGTGAGTTATCAATTCGAATACGGCCGCACCGCGATGCTGAAGAACGGCAAGGCCTATGCGCCGCGCAACGCGCCACCGGCGGTGATCCGGGCGATTGCCGCCGGCAACCGGCTGCAGGGGAAACCGTATAAATGGGGCGGCGGGCACGGTCGGCTCAATGACTCGGGATACGATTGTTCGGGTGCGGTTTCCTACGTGCTGCGGGAGGCGGGGCTGATGCGCGGGCAGATGCCGTCACGCGGGTTTTTCAACTACGGCAAGCGGGGCGAGGGCGACTGGATCACGGTGTATGTGCGGGATGGCCATGTGTTCATGACCATCGCGGGTCTGCGGCTGGACACCGGGGGCGGCAGCAGCCGCAGCGGTCCGCGCTGGAAGACCAACACGCGCCAGGGCCGCGGCCACGTGATGCGCCACCCGGCGGGATTGTGAGGTGAGCGCGGGAGGGCGGGGCCTCACCGGTGCATTGGCCTTGCTAAGGCCGGGAGACCGAGATTCTGAGCGATCGTCTGGCGGCATCGACGGGCACGCTGGCGGCTTGCATCCCGTCGTCATCGGGTGGGGTGAGGGTGACGCCGATGGCCGACCAGTTTGCTAGGTCGGTGCTGGTTTCCGCACGGTAGGTGAGGTCTGCGGAGGCGGCGTGGAAGCGGAGGCTCAGTGTGCCATCGCTGAGGGTGGGGCGGGGCAATCCGGCGGACGGGTTTTCGCGTGGATCGATGCCGAAGGCGTAGCAGAGCAGGAGCGGGACACCGGTATTGCCGGGGTCCGAGAGCAGCGGGGTGTCGTAGGCGAGGCCGGAGCTGGTGAGCCACACGCTGACGGGGGTGGCGGCACCGATATTGGTGCAGGGGTAGCCTTCCCATTCGGGGGTGGTGAATCCCGCGGCTCCCTCGTAAAACATCACGGTGAAGTCCGCCGCGCAGTTGAGGAACACCCGCAGTTCCACCGCTGGGGCGGCGCCCTGAAAGACGGCGGTGTGGAGCGAATCACAATCGCGGAACGCATTGGTCCCGATGAGGGTGACGGATGCCGGAATGGAGACGGTTTCCACGGCCGGGCATTGGTAGAACAGGCTTGCAGGGAGAGTGGTCAGGCCGTCTGGCAGGGTGATGTGGCGCAGGGCGTCGCATGATTGGAAGGCGGATGCGCCGATGGAGGAGATGCCAGCCGGGAGATGGATGCTTGGCAGCGAGTCGCAGTCCTGAAACGCGCTGGTGGCGATGGTGGTGAGCGATGCGGGGAAGTTGATCTGGCGGAGCTTGCCACACTGCCGGAAGGCATCGAGGTCAATGGTGGTGAGTCCGCTGGGCAGCGAGACGTCGGTGAGGCTGGAGCAGTCGTAGAAAGTGCCCCACGGGATGGATGTGATGCCGCCGGGAATGGTGGCCCGTGGCAGTTTCCAGCAGTGTTTGAAGACATTGGTGCCGATGCTGTGGAGGGAGGCGGGCACGGTGATGTCCTGCAGTTTGAAACAATAGGCGAACACCTGGTTGCCAAAGACGGAGACCGATCCCGGCATGCCGACGCTGGTGAGTTCGGTGCAGCCGTAGAAGGCGGCGTGGGAGACCGTCGTGAGTGAGTTTGGCAGGGTGATCGAGGTCAGCTCGACGCAATCCTTGAAGGCCGAGTAATCGACCACCGTCACGGGTTTCGAGAGGATGGTGGAAGGAACGACAAGGGCTCCGACGGGATCGGTATGGCCGGTGATCACGATGTGATCGGAGTTTTCCCGATAGAGGAAATCTCCGGCGGGTGCCTGCGGCGAAACCGCAAGCCAGAGAGCGGTGGTGAGCGCACCGGTCAGAAGGGGGAGGTGCATGAGGCTGGGGGTGGTGGTTCACCATAAGGTCGCCCAGTCTCCGGTGATCACAAAGCAAAAAACGCGGAGTGGCTGCCGCCGGTCCACCGGTCCGGCGGCAGCATGACCCGCTCTTAGGCCGCGGGGGCGTGGGGCCGCTCAGGGGGTTGACTGATGGATGCGCTCGAATGAGAAGGTGCGTCCGGCATCGATGAGTTTGCCATCGGACTCGACGAGCGGATAGACGAGGAAGTTGATTGGTCCGGAATCGGGCAGGGGGGCTGGTGTGAGGTCGCGGCCTTTGGAGAGCTGGAACCGGTTGGCGGGGTGGTTGGAGGCGTAGTAGTCGACGAGGTCCGGGTGTTTGTCGGCCTCGCTGATGTCGACGGGATGCCAGCGGCCATCGGCGAGGTATTCCGCCCAGCAGTGGTAGCCGGAAATGGTGCCGGAGTCGGTGTCGGCGGGGATGGTGAATCCGATGGCGAAGCGTGCGGGGATGCCGATGGAGCGGGCGAGGGCGATGAAGTAGGCGTGGAAGTCCGTGCAGTTTCCGGTCCGGGAGTCGCAGGCATGGAGGGCGTCGCCGCGGCCCCAGCCGATGCCGGATTTGTCATAGGTCATGCGCGAGAAGGTGTGGAGGTAGAGGGCATTGGCCTTTTCCGCGGCGGTGGCAGCGTTGGCGGTTTGTTCGAGGGCGATGGCGCGGAGTTCCGGGGTGAGCGGGACGAGGGAGTCGGCTTTGAGGAACGGCTTGGTATTTTCGTTTTCGGGTGCCGGGTGGCCGGTGTTTTCGTGGCGGGTGACTTTGTAGAGCAGGCTGATGTTTTTTCCCGAGTCTTCGGGTGTCAGGTCCATGACGAGGATGCGGTTGCCGTGGGTGGTGTCCTTCACTTCCCGGGTGGGTTTGTGTGCGGTGGTCCGCAGCAGTTCGACTTTCTGGTTCGAGTCGGACGAGGCGATGGGCAGCCAGATGCGGCCGGAGGATTCGATGGTCGGGATTTCGGCCGAGTAGGTGAACAGGAAGGTGTCGGTCCCCTTGATGATTTGTTTGGAGGCGGGATTGGCGGAGCCGGGCAGGGCGAGGAGGGCGAGGAGGGCGAGGAGCAGGAGGAAGCGGAGCATGGGGGGGTGGTGGTAAGGCGGGAGTCCCGGGTCCGCAAGGAGAGATGTGGGCGCTGTGGTGATGGCCCGGAGATCAGCGGGTGGCTGGCGGCGGCGGGACGACGCGTGGACGGGGGCGACGGGTGGTTTGGTTCGGGGCGGCGGGCGCGGATGCGGGAGTGGTGGATGCGGGGGTGGTGGCCGGTTTTGCGGTGAGTCCCGGGATGGCGGGATCGGCGTCCGGCGGGCGGTTGTAGCCGAGCAGCGCGGGGTCGGCGGTGCGGGTGGTGAGGCGGGTCGGTCGGTCGATGAGTCCGGCGGTGATGGCGGTGGCGTCGACGGTGGCGATGGTGGCGTCGAGCATGTCACCTTTGCCGGCGACTGCCGCGCCGGAGATGATCCGGGTGAGGAGGAGTTCGCCCTTGACGAGGTGGAAGCGCGGGGTGCCGGAGTCGCCGTCCCAGACGCGGTAGCTGAACGGGTTTCTGGGGGACGGTTTCGGTTGGTTCGCGCTGTCCATTCCGGTTCCGGCGACGTAGATCATCGGCACCTGGTGATAGGTTTTGGCCTCTTCGGTTCCGGCGACCGTGCCGTAGTGGGTGGGTGGGTTGTTGCGGTTGCGCGGGCTCCATTTCTGGTAGCTGCGCTCCGGGGTGAGGCGTCCGGTGCCCTGGCTAAAGCCGATTTCCGGCGCTTGAAACGGCTGGAATGCACCGCTGTAGAGGCCGGGGATGTCTGGCGAGAGGCGGTAAACGGCGATGGCTGCGGGCACGGGTGAGTCGATGAGGCCGATCCAGAGGTCCTTGCCGGGCACGCGCTGGCCGTGGATCAGCGTGCGCTCGACGATTTTGCCGTCGGCGGTGATGAAGCGGAGTTGCTGCCCGAGGCCATTGGGCCAGCGCGGGGAGCCGGCCGGGTGAGGGTGGGCGTGGTTGCAGAACAGGACGTGGCGTGGGGTGATCATGGTGCCGCCGTAGCTGTCCCATGAGCCTTTCCGCGGGCCTTTGTAAACGGCGACGCCGGTGAGCTGTCTGCCGAGTTCGCGGCACCAGAGCCGGTCGTTTCTCCGGTAGGAGGCCGCGAGGTGGTCGTAGCTGGAAAAGACGGCCATGCCGGTTTCTCCGCCGGCTTTTCCGACGAGCATGGCGTCGAGCTCTCGGCTGAGGCGCTGTGCGGGGCGGACGAGCCCCCTGACCCTGCGGAGCGGCCGGTGTTGCTTGAGGCCGGAGGGGTCGATGGCGAAGGACTGCTCAAGGCTGGCGATCGAGGCGGTGGATTCGGCTGGTGCCTGATCGGCCCAGGGATAGACGGGCGAGCGTGGCGGGGCGGGTTTGCCGGCGTCCTGCGGGTTGCGGATGGCGGCGGCGTGCCAGTCCGGCGCGGCTTCGGCGAGCAGTTCGTGGACGGGGGCGAGCACGCGGCGCAGCAATGTGGTGTCACAGGGTTGGGCGGGATCGGCGGGCAGTGGGTCGAGTTGGTCGCGTTTCCACTGTGCGGCGAGTTCGGCTGCGTAGCCGGGGGAGACCTCGGCGAGGGCGGCCTGGCAGGCGGTCATGAACTGCTGCAGATCCGCGACGGTGGCGGATTGTTCGCGGTCCGGGGAGATGCGGATGCCGTGGTGTTGCCACCATCGGGTGTTGGCGCGGGGGGCATCGTCAGCGGGGGCCGCCGGTGTGGATCCGGCGATGATCGACATGGCAAGGTAGGGGATCCATCGGCTCACGGTGCTATGGTTGGTTGGGAAGCGGTGGAGGGCAAGTGATGATGTCCGGTAATCCGCCGCGGGATTGCGGGTGGTGCGAAACAGTGAGACCGGATGACGGGGGTGTCTTCGGCGGATGGATGTGATAGAAGCCCGGACGATGGTGCCGTTGGTTCGGCCGAATGTGATCTCATGAAAAAATCAGTAATTCCGATGGTTTGGGTGTGTTTGTGTGTGGTTTCCGCGGAGGCGGCGCGGCATGGCAAGCATGAACCCGAAGGGCGGCAGATGAGCACGTTTCGTCCGCCGCTGGTGCGTGATGCGAGCTACATCGATCTGGACGGGGACGGGGATCCGGACGTGTTGCGGGGGACGGTGCATGACGGGATCCCGGTGCAGTGGATCGACGACGATGACGACATGAAGGTGGGCGACTTGATCGGCGACCGGGACAGCGACTGCCTGATGGTGGACCGCAACCGGGATGGAAACTACGGCCATTGGGAGGATTTCATCGTCGATCATGCGGATGAGGACGGCGATGGAATGGCGGACGTGGAAATCATCGCCGACAACGTGGGCCTGGATGCGAAGAAGGGGGGGCACTACATGATCATGATGGATGACGACAAGGACGGCGTGTTCAGCTACATCGACTGGGAGTTGTTTCATCCCGAGTGCTGGCAGCATGACGGCATGGACGACTTCATGATCGACTACAACGGCACCAGCACGCTGCTGAAGGTGCACCAGCCGACGTTCAACATCACTGACCTGCGCTACAACTGGGAGAATCCGTTTTTGTTTTACGATCAGGATGACGACTCATACACGGAGATGGCGATCCGGTTTCAGGACGTCGGCTGCTACACCGACCGGTCGACGGTGAAAGGCCGCCTGCCGGAGGATTTTGCGACGGTTTCCCCGGAGATGCAGCCGGTGCATTGGGACAAGTCGATGTCGTATGTGGCGATGACCTTCGACCTCGACAACGACTCGGGTCCGGGCAACGCGTTCGATTTCGACATGACGATCAATTTCAACGAGGGGACGATGGATTATCAGGACCAGAGGCACGGGTTCAAGAGCCTGCGCGGGCTTCCGGAGGCCGACGGGTTTTTCTATGACCCGCGGCTGCGCCGGCTGACGGAGTTGATCTATCCGGACCACGAGACGTCGTGGGAGCTGATCTTCCAGCGCGGCAAATGGGGGAACTGCTGGTTTGTGTTCGACGAGGACGACGACTGCGACCGCTGGGAGCGGGTGGAGTTGCTTTCGCCGCTGGATCCATTCGTGGTCGGCAAGGGCAAGGGCGGGCTCGATGACAACTATCAGGCGGATACGGCGGGGGACCGGGGCGAGTGGGATGCGGACAACTCGGGCAAGGGCAGGCTGTATCTGGGCGGGTTTGACGGGCGAATCCACCTGTATGGGGCGGAGTGGGGGGCGTGGCGGCTGGATCAGGTGGGGTATTACTATCAGGGGTTCTGCCGGACGCGCGACCGGTTCCGCCCGCGCGCCTATGGCAACGAGAAGATGATGCCGGAGAAGTTCGGCACGGTGAAATACACGGACACCAACGGCAACGGGTTTCTCGACCAGCTCGAGTATGATCTGGATGGCGACGGGGAGTATGAGATGACGCACAGCCTGCTGCAGCTGGGGATCGATGATGTGTGTGCGGTGGAGGACACGCGTGCGTTGCACTACGAGGGCCTGCAGCGGTTGAACGAGCGCTCGGCCGAGACCATCTGGAAGCGGGCGGGAGCGGCGGCGGAAAAAGCGCAGCAGCTGGGGATCGATCCGTCGTGGTATGGATATTACCGGCAGGCGGGCAGCACGCAGGAGAAATACAACCGCGGGTTCTGGCTGAATCTGTATTTGTTTCTGGACATGCTGGAAGTGGCGGACGCGAGGGGCGATGCCGGCCTGAGGGACCAGGTCCTGAAAGGGTATTATTCAGGCGATTGGAGCCGGGTGACGGCCGGTGAGTGAGTGCTCCGCCCGGAAAAAAACGACTGGCGTTCCCCGGGGATGGGGAAGCCAGTCACGTGCGTGCGCACGGCGGGGTGTTGGGTTTAAACGGCTTCCGGGACGCGTTCTTCCGGCTGGCGCGAGTCGAGGATTTTAGCGACCCGGTCTGAAATGATGTTGGCGAGATTTTCCTCACCTTCGCTGCGGAGGTAGTCGCAGTAGTTGGCGGCGACGGCTTCGAGGTCATCGGCGTATTCGGGGCCGAGGGCTTCGAATCCGGTGAGTGCTTTTTCGAAGTGGCGGCGGGCCCACGAGCGGTCGCCGGTTTTGAGCAGGGCGAGCGCGAGGTTGTTGTGTGATTGTGCGGTGTCCGGGTGTTCCTCGCCGAGCAGGTCGCGGCGGGTGTCGAGCGCGATCATGTGCATTTCCCGCGATTGTTCGTCGAAGCCGGCGGCTTGGTAGAGGGCGCCGAGGTTGCTGGAGACGGTGGCGGTTTGCTCGTTTTGCTGGCCGAGTTGGGAGTGGAGGATTTCGAGCGCGCGGAGGAACTGGGTTTCCGCGGCATCGAGGTCGCCTTCGGCCTTGTGCAGGAACCCGAGGTTGTTGGCCATGGCGGCGATGTCGAGCATCAGCGCGGGCTGGTTTTTTTCGAAAAACGAGATGGCGGCGCGCCAGTGGCGGGAGGCGTCGCGGGAGTCGCCTTCGGCATCGTAGGCGGCACCGAGACCGGCGTGGAGGCGGCCGATTTGAGCGAAGCGGTCGGGGCGGTCCTCGAGTTGGTCGAGGGCGGTGCGGTAGTCTTCCCGGGCGGCGTCGAGGTTGCCGATTTCGCGGTGGAGGTCGGCGCGGATTTCGAGCGCGGATGCGAAGGCGTCGATGCTGTCGAGGTTGGGGCCGAGCGTGTGTTGGGCTTTGTCGACGGCGGCGGTGGCGGCGTGGAGGGCTTCCTCAAGGTCGCCGGTCGCGCGGAGGGTTTCGACGCGGTCTTGGAGAATGCCGATCAGAGTAGCGGTTGGTGAGTCCATGGCGTTCGAAATGTGTTGATCTGGTATTTACTATGGATGCGATTGGCGCATTTACGAGGGAAAATTTTTCAAACTTGGTGAAGTCGTTCGATGAGGTCGTCGCGAGAGGCTGGCAGGGAGCCAAGGGCGTGCCTGAGGGATCGTTCGGGACTCCACTCTTGGTGTGTAACCCCGAGAATGCGCACGAGTTCCTTTTCGAAATGGCGAAGGGCGCGAAAAGTGGGTTTTTCGGTGTCGATGTGGTCGAGTGCGCGGCGGAGGAGGTCGAAGAGTTCGGGTTCCGGGTGTTCGGGTTCGACGGAGTTTTCGAGCAGTTGGCAGCAGTATCCGGCGAGCAGGGTGGAGGTGTAGTCGCGGCGGAGGCCTTCGCGCCATGAGGAGACGGAGAATTCGCGCAGTGAGTGGAGGTCGCCCTTTTTGGCGCGCTGGCAGGTCATGGTTCCGGCGAAGAAGAGGTCGATTTTGCCGGCGAACGGGCTGTTTGGGCGGCGCGCGCCGCGGGCGACGGTTTTGACGAGGCCGTGATCCTCGGTGAACCAGTGGGCGATGAGGCTGGTGTCGGTGAGGCGGGTGAGGCGGGTGATGATGGCCCGTGTGGATTCCACGGGCGGGAGGATCGGCGGGCGACCGTGGTTTGGCGATCAGAAATGCTTTGCGGATTCTTTTTGAAGGAAGTGCAAAATTTTCCCGTATGTGATTTGAAGTTTCCGCCGACTGACTGAATCCATGAAGCAATTTTTGACAGCCCTGACAATCGCCGTGCTGGCGGGCCAAGCGCCCGGTGGGGAGGCCGAGCATGCGGCCGGTTCCGGCAAGGAGGCGGCGCGGGTGGCCGGGGGCGGGGCGAATGCCGCGGAGCAGGTTGCGGCGAAACCGGTGGAGCAGGCCTGGCGGTCGTTGTTCAACGGCAAGGATCTGAGTGGTTGGGTGCCGAAGGTGCGGGGCTGCAAGCTGGGTGAGAATTTCAAAAACACCTTTCGGGTCCGGGACGGGGTGCTGCGGGTGGATTATTCGGGGTATGACGGGTTTGACGCGAGGTATGCGCATCTATTTTACAAGGAGAAGTTCTCTCACTACCGGCTGCGGCTTGATTATCGGTTTGTGGGAAACCAGGTGAAGGACGGGGCCGGCTGGGCGTTTCGCAACAGCGGGGTGATGATCCATAGCGAGGCTCCGGAAACCATGGAGCTGGAACAGAATTTCCCGACCTCGATCGAGGTGCAGTTGCTCGGCGGGACGGGGCAGGGCAAGCGGCCGACGGCGAATCTCTGCACGCCGGGAACGCACGTGGAGATCAATGGCAAGCTCGACAAGCGGCACTGCATCACCTCGAAATCCGAGACGTTTCACGGCAACCAGTGGGTGAGCCTGGAGGTGGAGGTGCGGGGAAATGAGATGATCCGCCACTTTGTGAACGGCGAGGAGGTGATGAGCTACGGCAAGCCGCAGCTCGGGGGGGATGCGCACGCGGATGCGCTGGCGGAGCTGGCCGGCACGACGACGATTTCCGACGGGTGGTTCGCACTGCAGTCGGAGAGCCATCCGGTGGAGTTCCGCAACATCCGGATTCAGGTGCTGGAGCCCTGAGTGGTTTCGCCGCCGGGCGGATGCGGGATTGTGAGCATCGATTATGAAAGCATTCGCGATTTTTTTCCTGACCGCGGTGGTGGCATCGGCGGTGGAGCGGCCGAACCTCATCTACATCAATGTGGATGATCTCGGGGTGATGGATGTGGGGTTCAACAACCCGAAGTATCACACGCCGAACATCGACCGCTTGCGGGCGGATGGGATGTTGTTCACCGATGCCTATGCGCCGTCGGCCAACTGCGCGCCGAGCCGGGCGTGTGTGATGAGCGGGCAGTATGGTCCGCGCCACGGGGTCTATACGGTGGGCAACTCCGACCGGGGGAATGCGCGCGACCGGAAGTTGATCCCGACGAAGAACACGCAGCATCTGGGGTTGGACAATCTGACGTTGGCGGGTGCGCTGCAGGCCGGGGGCTACCGGACCATTCATCTGGGGAAATGGCACGTTGGCGAGGATCCGACGAAGCAGGGGTTTGACGTGAACATCGGAGGGGATGGGTCGGGAAGTCCGAGCGGCGGCGGGTATTTTTCTCCGTTCAATGGGGGGCCGATGAAGCCGTTTTCCGACCAGTATCCGAAGGGCACGCACCGGGTGGATATTTTTGCGGATCAGGCGGTGAAGTTTCTGCGGCGCAACCAGGGGCGGCCGTTTTTCATGCACATGGCGTTTTATTCGGTGCACACCAGGCTGGAGTTGGTGCCGGAGTTTCAGCCGTTGTATGAGGGCAAGGACGTGCATCTGAAGTATGCCACGATGATCACGAAGATGGACCAGGGGGTTGGACGGATTCTCGCTGAGGTGAAGGCGCTGGGGCTGGAGCGGAACACGCTGGTGTTGTTTTGCTCCGACAACGGGGGGATTCGCGATATTTCGAAGCAGGACCCGTTTCGCTCCGGCAAGGGGTCGTATTTCGAGGGCGGGATCCGGGAGCCGCTGGTGGTGCGCTGGCCGGGCAAGGTCGAGCCAAACTCGAGCTGTGGTGTGCCGGTGATCGGGACGGATTTCTACCCGACGTTTCTGGAGGCGGCGGGGTTGCCGGTTCCGGCCGGCAAGGTGCTGGACGGGGTGAGTCTGGTGCCGTTGCTGACGCAGACGGGCACGCTTGCGGAGCGTGCGTTGTTCTGGCATTTCCCGGTTTACCTGCAGAAGTATGCGGGTGCGGGCGACGATTCGCATGATCCGTTGTTCCGGACGCGGCCCGGATCCGCGATGCGGATGGGGAAATGGAAGTTGCACGAGTATTTCGAGGACGGGCGTCTGGAGCTGTATGATCTGGAGGCGGATCCGGGTGAGCGGAGCAATCTGGCGGCGAGCCATCCGGAGCAGGCCGCCGAGCTGCACAAGCTGATGCGGAAATGGCGGGCGGAGCTGAATGCGCCGGTGCCGACGGAGAAGAACCCGGCCTACGATCCGACGGCTCGGACGAAGGCCGGCAAGGCCGGGAGGGCCGGGAGGGGCAAAGGCAAGGGGCGGAAGCAGTCGGAAGATGCGCCGAGCTGATTCCGGCGGCGCGGGTTTGGCATGGATTAGTGAGGATGGGTTTGGCATATGTTGCCCGCACTCTGCGACGTGAACAGGCACAGCCAGAGGCGCCATCTCCACTCCGCATTGCTATGGAACCCAATGAATTGTTTATCTGGTATATTCTCATTTCGGTCATTCTTGGGGGGCTTGGCGTGGGTTGGGGAGTGCAGCTCCGGAAGAAACACCGGCAGAAGCTGGGCACGCTGTCGCTGGTGCTGATTTTTCTGGCGGGCATGCTGCTCACGCTGGGGTCCGCGTTTACCGCCGGCATGAAGGAGGGGCAGATGACGATTTTCGGCGCCTTGATGGTGGTGGGTTGTCTGGTGGTGGGGATCGCCGCGCTGATTCTGGCGATCATCAGTCTGGCGATGTGGAAACAGAGGCCGGATCACCTCACGAATGGTCGTGGTTCGGCGATCGCGAGTCTTGTGCTGAGTTCCCTGTTCGGTGTTTTGATGGTTTCCGGGATCGTTTACGGGGTGGTCCAGGCGGCGGCAAGGAACCGGCCGCAGGCGGGCACTTCTGCGAGCGGGGGTGAGGTGGTCACGGTGGAGGAGAAGAACTTCCGGCTCAAGCTGCCGCAGAAGTGGGTGGCGCACCGCGACCCGGCGAGTTTCAACGAGAACGCGTGCCTGGTGATCCAGCGGGGCCGGCCGGAGGTGTATTGCAACTTCATCGTCGAGGATCTGGCTGGCATCAGCGGGGAGGCGGTGGCATCGACGATCCGGGCGAACCTGGCGAGCGTGGCGGTCAAGTGCGAGTGGCGGGAGACGGAGCGGAAAGTGCTGAATGGCCGGGATTTCCAGCTGATGAGGGCGACTGCGGTGATGGAGGTGGGTGGCAGGAGTCTGGAGATCGACTACGAATACTGGCTGACGGTGTCCGATGGTTACCATTACCAGATAGTTTTCTGGTCCGGGGAGGGAGAGGGGCAGTTGGGCACGGAGGCGGAGCGGGTGATGCGGGGGTTCGAGACCTTGGGGAAGGCGGCGCCGGTTTCGGTTCCGGTCGAGGATGTGGATCTGCCGGAATGGGGGGTGACCACGTCGCTTGCGGGGGCCGGGTGGCGGGTCTGGAAGGATGCGGCAGTCGATACGCCGCATTCGGTATTTCAGGCGCTCAAGGCGGGCGGGGCGATCCACGTGATTCCGATGCTGTGGGACGGGGTGGCGCCGAAGCACGAGGTGGTGGCAGACGGGCTGTTGAACCGGATGGACATCGAGTTTCCCAACGGGGTGAGCCATCCGCAGCCGTGGAGCGACGAGGAGTCCGGCGCGCGGGGGATGGACTACCGGGCGAAGCGGGTGATCGACGGCCAGACTTTCGACTACCGGATCCGGATCGCAAGTGCGGGCCGGTTTTCGTGGTTGGTGGCGGCATGGGCGGTGGAGCCGGCGGCCGGGGTAATGGATGAGCTGGCGGCCGCGGTGGACTTGGTGCGGCTGCGGGCGGGCACGCTGGAAGCGGCTCCCGAGAGTCACCGCGAGGTGTTTGCGGCGATTGCGAACCGCTCCGGGCTGGCGTGGTATACGGACGGGAAATACGCGGAGGCGTATGAGCTGTTCAGCCAGGCATCGGCACTCGCTCCGGCGAATTCGATCATGTTTGAGAACCGGCTGCTGGCGCTGCAGAATCTCGAGCGCTTCGATGACGCCTATCAGCTTTTGCAGGGCGTTCCGGAGTCGATCGCGGCAACCCTGCAGGTGGAGGACTGGCGGGGACTGATGGCGGCATCGGCCGGCAGGATGGAGCTGGCAGACGGGCACTTTGGGCATGCCTTGTCCGGGCAGAAGTTGAGTGAGGATTCGGCGCTCGAATGGATTCGTGGCTGGATGAACGCGGGCGATCCGGCGCGGGCACTGGTCGCGGCGGAGGCCTACTACGGGAAGCACCCCGGGTCGCGGAGTGGCGGCTGGCTGGCCGAGGTGCTGCAGGAGAACGAGCGGGCGGGGGAGGCCGTGGAGGTGCTGAGAAAGCTTGCGCGGGAGTATCCGCATCAGCTTGAGCACCGGTATGATCTGGGCGAGGCGCTCAACAAGGCGGGGCAGGGCGAGGAGGCGCGCAAGGTGGCGGTGGAGTTGCTGGAGGGTGGCGAGCGCAACGCGCGGGTTCATGCGATCATTGGCTACAGCCACTGGAATCAGGGGCAGTATCGGGAGGCGAAGGCAGCATTCGAGGAGGCGGTGGCAGCCGAGCCGGGCGATCCGGATGCGCTGGCGATGATCGACGAGTGTTCCAGTTATCTCGGTGAGGGCTCGAACAGCATTCTCAAGCAGGTGGTCGAGCCGGTGGTGCTGCCGGCGGCGCTGGTGGCGAGGCTCGAGGCGGTGGCGCCGGAGCCGGAAGCGGGAAACAGCGAGGGGCGCTATGACAAGGTCGTGCGGGCATGGCATTTCCAACCGGGCAAAACACTCGTGCAGACGGATGAGCGGGTGATTTCCATTTTCGACCGCGCGGCGCTGCGGCGCTACAACTACCTGCGATTCGGGTTTGATCCGACGTTTGAGCGGATTCACGTGAACCGGCTGGAGGTGTTCGGGCCGGATGGCGGGAAGGTGGCGGTCGGCAAGGTGGAGGACTATTACGTGCTGGATGCGGCATCCGACATGGCGGACGACGGCCAGACGCTGCACGTGCCGATCCCGGGGCTGGTGGTTGGCGGGCGGATCGAGATTGTGGTTTCACGGGAGCACCTGGCTGCGCCGGAGCAGTTTCCGATCGAGCGGTTCTTTTTCTCCCGCGGGCTGCCGACGCGGGTGGTCTGCAGTTTCCTGACGGGAGATCCGTCGGCGGTCGCGGCGAAGATGTGGAATCCGGAGGGCATCGAGGAGGTGCGGACCGGTGAGTGGGTGGCGTGGATCGGGAAACACCTGCCGTCCTACCAGCGCGAGCCGTATTCTCCCGAGCTGGAAACCTACAAGCCGATGCTCCAGTTGGCGGGGACGGCGGAATCCTGGGCGGAGTCCGGGCGGAAGTATCTCAAGCAGATCGCACCGCAGCTCAAGAGCACGGGGGATGCGGTGGTGAGGCATGCGAAGGAGGTGACGGAGGGGGCGGCGAGCGAGAGGGAGAAGGTGATGCGGCTGGCGGAAGACGTGCGGGACAGCCTGAGCTATGTGGCGGTTGAGTTCGGAGTTCGGGGGCGGATTCCGCATCCGGCGGGTGAGACGTTTCGCAAGCGCCAGGGTGACTGCAAGGACCATGCGTTGTTGCTGAAGCAGCTGTTGCAGGCGGCGGGGATCCGCTCGAGTCTGGCTCTGGTGAACAGTTCCTGGCGGGTTGATCCGGGGCAGCCGACGGTGAATCAGTTTGACCACATGATTCTGCATGTTCCGGTGCTGGAGCCGCAGCCGTGGGTGGACGTGACGGCGAAATCCGCGATGCCCGGGGTGCTGCCGCCGTGGGGTCTGTGGGGAAATCACGCGCTGGTGCTGGATGCGGAGGAGCCTAGGCTGATCGAGGTGGGGCCGAAGCCGGACGGCAGTGCCGCCGTCCTGGTGGAGCGCACGGTGCAGCCCGGTCCGGAGCAATCGCTGGAGGTGGTGGAGCAGGTCACCTTCGACGGCTACTATGCCGACTGGATGCGGGGGCGGATGATCGACACGCCGGAGCGCGACCGTCTCCGGGAGATCCAAACGATGCTGGAACCGTATGCGCCGCTGCGGGCGGAGCGGGTGGAGTGGATCGCGGACGGCGCGGCGAATGACGAAACAAGGGGCGGAACAAAGGGCGCGGCAAGGAACCGCACGAGGCTGGAGATTCACTACCATTGTCCGTGGGTTTCGCCGGATGAAATGACGCTGCCGGTGGCCTGGGAGCGCTATTTGCTGGAGCTCGACTATCACAAGGACCGGCGCGAGCCCTTCCAGTGGATCCTGCCGACCCACGTGCGCTCGACGACCCGGGTGACGGGTGGCTTGAAACCGACGGCTCCGGGGTTGGACGGCAGCCAGCAGGGGACTGACGGACGCTGGTCCCGCAAGGTGGTGGCGGGTGAGGCCGGGGTGTGGAAGCTGGATTTTGAGTTCGAAGCGGTTCCCTGCGTGGTTCCCGCCGGCGACTACGACCGGATCCGGGTGGACCGGGAAAGCGCCTTGATCCCGATCAGGCAGCCGGTCTCGCTCGAGGCCGGAGGTGCCGGGCTGCCCGGTGCGGAGTCGAAGTCCGAATGAAGGTTTCCTGATGCGGACCAGCCGCCGGCGCGCGGGTGGCGGTGGCGGCGGGCGCGATCGGCCGGGATCATTCCATGTTGGTGATCATGGCGCGCACCTTGAGCACGCGGTTGGCGCCGAAGGTCACGGTGGCGAGGCGCTCGGTGCCGAAGGGGGTGACGGTGATGAGCTCGATGGTGTGCTGGGTGTCGTCGGTGACGACACTGCCCCAGTTCTCCACGGTGAGGACGCGGCTTTCGCTCTTGTCCTGGTCGAGCACGAGCACGGAGCCGGGGAGTTTGGTGCCGGTGGTGCCGAGGCTGGGGGCGCCGGGGTAGATCTGCAGGTAGGTGGTGCTGTTCGGGTAGAGGTCGTTGAGGGTGACGGTGAGGTCGGGGACCTGGAGGTCGATGGTCTGATTGTCCGTGATGCCGCTGATGGATCCGTCTGCCACGGGCCAGATCTGGATCATGGCGGAGGCGAGTTCGGTCTGCGAGTAGTCGTTGTCCTCGTCGGCGAGGGCGTGGATGAGGAAGTGTTCCTCACCGGAGACTTTGGTGGGGTCCGCGCCGGTGAGCGAGGTGGTCGGGAAGGTGATGGTTTGGGTGCCGTTTTCGGTGATGTAGCCGGAGTCGATCGGGCCATCGGCGAGGACCTCGGTGCGTGAGAGGCTGAAGGTTTCCGGGTAGTCTTTGGCGTAGTGTTCGAGCAGGACCTTGGTGGCGGCATCGGGGATTTCATCTCCGGGGGAAAGCAGTCCGGAGACATTGGTGTGGAGGTAGAACGGTTGGTCGGCACGGGTCCTGGGGATGCCGCCGGATGCGAGGGTGGGGTCACCGGTGGTGATGCTGAGGGTGGCGGCCGGCAGGTAGGCCCCGACGAGTTTCTGGTCGAGAAGGTAGTCGGTGGCCTCGGAGGTGTGGATGGCCCAGAGCTGGAAGAGCGAGCCGCCGGCCTCGATGTTCATCGGCGAGAGGGATTCCCCGACGAGTTCGACGGGCATGTCCCAGATGGTTCCGGTGACCTGCTGTTGTTGGCGGATGAAGGTGTAGTATTCATCCTGCTCATCCGAGCCCGCGTGGGCGGCGGTCGTGAGCAGCGCGGCGAGGCATGCGACGATCGTGGACTTGATCATGATTTCGGGGGTTCGGGGACTGCAGGAGGTTTCACGGAGATGGCGCCGCCGCGGTGGACGGCGATGACGATGGCACCGCGGCGCGGCCAGGCATCGGTGGTCTCCGTGGAGATCGGGTTTTTGCCGGTGGCGGTGTCCATGCTGACGGATTCAGCGCTCAGCCAGGAGATGTTGCGTTTGAGAAACTCCGACCAGCGGGTGAAGGTCCCGGTGGGTTGCGTGACGACGTGGTGTTTCTGTTTCTCGGGAAGGTGGAGGACGCTGCCCTTGGGGACGAGCGTCCAGTGGTTGCCATCACTGAGCAGGATGGACTCGTTGATGATGCTCGGGGTGGCGGGAGATTTGACGCGGGGGTCCGGGGTGTTTGGTTTCTGGAAGGCGTCCATGCCTCCGCCGGCGGCCTTGCGCTTGAGGAGTTCCTCCGGGGTGATGCGGTCGCGCATTTCCGCTCCGATGCCGGTTGTGAGCAGCATGAGTCCGGTTACCGGGATGATGGCGGCGACTTTTTGGATTGGGAATTTCATCGGGGTTGGGAGCGGTTCGGGTGGTGGCCGGGATCAGCGGAGCTTAATCATCGTCGTCATCATCGTCGTCGTCGTCGTCGTCGTCGTCGTCCTTGTCTTCGAAGGTGACGAGGAAGACGATGTCCTGGAGGTCGAATCCGGAGACCAGGGGGTTGGTTTGTCCGACTTCGACGAGGTAGATGACGTCACGCGGTCCGAGGTTGACGCTGCGGTCGGCGTTGAGGTAGGGCTCGAGGAAGTCCTCGATGTCGTTTTGGTAGAATGCGGGGCGGGTGCTCGGCACGCTGTCGCCATCGGTGAGGGCAACGACGTTGTAGGTTTCCTGCTCGGTGGAGTAGAAGGGTTTCCAGCCGTAGTAGTAACCGCGGCCGCCGAAATCCAGGGTGTCGTCTTCATCGACGTCTTTCTCGACAAGCACTTCGCTCGGGTCGAGCTCGGTTTGGTAGCCGTAGAAGGCCAGATTCCAGTTGGAGTTGTTCATCTTCCAGTAGACCTGCACCGGAAGGTAGGTGCGGGAGTTCAACTGGTAGGATGCACCGAGCACGCGGATGCGCATTTTCAGCTTCTTGGTGGGATTGACAGTGCCATCTTCATCAACCGTGAATGGTTTCTCTTCAGGAAGCTGGATTTCCCAGTTCAGGGTGGTTGGTGAGTCGGCGCGAACCATATCGTGAGCGGTGGTCAGAGTGCCTCGGGGGGCGTCTGTGCTGGCGGTGGCGGTGGTTGTGCTGCCGATTGAGGTCAACACGACGGTACAGAGGCACAAAAGTGCGGATTGGGGGGTCATGGTTGTGGGGGGATTGGGGTGAGTGTCCCATTGCTCTCGGGGGGAGAGCGTGGCGCCGGTGAAGGCGCTGGTTGACGCCCCAATGTTACCAGAATTCCGGGGTAAACAAGCCGAATCAGCTAAACGTACATGATTGCGTAGGGTGTTGGATACGCGATCGCGTAGGGTGCTTGTTGAGTGTTTTTGTTGGTGTAAGTCACTGGTAAAAAGTTGGTTCGGGAGAAATATATGAAGAAATTTCGATTTTCTATCTTTTGTGGTGTTGTGATTTTTTATCTGTGCGTGGCGGGAGATTGTTCGGGTTGGATAAGCTTTTTGACGACATTTTGTTCGTGATTTCCCCGCTTGGAGGACTGGCGTGCGGTGGTCGGGAGGGGGAGTGCGGGGATTGGTCAGGGCTACCTCACTTTGAGTAGTAGTTCATATTGTCCGATATTTCACTTGTACTCTATATGTAGTGGCCCACTATGCCGGAATGTCTGACAGAACACGACGTGATGAGTATTCCGGTGGCTTTCCGGACGG
>JAUTCT010000034.1 GCA_030673875.1 Verrucomicrobiota bacterium JB025 | reverse complement strand
GAGTGACCACAACCCGGAGCGGCACCCGCCACCCCGCAACGCGTCAACCAGCTTGAAGCCAAAAACGCCCGAAATCCGACCAACCCAGGGGTCAATTTTAATTGTCGTCAGCGCCCAGCTTTAATTGTCGCCGGACAAGGGCGGGGAAGGGGGCGGGAAAGAGGGCGGGAAAGCGGGTGGGAAAGGGGGTGGCAGGGCTGGCTAGCTAGGGAACCACTCACTCAAGAAGCGCCGATAGGAACCATAGATTTGGACTGATTAGTCGAATTGCTCTGACTTTTAAAAAGCTTTGAGGGTGAAGAACTCACAACTCGCGAGAGCTTCGGAATACCATGCCTGCTCAGGCTGGGAAGCATCAGTGATTTCAGTGCCATCAGTGGTTCTGCTTCCGCAGCTGATCACGCGTTTTTCCCTGACTTGATCGCCCTGAAAGGTCGGGAGTCTGGCGGGAGGCGTGGGGGCGGCTACCGGTCCGGTTGGCCGGCCGGGCTTGGCGGATTTTTGGGGGATTTTTGGGGCTCGTCGTGAAGAAGCGGCAGTGCCACGGGGTCGCCGATGGTTGTGTGAAACCGCTGGTCCGGTGGATTTGATGAAATCGTTGGGATGTGGGCTTGGGATGGGGGCTTGGGATGGGGGCTTGCCGCGCGAGGCATGCCTCGCCGAACCGCAAAGCGCCGTCATGCCGGCGCAGTCCAGAAAAGGCGCTGTCGTGTCGGGGTCGTCCAAAAGAAAAGGCGCTGTCGTGCCGGGGCAGTTCAGAAAAGGCGCTGTCGTGCCGGCGCAGTCCGAAAGAGGGGGCGGTTATGGTGAAATCACGATCCTGATGAACTTTTGGCCGTGCTCGATGGGGACTGCGGCGGACATGGTTTCGATGTCGCCGGTGATGCCGAGGGTGGTTTCGGTCATGCCGTCGCCATGCACCCGCCAGTGATCGGACGACGTCGAGTATGACCAGGCGGCGTGGACATCCAGGCCGCTGCCGGCGCGGCGGAGGTATTGCACGGTGAAGTAGGTGTTGCCATCGGTGGTCTGGATGGATGCGGTCTTTTGCGGGACGTCCCGAGTCATGGGGTCGAGGACGAGCGCCCATTCCTGGAGGTTGGTGTAGCGGTCGCCGTCCGGGTTGCCGGATTCGGAGGTGTCGGTGCCGGATTCCGCCTCGGCGAAGGTCGAGGCCGCCCATGTCTGGTATGGGGTGGCTGCTTCCGCGATGCTGATGTTGTCAATGGCCGTGTCGGCGGCGTGCCATCGGAGTTGCTGTGAACGGAAACGAATTGTCACCGCGTCATTGCCGGCAAATTCCGACAGGTCGACGAGGGCGGTCGACCACGGCGTGTCGCTGGCCGAGTGCTGTTGGCCGGTTCGGTTCCACACGTCCAGGTTCCATTGGCTGCCGTCGAAGACGTCGACGGCGAGGCAGTCGATGTAGTCGCCGAACATGTGGTAGTCGAACGAGAGTTCCGGCCGCGGCGCCGAGCTCAGGTCGAAGGAGCATTCCACCGACGCGGTTTTGTAACTGGCGCCACTGTCGTGATTCTCGACAAACAGATACCAATCGCCATCGGGTGTTCCGCTTGGACCGGTGTTGTCGGTCGCGGTGCCGCCGGAGTTGCGCGTCCAGTCGATGTCGTCATCAGCCGACTGGACCCAGGAGCCGAGGCCGTTTTCGAAGTCTTCCGCGTAGGGCAGTGACTGCGGCGGTTCGACGAGCCGGATGTTGTCGATGGCGGCGTCTGAGGAATGCCAGTAGTTTTTCTTGGTCCGGAAGCGGAGGGTGACGGCGGACCGGCCGGCGTAGGCGGACAGGTCGACCTCCGCATTCGACCATGGGTCGTCGCTGGCGGTGTGGACGGGGGCGTCCTCGATCCAGACGCCGGTGGTCCAGGTGGTGCCGTCGTGCACATCCACCGCGAGGTAGTCGATGTAGGAGCCGAACATGTGGTAGTCGAAACTGAGTGTGGCTCCGGTGACATTGCTCAGGTCAAACAGGCATTCGAGGTAGGCGGATTTGTTCGGGGCGTTGGCGACATGGCCCTCGGCGTAGACGTACCAATGGCCGTCGGAGGCGCTGTCCGGTCCGCTGCTGCTGGTGCTGGTGGCCAGGGTGTTGCGCGACCAGTCGAAGTCGTCGTCTTGGGATTGGGCCCAGTCTTCGAGTCCGTCTTCGAAGCTTTGCGCGTAGGGCAGTGTCCGGGGCGGCGGCGGGCCGATGTTGACGAGATAACAATTCAGGCTTTGGCCGGGGATGTCCGTGGTGAAGCCGCTGGCGGATGTGGCGAGAGAATCGCTTGCGCCGGTGATGTCGGAGTCTTCGGTCCAGACCATGCGCTCGACGGAGTCGGCCGGCGGTGAGCCGGCGAGTGAAACGGGCACGGCGGAATATGCCGTCGTGGCTTCATTGATCACCCAGACGACGAGTTGGTCGTTGTTGCGAAACGCCATGGTGTGGACGCCGGGCATGGAGTCGACTTCCGAGGTGATGTAGCGGCTGTGCAGGACGTGGTTGGCGAAGTGGCGCATGATGTAGTAGGCGCGCAGCCGGCTGCCGGTTCCGCTGTTTTGGAAGTAGATCGGGCGGGTCTCCTTGTTGATGCCGCGGGACCAGATTTCGAAGAACAGTTCGCCTTTCACGCCGGCGGCGTACATGTGGCATTTTTCGGTGTAGGCGGCGATGGGGGTGGTGATTTCTCGTTCCTCGCCGAAGGTGGGTCCGCCGCCGCCGTGGCTGCTTTCATCGTTGTAGAGTGCCTTGCCGAGAGCCTGTGACTTGCTGGCGATGCCCTCCCAGAGGGTGTCGTCGTCAGTGCCGTAGTTGTGGTTGCAGAACGACCAATAGAGGTCTTCGGTGCCGAGGCTGGCCACCGCGTCGAGATACTTGTTGCCCTGCGCCGTGCTCCAGAACCCCTGGTCGGAGATCAGGGGCATGGGCACTCCGCGGGAGTCCAGTTCGCTTTGCAGGCTGATGATGACGTCCCGGGCGACCTCGGCGGTGACGAACGTGGTCCACTCCTTGGCGACCGACATGATCGCGATCGGGACACCCTGCTGGTGCATGTATTCGACATAGTCGGCGAGGAAGGTTCCGTATTTTCCGGCATCGATTTCCTTGGTGGAGTAGTTGCAAATCCAGTCTGGCAGGTTGTTATCATTGCCGTAGCCGTCGTAGTCGGAGCGCAGGGTGGCGAAGAACAGGATGTCCGGGTTGACGGCCTGGATTTCCTGCATGCTGGTGACCTGGCCGTCATAGAACGACCAGTTCTTCACGCCTTCCACCAGTTCCTGTTTCTTGTCGTACTGGACCCGGCACATGTTGAAGTCGATGTCGCCGAACCCCCACTGGATGATCTCCGCCTTGTTGCGGGCGTTTTGAATGGCGAACGAGCTGCGCTCCATGTCGCCGCCCATCATGTCGATCGACTGCCGGATGTCGGCGGGGTTCAGCTGGATGGACTGGCCGGGGCACGGCGCGCAGGCGAGCAGGAGGGTGAAAAGCAGGAATTGCGCAATGCTCCGGCGGGAGGCTGCGTGCGCCACTCGAGGGACATTTGAATGACAAAAGATATACGGTCGGATCCGACGAAAACTGAGCATCGCGGCCCCTTAGCAGATCATCGGCCACAACGCCGTGTTAGGGGGGGAGTTTTCGGCAGATGGAGGCGAGCGGGCAATCCGGCTCGGAGGGGGATCGGATTTCGTCGGGTTTCCCGCGTTCGGGACGGCTGCGCGTTTCTTCTGAATGGTGGCCGGTCGGCGCGATGGGGGGAGCGGGGGAGCCGGGTGGTCAGCGGATGGTGACGGCGGTGTTTTTCCCGACGAGGGTGCGGAAGGTGGCGGCGTCCCAGTTCGACAGGCGGATGCAGCCGTGGCTGCCCGCGCGGCCAATGGTGTCCGGGACGGGGGTGCCGTGGATGCCGATGCCGGGTCGGTTGAGGCCGGCCCAGAGGATGCCGACGGGGCTGTTTGGTCCGGGCGGGAGGTTGTGGAAGTCTTCGGTGCGTTCGCCGCGTTTGAGCACGCCGAGGTCGTAGCGGAACCACGGGAAGGGGACCGCGCCGACGATGCGCCATTCGCCGGCCGGGGCGGGGTGCTCGGAGGATCCGGGTGTGATGGGGAAGGAGGCGATGAGGCGGTCGTTTTCGTGGATGGTGAGGAGTTTCGCCCTGAGGTTGACGATGACGTGGCGGGTCTTTGCGGTGGCGGCGGACGGTGCCGGGTAGGAGGACGGGTAGGCGTGGTAGTCGAACGGCCGGGCGACGGCGGGGACGGTGATGGTGGTGCCGGGAGGCGCGTTGTTGATGTTGAGTCCGGGGTTGAGGGAGCGGAGGAATTTCTGCGTGGTGTGGAAGCGTTCGGAGAGGAACTCGAGGAGGGTGGTGTAGGGCATTTTGGATTGTTTCGCCTGGTCTTCGGGTTCGTCGGCGTTGGGGCCGAGGATTTCCCAATCGCGGGCGGTGATGAGGTAGGTGGTGTGGCTGGGGGTGGCGGTGGTGTCGGGCATCCATTCGGCGGGGAGGGCGTTGGCGCGGCGGTAGTTGGTCATGGCCTTGCGGGTGAATTCGCCGAGGCGGCCATCGACGACGCCGGGGCCGAAGTTTTGGGAGTCGAGGAAGATTTGTTGTTTGAGGATGTCCGGGTGGGTGGATGACGGGCGGGCGGGTTGGTGGATTCCGGCGCAGGCCGCGAGCAGGAGCGCGAGCACGGCGGTGAGGAGGAGGTGGAGCGGTTTCATGGACGGGAAGTTTGCGAGGAATTGGCGGTGCGCCAATGGTTCTTTTGCCGCCGTGTCCGAAAACACGCGGGCGGCGATTCGGTGGCGGGGCGGTGCTGTGTTTTTGAACAGAAAATCCTTTGCTGGCTGTAGAATCCGGGTAATGTGGTCGGCGCTATAAACAACAACCCCCTCAAGAAACCATGCTAAAGGAATTCAAGGAATTTGCCTTCAAGGGCAATCTCATCGACATGGCCGTCGGTATCATTATCGGCGGTGCATTTGGAACTGTGGTCAAATCACTGGTCGACAACGTGTTCATGCCGCCGCTCGGACAGTTGATCGCGAAGGTGGACTTTGCGAATTTGAAGATCCCGCTTCAGGCCGCGGTTGAAGAAGTGAAGGACGGCGACAAGGTGGTGACCGCCGCCGTGCCGGAAGTGGCGATTTTCTACGGTCAGTTCATTCAGGATTTCATCTCGTTTTTGATATTGGCGATGGTGGTCTTCATCGTGATCAAGAAGGTGGTTCTGGGCATGCAGAAGGAGAAGGAGAAAGCTCCGCCGGCGCCGCCGAAGCAGGAAGTCCTGCTTGAGGAGATCCGCGATCTGCTGAAGAAGAACGCCTGATCGGCATTCAGCGAGCGACTTGCAAGGACCCCCGTTACCGGTTGGTGGCGGGGGTTTTCCTGCTTTGTGGGCGGTCTGTGGTGTTCGGCCTTGGCACGGGGGGCGGGGTGGGGCAGCGTCCGGGGAGATTCGAATGACGACGGTGTTGGAGACGATAGACGGCGGGACGCGCTATTTGGAGAAGCGCGGGATTGATGATGCACGGCGGAACATGCAGATGTTGGTGTCCGGGCAGCTCGGCTGTACGCGGACGGAATTGTACATGCAGTTTGACCGGCCGCTCGACGAGGAGGATTTGGTTCCCTTGCGGGAGGCGCTGAAGAAGCGGGGCGAGGGGGTGCCGTTGCAGCATTTGCTGGGGACGGTTTGGTTTCACAACCGCGAGTTCAAGTGTGACGGGCGCGGGTTGATTCCGCGGCCGGAGACGGAGGAGCTGGCCGAGTGGGTGCTGACGTGGGATTTGGCGGATGGCCAGCGGGTGCTGGATGTGGGGTGTGGTTCGGGGGTGCTCGGGCTGACGCTGGCGGCGGAGCGGCCGGGGTGGGATGTGGTGTTGGCGGATGTTTCGCCGGAGGCGCTGGCGCTGGCGGGGGAGAATGCGGTGGAGTTGGCGGTGGGGAACGTGGAGTTGGTGGAGAGTGATTTGTTTTCCGGAGTGGTCGGTGAGTTTGACGGGATCGTGGCGAACCTGCCGTATGTTCCGCTGGGCGAGCGTGCGGAGATGTGCCGGGAGGTGCTGCATGATCCCGCGCTGGCGTTGTTTTCCGGGGCGGATGGGCTGGATTTGATCCGCCGGTTCGTGCCGGAGGCGCATGGCCGGCTGAAGCCGGGTGGCTGGGTGGCTTTGGAGATCGGGCATGATCAGGCTTCACAGGTGAGGGGACTTTTGGAAGGGTGCGGGTTCACCGAGGTTGATGTGAAAACCGACCTGTCGGGAGTGGATCGCTTCCCGTTCGGCCGAAAACCCGTTTCCTGAAATAGAACCAAGACCCATTATGGATAAACTCATTGTGCACGGCGGCGCGACCTTGAAGGGCGCGGTGAATATTTCCGGATCCAAGAATGCCTCGCTGCCGATCCTGGCGGCGACGCTGCTGACGGAGGACGACTGCATCATCCGCCGGGTGCCCGATGTCTCCGATACCAACTACATGGTGCAGATCCTCAATTCGCTGGGTGCGGAGGTGGAGCGGTCGTCCGGCACGGTGCGGATCAAGTGCGGCGAGGTGATGGAGGTGGCACCGTATGATCTGGTGCGGCGGATGCGGGCGTCGATCTGCGTGATGGGGCCGATCCTGGCGCGCCAGGGGCGGGTGGTGGTATCACTGCCGGGCGGGTGCGTGATCGGCGACCGGCCGGTGGATTTGCATTTGATGGGGCTGAAGGCGCTGGGCGCGAAGGTGGAGATGGAGGGCGGCGACATCACCCTGACGGCTCCGGACGGGTTGAAGGGGGCGGCGATGGATCTGCGCGGAACGAGCGGGCCGACGGTGCTGGGGACGGACAACGTGATGATGGCGGCGACGCTGGCCGAGGGGGTGACGACGATCGAGAGTGCGGCGGCCGAGCCGGAGGTGGTGGATCTTGCGAATTTCCTCAACTCGATGGGTGCGAAGATCACGGGTGCGGGGACGCGGCGGATCACGATCGAGGGGGTGGAGAAACTTCACGGCGTGGAGCACACGGTGATTCCGGACCGGATCGAGGCGGGGACCTTCATGGCGGCGGCGGCGCTGGCCGGCGAGGATGTGGTGCTGAACCGCTTGTGCCGGGATCACATGATCGAGGTGACGGCGGCGATCGAGGAGTCCGGGCATACGGTGGAGTTCAATGAGGCGGGCGACCGTTGTGTGGTCCGGCGCGGGGAGATCCTGCGGGGGGTGGAGTTGGAGACGGCGCCGTATCCGAAATACCCGACGGACATGCAGGCGCAGATGACCGCGCTGCTGGCTACGACGCCGGGCATCAGCGTGATCAAGGATGCGATTTTCCCGCAGCGTTTCATGCACTGCGCCGAGCTGAAGCGGATGGGCGCGGACATCAAGGTGAAGGACGGCACCGCGGTGGTGCGCGGGGTGGCACAACTCTCGGCGGCCCCGGTGATGGCATCGGATCTGCGGGCATCGGCGGCGCTGGTGCTGGCGGGTTTGACGGCGAAGGGCGCGACGGAGATCAGCCGGCTCTATCACATCGACCGCGGCTACGAGCACATCGACGAGAAGCTGTTGATGCTCGGCGCGCACGTCGAGCGGCTGCAGGCATGACGGGTTGGGCCGGTTTTCGGCCATTCGTTTCGGCCAATCCTTTTGGCAAACCGTCTAGATGAGTTCGGCGGCGATCGGGTCGACGAGTGCGCGGCCGTTGTGGACGAGGGTGAGGCGATTGTTGGAAATCCGGGCGAGGTTTTCGTCCTGGAGGGTTTGGGCGCGGAGTCGGGCGTCGGCGGTGAGGAGGTCGAGCGGGATGCCAGCGGTGGTGCGGAGGCCGAGGGCGATGCGTTCGATGCGGCGTGCGTCCGGGGTGAGGGTTTCGGATTCGGCGGTGGCGTGGCCGATGGTGCCGATCATCGAGGTGAATTTGGCGGTGTCTGCGATGTTGCGGGTGCGGATGCCGTTGATGGTGGAGACGGCGGAGGGTCCGAGGCCGAGGTAGTCTTCGCCGCGCCAGTAGCCGCGGTTGTGGGATGAATGGCAGCCGGGTTTGGCGTAGTTCGAGGTTTCGTAGTGGTCGAATCCGGCGGAGGTGAGGAAGTTGCTGGCGAGGTGGAAGAGGTCGGCGTTGGTGTCCTCGCTTTCCGTGACTTCGCCGCGCTGGAGGGACTCGAAGAAGGCGGTGTCTTCCTCGTAGGTGAGGTTGTAGGCGGAGATGTGGTCGGGATTCAGGCGGGCGGCCTGCGCGAGGGACTGGTGCCAGTCGGATTCGGATTGGCCGGGGATGGAGAACATGAGGTCGATGTTGATCTCCGGGATGCCGGCGTGGCGGAGGATGGCGACGGATTCGGCGGCTTGTTCGGGGGTGTGTTCGCGGCCGAGGGTTTTGAGGACGTGGGGGGCGAAGGACTGGATGCCGAGGGAGACGCGGGTGACGCCGAGGTGGCGGAAGAGGGCGGCTTTTTTCGCGTCGAAGGTGGCGGGGTTGGCCTCGAAGGTGACTTCGTCGAGGGCGGGGAAGTCGAGCAGGTCGTGGAGGGTCCCGAAGAGTTGTTCCAGATGGCGGGGCGAGAGCATGCTGGGGGTGCCGCCGCCGAGGTAGATGGTGCGCGGTTGCTCGTCCAGGCGCGGGATGCGCTGGCGGGCTTCGCGGGCCAGGGCCTCGACAAACGCACCGATGGGTGTGGCGCCCGGGGTGTGTTTGTAGAACGAGCAGTAGGGGCAGACCCGGTGGCAGAACGGGATGTGGAGGTAGAGCAGCACCGGGCGAGGGATGGATCAGTCACCGAAGCAGACGCCGACGCCGCGGGCGGCGGTGATGAGCGGGGTGTCGTGCGGGACGAGGCGGACGGTGCCGGCGACGTCTTCGAGCGGGACGCGTTTGATTTTGCCGCCCTGGTATGCGAGCATGATTCCGTAGTGTTTATCGTCGAGGACGCGCGCGCACTCGGTGCCGAGCCAGGTGGCGAAGACGCGGTCTGATGCGGTGGGGGTGCCGCCGCGCTGGAGGTGGCCGAGGATGGTGAGGCGGGTTTCCTGGCCGGTGAGTTGTTCGAGTTGTTCGGTGATGCGGATGGTGTGGCCGAGGTGTTCCTTGTGATAGGCGCGGAGCCGGGTGCTGATTTCCTGGCGTTCCTTTTTGGATTCGGCGGCGGCTTTGGCTTCGACCATGGTGCCGATGGCGCTGGCGTCCTCGACGGACATGGCGCCTTCTGCGACGGCGATGATGGAGAAGCGTTTGCCGCTGAGGGTGCGCTGGCGGATGGCTTCGGCGACTTTTTCGATGTCGTAGGGGATTTCCGGGATGAGGATGACGTCGGCGCCGCCGGCGATGCCGGCTTCGAGGGCGAGCCAGCCGGCGCGGTGGCCCATGATTTCGACGACGATGACGCGTTCGTGGCTGGTGGCGGTCGAGTGGAGGCGGTCGATGGCCTCGGTGGCGATTTCGAGTGCGGTGTCGAAGCCGAAGGTGCGTTCGGTGAGCCAGATGTCGTTGTCGATGGTTTTGGGCAGGGTGACGACGTTGAGGCCGGCGTCCATGAGGCGGCGGGCGTTTTTCTGGGTGCCGCCGCCGCCGATGCAGACGAGGGCGTCGAGGTGGTGTTTGCGGTAGCAGTCGCAAATGGCGTCGGTCATGTCCATTTGTTTGCCGCCGATGTTGATTTTGTGTGGTTTGTCGCGGCTGGTTCCGAGGATGGTTCCGCCATTGGTGAGGATGCCGGAGAGCATTTGGTCGTCGAGGTCGACGGTTTGGTCGAGTGCGAGGCCGCGGAATCCGTTGAGGAAGCCGGTGACGCGCATGCCGAATTGTTCGCGTGCGGCTTTGCCGAGTCCGCGGATGGTTGCGTTCAGTCCCGGGCAGTCGCCCCCTGCGGTCAAAACTCCGATGTGTTGTGCCATTTGTTTGGCTGGGTCTAGCACGCGGCAGGGCGGCTGGGCAAGGGGGGATGCGGGAAAGGGGAGGATTGTCGGTGCGGGGGTGCGCGGATGAGCCGGTTCAGGGGGCGGCAAAGTTGTCGGAGCGCTGGTTGTCCTCTGGGATGAGGTCCGGAGCGGATGCGTGGAGGGTGAGGGTGGAGGTGATCTGGAAGGGCGTTCCTGAGGGGATGGAGGAGGTGTTGACGGGGATCTGGAAGGTGTGGATGGCGCCGGTTTCGAGCGAGGTGAGATTCACCTGGCGGGTTCCGACCGGGGTATCGACTTCGAGCAGTGTGTTGGGCAGCGTGCGGGTGCCGCGGTTCTGGATGGTGACCTGGAGTTCCGTTCCGAGCCGGGTGGTGACGAAGCGTTGATCGGTGATGGCGGCATCGATGATGCCGGGGGTGTTGCGGTTCAGGATGCGGCGGATGTTGACCACGCCGAAGCCGTATTCTGAGTCGGGGCCGGGGATGCCGGCGTCGTCGGCGAGTTTGGTCATCAGGTCGAGGGCGTCCGGGGCTGACAGGGTGCGGCCGGAGCCGTCCGACATGGTGGCGGCGAGGATGGCGGTGACGACCGGGGCGCTGGCGGAGGTGCCGCTGAACCTGACGAATTTTTCCGCGGGCCAGGCGGCATTGACGGCCAATCCTGGTGCGGTGATGTAGAGGTAGCTGCCGTAGTTGGAGAAATTGAGGTGTTGGCCGCGGGCATCGATGGCGCCGACGCTGACGACGCCCGGGTAGGCGGCGGGGTAGGCGGCGTCTCCGAGGCCGTCGTTGCCGGCGGCGGCGACGATGAGGGTGTCGTTTTCGACGGCCAGGGCGGCGGCGTCGCGGATCAGGCTACTATTTTCGTAGGATCCGAGTGACAGGTTGACGATGTCCGCGCCGGCGTCGACCGCGGCGACGATGCCGGCGGCGAGGGCGAATGAATCGGTGACGCCCTTGTCGCCGCTGATGCGGATGGAGATCAGCTCGGCGGCGGGGGTGATTCCGGGGGCGAACGGATTGTTGCTGGCGATGATGGATGCGACGGCGGTGCCGTGTCCGTTGGTGTCGGCGGGATCAGCGGGTGGGTCGACGAGGTTGATTTCATCCGCGAGCGGCGGGAGTGCGGAGTGGGGGACGACGCCGGTGTCGAGGATGGCGATCCTGACGCCCGCGCCCCATTGGGAGTTGTCTTCGTCGATGCCGAGCCAGGTCAGCAGTTCGCCGCCGAAGCCGACGGCGTCCGGTTCGATGCCGTCATCGGTGACCGAGCGGTCGGGCACGCTGGAGAGCGCGTTGCGCACGGTGATGTTTTCGTTTTCGAGGAGTTCGCCGAGGTCGTCCGGGTCCGCGTATGAGATGCGGACGGCGTTGAGCGGGTCGAGTTGGTCGACGAGGGTGACGTTGCTGTCGTTGATGACCTCCGCGAAGGCGGCGTAGGCCTCGGCCGAGGGAAAGTGGAGGATGCATTCGCCGGGGTTGGCGCTGGCGAGGATTTCCACCGTGGTGCCGTCGTCGAACTGGTCGGTTCCGGTGAGCCGGGCGGGTTGTGGCGGGCGGGTGTGGGCCGGTCCGGCGGCATGCGGTTGGGAGTCGGCCGGGGGGGCGGATTTTCCGGTTTTCCGGTGGGAAAAGGTGTCGCGCAAATCGGCGCCCAGCCACCAGCCGATGCACGCGCAGAGGAGCACAAGGACGATGGGGATGAGTGATTTGCGGGTGCGTTGCATGGCAGCGGGGATGTCGCGGAGGCCGCGGAGGGGCTCCGGTCGCGAGTTTCAGAGGCTCATGCCATAAACCGCGGCGGGGGCCGGAAGTTGCGGTGGATGGAGGAGGTTGGCGAGGCCGGGAGCAAGTGGTGGGGCGGTGGTGGCGGGCGGTGAGCGGGGGTTTCTTTGCGGCAAACTGGCCCGGCTGATGCTTTTGCGGGCCTCGGGATTGTCCGGGCAGCTTTCCTGCCGTTGCCGGGGGGATTTCCACCGCGATGAAACTTCACCGATGTTTCGAGCGTTTTACCCCATTCTCCCGATTCACCCGATTCTTCCTATCCGCATGGCGATTTCCGACTTCACGAGCACCCGGCCCCCGATTGACCCGCGCGCGCGGTTGCGAGCATTCGTCCGCATGGCGGCGTCGCTTGCGTTGTGTTTGGCGTTGTTTCCGCTGGTGAGTGGAGCCGAGCCATTGATTGAGGTGCGTCTGGACCAGCCGCAGCAGCAGATTGTGGTCATGGGGACGGATATGGAGCGGTCGGCGAATGCGCTGCAGGGGGCGAAGAACAAGGAGGAAATCATCAAGTGGGTGTTTGAGGACACGGAAGGTGTGGACATCCTGCGGGTGTGTTTTGACAAGCATCAGGAGCTTGAGCGCGGGCGGAAGAACATGGGGTATTATGACCTGCAGGTTGCCTCGATGCGGCAGATCAAGGCGGTCCGTCCGGACATCCGGTTCTGGGCGACGCCGAAGACGGATTACGACGGGTATGGCACGAAGAACAACCTGCCGGACTGGATTTACCGGGGCGGCGGATATTCCGGCGGGCGCTACGACCCGAACAAGCTGGAGGTGGGGTTGTTTGCGAAGTTTCTGGCCGACTACCTCGAGCACATGCAGCGGATGGGGGTGCCGATTTTCGGGTTGTCTCCGATGAAGGAGTGGTCGCAGGTTGTTTCCCCGGAGAAGGCATCCGACGTGATCCGCGCGCTGAAGGGCGAGTGTGAGTCCCGTCGGCTGGAAATGCCGATCATCGTGGGTCCCGCGAGCTGGAGTGTGAAAGGAGGCATCCGGGATTTGAAGAAGGTGAAGAAACTGGGTGACGCCCATCTTTACGCGGGGTTTTCGACCCACCAGTATCAGGGGGCGGGCGAAGCGGACATGCGCCGGTTCGTCGAGTTGGCGGAGGAGATGGGGCAGCGCGCCTTCGACGACGAGACGAATATCGGGGGTGGCGGTCGCACCCATGGGGTGGAGCCCCGAATGAGCAGCCCGGTGGGATCATTCTGCCGGCGGGCGCGGGGATACCGGGCGGGACTTGCGGGCGAGCTGGTGTTTGAAATCTGGTCGCGCGGGATCAATTCGGAGACGCGGTCGATTTACTTCAAGCGCAATGGGGTGGCCAAGCGGATGCGCGCGTATTGGTTGTTCCGGGCGTTTGCGAGCACGACCCTGCGGGCCCACTACATTCCGTCCGGGTTGGTCACGCCGCGGGAGGGGGTGGAGACGATGGCCTTTCTCAAGGGCGATGATTTGACGCTGTGGGTGATGAATCAGGGCGAGGAAGGTGTGGAGTCGGTCGACATCGCGCTGAAGGGCGGGCAGCTGAAGCGGCGGTCCGGAGTGGAGGTGCTCCGCTGGAGTGAGGAAATCGCGAGTGAGCGTGGCGAGAGTTCGGTGATTCAAGCGGAGTCGGAAACGGGGTGGACGGTTGAGGTCCCGCCGGTATCGATCACCCGGATCCGGGTGCGGCTGGGATCGACATGAGGCGGGATCCGGGGCTGAGCCGGTGAGTCCGGCGCGAACCCTTAGTCCGGGAGAGCGGCGTTCCACTGGCCCTGCCAGTAGGCGTAGGTGCGGCTGTGCGGCATTTCGAGCCGCCGGGTTCTCCAGAAGCGGTCGACCGCCTCCTTTGCGGCAGCGCGCACGGCGGGGTCGTGGTGGGCGGCGATTTTCCCGAGCAGTGGGGCGGCCTGTTGGGGGTCAAAGGGGGAGAAAATCACCAGTTTGGAGAGGTTTTCGACCACGGCGTTCCAGTCGCCGTCAGCTGCGGCGATGAGGCCCAGCGAGCGGTGCATGCGCACCAGGACCTGGCGCAGATCGCCGGTGTTGCGGTCGGTTCCGGATTCGGCATCGATGATGAGGAAGCGGCGGAAATGCATGACTGCACGGCGGTGACGGCCGGCGGCGGCCAGTTGTTTGGCGGCCCGCCACTCGCGGTCGGCATCGGCGTAGCCGGTGCGGGGCGTCGACGCGTGATCCATGAAGCGGGAGGAGATTTCCGGCGGCACTCCGAAGGCCTCGAGTGCGACCAGCACGGTTTCGGCTCCGCGGGTGTCGAAGCTCGATGAATGACGGCCGCGGCCGACGAGGCGCACGATTCTCCAGTCGGTTTCCGACATCATTCGATCGTCCAACAGGACCCGGATCATGATGTCGCGGAGCAGGCGTTCGGCGGCTGGTTGGTCGGATTCGGCGACTTTCGCGACGCGGGCGACGCCATCGATGATTTGGAATCCGGCGGCGCGTGGATTCCATGATTCGCCGACCGGGGGATCGGAGGAATAGCGGGGGGTGTTGGTTGGCGGCGGCGGGGGGAAATCGCTGTTTTTCTGCCACCGGTAGCCGCTCAGGAGGTAGGCGAGTTGTTTGCGGTCGGCGGCGGTGAGTTCGCGATGGTCGAACCATGCGCGGACCCGGGCTTCGAGTGGTGCGGGGATTTTTCCGGCCCGGCCGGCATCGGCGAGCGGGAGGATGAGCGCGTCGAGGAGGGCACCGGTTGAAAGGGCGCCGGCATGTTTCTCGATCAGGGTGATGCATGCGGCGGTGCGATCCGGGGCGGCGGGTGCGGCGAAACAGGAGGCCAGGCCATCGAGTTGCGCGGCGAAATCGCGGTCCGGCCATTCGTGCGCGGCCAATGTCAGCAGCGCCTCGAGCGCATGGAACGCCTGTCGGCTGATGCCCACCCGCGCCGCCTTTTTCCAGGTCTCGATCCCGGCGGGCATGGGTGCGGATTTCAGCCCCGAGCGCAGCACGTCGAACGCGTGGTCGGCGTGGCCCATGCGCGCCAGTGCTCCGGCGGCGATGAGTTTGTTGCGGAGGTGGGTTTCCCGCGCTGCGGCAGTGTGCGGTTCGCTGCCGGGGTTTGCCATGCCGAGTTCGTGCAGCATGGCCGCCGAGCGCTCGGGGTTTGGCAGGAGGTCCAGTGCCGAGACGTAGTCGTTCAGTCTCATCGATGAGATCGGCTGTCCGGTGGCCAGCGAGTCGCCCAGGGTTTTTTCCAGGTCGGTCGCGATCCGCGCATGCCCGGCCATCGCCGCGAGGTCGTCGTCACTCTCGGCGATGCCCATGACCAGTTTGGCGGCCGTGTGACGATCATGGGACGAGCGTCCCAGCAGCTGCGGGTCCGCCGAGAGGGTGGCGATCATTGCGCGCCGGACCTCGCGGCGAGCGTCGGCCCCGACATTCAAGCTCGCGCGGGATGCCAGCAGCCAGTCATCGTGCTCCAAGGCGAGCGTCATCCAGAGCCAGGGGTCGCCGTGTTGGTCTGTCTGGGAGAGGGCTTGCTCCGTCCTGCCGAGCGTCCTGAGCAGCCAACCTCGCTTGCTGGCATGGAGTGCCGCGGGGAGAAACGGTTTCGCCTCGTCGAGCGTCTTGAGCGCTTCTTCGGTGCGGCCGAGCAGATCGAGCGCGGCGACGAAGCGGGCGTCGTTGCGGAATTCGGGGTCGGTTCCGCTGACCAGCGCGGTGATGAGGAAATCGCCGGTGGTCTGGTCCGCGTCGGGGCCGCCACTCAGCCAGACGTCGAGCAAGAGTTGTTCCGCATCGATCGAGCCGAAGCGCATGCGGGCGTTTTCGACGCCGAATTTCTCCCGCAGGGTGCGGGCGAGAACCAAGGCGCAGCGGACGCGGACGATTGAGTTGCCGCCAGCTTCGGTTATCCGCCGGAATGCCAGTTCGAGCATCTGCTGGGTGAAGCGGTCGTCGGTGAGCACCTTCGCGGGGTCGGCATCCGGGTCGCTGCCGAGCAGGTCGAACAACACGAACTGGGCGAGATTCGAGCGTTCGCGGGCATTCGGGGCCACCTGTCCGACGACTGGTGCGGCGAAGATCCAGCCGAGCAGGGTGGTGAGCGCGGGTTCGGATTCGCCCGTCCGCCAGCGATGGATCAGCTGCAGCAGCAGTTCGCTGTTGGTTTCCGCATCCGCCAGCAGCCCGGGGTGGATCCGGCTCCAGTCCTCCGCCAGATCCGCGATCTCCATGGTTGAGGCGGGCGAATACGGGCAGGCCTGGAGCGCGCCATCGAGAATGGTCCGCAGGGTCGCGGGCTCACAAAGTGCCACCGGAAGGTCCTTGCGGAGTGCCGGGCGAAGCGCCAGCAGGGCGCCGAGTTTGTGGTGGGCGTCAGGGGTCAGGGCCTGCTCGTGCCGCAGCAGCAAGTCGTTCCATTGGCCGCGGCGGATCAGGGTGAGCTGATAGAGCGGCACCGGTCCTTCGGTCCATGCCACGTCGAGCCACTCTGGCGACTGAGCCCAGCGGTCGAAGGTTGCGACTTTTTCATCGACGTCGGTGTATCCCGGTCGCGGTTTTGCCATCGGGAAATAACCTGCCAGCAAGGCAGCCATCACCTGTGTCGCCCTGGGTTCTGCGATCTCCGGCAAGCAGTCTTCGATCCGCTGGGGTTCGTCTTCCAGCGAGCGGCCGAGTTTCCGCGCCCAGGTCATCAAGCTGCGGTCCGCGCCGCTGCCGTGGGAGGCGAACCGGATGGCTCCGGTTAGATCGCCCGCCTCCTCAAGCCGCCGGACCTGCAGAATCCGCAGGTCGTCAAACAAGCGGCCGCTGAGGTCGGGAAAGCGGGCGAGCAGGGTGAGGTAGGCCTTGAATGTTGGTTCCGGCCCGCGCGTTTGCATCAGGAATTCGAGGCAGCCGAGCGCGCCCGGCGGGTCGGTCACCGCGTCGTCGAGGTCCGCTTCCGCCACCGTGATGTTTCGCATCGATGTGATGATGCGGCTGCGGCGGGCGGGGTCGTCGACTCCGGCGATCCAGCGGAACCAATCCGCGGGATTGCCGGATTTTCCGAGGAAGTTGATTTCGAGAGCGAGCCCCCGGTCCGGGAGGTGGTGGCGGACCGCCGGGTCCAGCTTGCGCCATTGGGCGTAGAGTGATGTCCGCCGCCCGGGATCGATGGTGGGGAAAAGTGCCACCAGTTCCGCCCTCGTGCGGAGTTTGAGGTTGTTGACGTCGAGCGCCGCCACGGCGTCCTGGTGGAAAGCGACGGCGCCGCTGATGGCCCGCCGCAGGTCGTCCGGCACGGGGTGGTCAGCGGGGTGGGATTCCAGCAGGAAAATCACTGCGGCGAGGTGGCCGGTGCCGGGCTGGCCAAGCCGGTCGAGCAGGTTCTTGCGGTCCGCGTCGTTGAGGTCGGTGAACTCCGCGAGCCGGCGCTGGATTTCGAGCGGCAGCTGCGGGTCGAGTCCGAGCCGTTGATACAAGAGGCGTGCCGCGCGGGTGGCGAGCCACGGGTCCTCATGGTCGAGCAGCGTCTTGAGCCAGGCGATCGCCTGTTCGTCGCCCGCTTGCTTGAGGTCGTCCAGTGCCTCGCGCCGCAGTGCCGGGTCGGCGCTGGCGAGCTTGTCGGCGAAATCGTCGATCTCCAGTGCCCCGGCGGTGGCGGTGGCGAAGAGCAGTGCCATCGAGGCCCGCGTGGCCCGGAGGATCCATGCTCTGGTGCGGCGGCTAACCGGCGGATTGGAGATTGAAGCCATGCCAGCTCATTAGCTGACAAAGCGGACGTTTGCGAGAAGCGATGTTCTCGGCCGCTGGTGCGCGGCTGGTCCGGCGGGGTTTCGTCAGTTGCCCTGGACGCGGGCCAGATAGCGTTCGACCGCGGTGTGGGTGGCGCCGGCGAGGTCGGCTTCGGGTTTCGCGAATGGCGGGACGAACCACGGGTAGGACCCGAGGAGGTCGGTGCAGACGGCGATTTCCCCGTCGCAGTTTCCCTCGCCGCAGCCGATGCCGATGATCGGCACGGAGAGTTCCCGGGTGAGTTGTTTCGAGGTGGGGCCGATGACGGATTCGAAAACGATGGCGCAGACGCCGGCGTCGATGAGTGCCTGGGCGCCCTCGCGGATGAATTCGATTTGTTCGGGGGTTTTGCCCTTTTTCTTGTATCCGCCTTCTTCGAGCACGCGTTGCGGGAGCATGCCGAGGTGGCCGACGACGGGGATGCCGGCGCTGGTGATGGCGCGGACTTTTTCGGCCTGGCGGACGCCGCCTTCGAGTTTCACGGCTTCGGCGCCGGCGGCGACGAGTTTGCGGGCATTGGCGAGGGCCATCTCCGGGTCGTCGTAGGAATGGATCGGGAGGTCGCCGATGAGCAGGGCCCTGGGTTTGGCGCGGGCGACGGCGGCGACGTGATGGAGCATGTGGTCGAGCGTGACGTGGGTGGTGTCCTCGAAGCCGAGCACGACCATGCCGAGCGAGTCGCCGACGAGCAGGACATCGATGCCGCCTTCATCGAGCAGGCGTGCGGTGGGGTAGTCGTATGCGGTGAGGGCGGCGATCGGTTGGCCGCCCTTGCGGGCACGGAGGGCGTCGGCTTTCTGAAGAGGCGTCACGGCGGGAAGTTGGGGTGGAAACGGAGAAAAGCAAAGGCCGGAAGATGGAAAGACTGAAAAGCCGGTCGGCTGGGAGGGGGCAAAGAAAAAGCGCTTTCGCCGGGTTGGCGAAAGCGCTTTTGAGAGTGGCAACCCGTAGGGGGATCGAACCCCTATTGCCAGAATGAAAATCTGGAGTCCTAACCATTAGACGAACGGGTCAATAGGTGCTTCGCGTCGCCTTGCGGCGGGGAGCGTTGCGGGCGGAAAAGAAGCGTGAGTGGCGCCGGATGGCAAGGACTTTTTTACTCAAAAAAGCACTTTGTTGCGGATGAGGGGGATTTTCAGTGGATTGCGGGCTGATTTCGCGGTTGGCGGAGAAATGTAGGGGAATCACCGTGGTAACCCGATTGTCCGCTTGTCATGTGGTTGGGTGTTTTTAGTCTGCCCATCGCTTTATCAACGACATGAATACAAACCTGCTATCCAAAGCCGCCAACGAGGCCCGAGGCCTTGCCATTGACGCCATTCACGCCTGTAGCTCGGGTCACCTGGGCCTTCCGCTGGGCAGCGCCGAGGTCGGTGCCGTGCTTTTTGGAGAATCCATGCGCTATTGTCCGGATGCGCCGAAGTGGCTCAACCGCGACCGTTTCGTGCTTTCGGGCGGTCACGGTTCGATGTTTCTCTACGGCTGGCTGCACATGGCCGGTTACGCGGTTTCGCGCGAGGACGTGATGAATTTCCGCCAGTTGCACTCGATCACTCCGGGTCACCCGGAATTCGACGAGACTCCGGGAGTGGAGGCGACCACTGGTCCGCTCGGCCAGGGGATTGCGAATGCGGTGGGTTACGCGGTTTCGGGCAAGCGGGCGGCGGCGCTCTACAACACCGCCGAGCACACGATCATCGACCACCACGTGTTCGCACTGCACGGCGACGGCTGCCTGCAGGAGGGTGTGGCGAAGGAAGCGATCGCATTTGCCGGTCACAACGGCCTGGACAACCTGGTGCTGATTTTCGACTCGAACGACGTGACGCTGGACGCGATGGCGGACGTCACCCAGAGCGAGGATGTGGAAGGGTATTTCACGTCGCAAAACTGGGATGCGGTGACCATCGACGGTCACGATCTGGAAGCGATCAAGGCGGCGGTGGAAAAGGCGAAGGCCGATGACAACGGCCGGCCGAAGGTGATCATCGCCAAGACGCTGATCGGCAAGGGGATCCCGGAAGTGCAGGGAACCGCAGCCGGCCACGGCGAGGGCGGAGCGAAGTTCGCCGAGGGCGCGCGCGCCGGTCTGGGGCTGCCGGCCGACGAGTTGTTTTACGTTTCCCCGGAGGTGCGGGACTATTTCGCGGCGAAGCAAGCCGAGAGCAAGGGGGCGTTCGACGCATGGCAGGCGATCTACGACGCGTGGTCGGCGGCCAACCCGGAGCTGGCCGAGCAGTTGACCGCCGGATTGGCGAAGGCGGTGCCGACCGACCTGAGCGAGCAGATCCCGGCATTCGACGCCGACTACAAGAACGCGACCCGCGCGGCGGGCGGCGTGGTGATCAATGCGGTGGCCAAGGCGATGCCGAGCCTGATCACTGGCAGCGCCGACCTTTACGGGTCGACCAAGAACTACATCAAGGACGGCGGCGATTTCTCGAAGGACAACTTCAGCGGCCGCAACATCTGGTTCGGCATCCGCGAGCACGCGATGGGTGCGATCTGCAACGGCATCGCATACGACGGCATCTTCCGCGCGAGTGGCGCGACGTTCCTGGTCTTCGCCGACTACATGCGCGGGTCGATCCGCCTGGCGTCGCTGGCCGGTCTGCCGGTGACGTATATCCTGACGCACGATTCCGTGGGTGTGGGTGAGGACGGCCCGACCCACCAGCCGGTGGAAACGGTGAGCGGCCTGCGGGTGATCCCGAATCTCGACGTGATCCGCCCGGCCGATCCGGAGGAGACCGCCGGGGCGTTCATTTCCGCGATGGCGCGCACCGATGGTCCGACCGCGTTGATCCTGACCCGCCAGTCGGTGGCGACGATGAACGAACTTTCCGTGGCCGAGCGCCGCGACGGCACCCAGAAGGGCGCCTATATCGCGAAGAAGGAGAGCGGCGCGCTGACGACGATTCTGCTCGCCAGCGGTTCCGAGGTGCAACACTGCATGGCAGCCGCCGCCGAGTTGGGCGACGGCGTGCGCGTGGTCTCGATGCCCTCGATGGAAATCTTCGAGCGCCAGAGTCCGGAATACCGCGAGAGCGTGTTGCCCGCCGCGTGCACGAAGCGCGTGGCCATCGAGGCCGGCGTGAGCGGGCTGTGGTGGAAATACGTCGGCACGGAAGGCAAGGTGCTGGGCATCGACCGCTTCGGCATCAGCGCGCCCGGCGGCGTGGTGATGAAGGAGCTCGGGATGACCAAGGACGACGTGGTCGCGGCCGCGAAGTGAGTTCCGTCCAAGTTCAATCAGGGAAAAGCCCGGTCGCAAGGCCGGGCTTTTTTGTGGGGTGGAGGTCGTTGGGGTGGATGGAGGTGAGGGTGCTGCATTCGCCGGACGGCTCGGCGAGTCGTTCCTGCCTTTGCCGCGTTCTGCTTGTCGGCGAGCGAGGTGGTGGGTACACAGCGGGCATGGCGACATTGCTGGCGATAGAATCATCCTGTGACGAGACTGCGGTGGCGGTGGTGCGCGGGGTGGCGGGGAGTGCGGTGGAGGTGTTGGCGTCCGAGGTTTCCTCGCAGATTCCGCTGCACCGGGAGCACGGCGGGGTGGTGCCGGAGTTGGCGTCACGGAATCATTTGCTGGTCCTGCGGGCGCTGGTGGAGAAGGCGCTGTGTGATGCGGGTGTGGGGATGGGGGAGGTGGATGCGTTTGCGGCGACGAGCGGGCCGGGGTTGGCGTCGTCGCTTCTGATCGGGAGCACGGCGGCGAAGGGGATGGCGTGTGCGGCGGACAAGCCGTTTTTGGGGATCAACCATCTGGAGGGGCATTTGCTGTCGCCGTTCATCGACCGGACTGCGGTGCCGGAGCACCTGGCGCTGATTGTTTCCGGCGGGCACACGTTGTTGCTGGATGTCGAGGGGCCGGGGAAATACACCAAGCTGGGGAGCACGCGCGACGATGCGGCGGGCGAGGCGTTCGACAAGGTGGGCAAGATGCTCGAGTTGCCGTATCCGGGCGGGCCGGAGATTGAGAAGGCGGCGCGGGAGGGGAATGCGGCGGCGTATGATTTTCCGCGGTCGATGCTGCACGACCCGCACCTGGATTTTTCGTTTTCCGGGTTGAAGACGGCGGTGCTCTACACGCTGCAGCGCGAGGAGGGGAAGGTGTCGGTGGCGGATTTGGCGGCGAGTTTCCAGCAGGCGGTGATCGAGGTGCTGGTGGGCAAGACGATGAAGGCGGCGAGGCAGAGCGGGCGGCGGATCGTGGCGCTATCGGGCGGGGTGAGCATGAACCGTGCGTTGCGCGCGGCGATGGAGGAGGCGTGCGGCAACGCGGGGTTCGAGTTGGTGATCTCGCCGCCGGAGTTCTGCACGGACAATGCGGCGATGATTGCCTTTGCGGGGCTCTTGCGGCATCTCGGCGGGGAGCGATCGGAGCTGGGTGCGGATATTCATCCGAATTTGCCGCTGGTTTAATTCTCCGGGCGGATTAGGATTTATCTGGAGCACCTGATGAAGTATCGCGTACTGGTTTTTGATTTCGACGGCACGATTGCCGACACCCTGGGAGAGACCCGGCGGATCTTCAACGAGCTGGCGCCGGACTACGGGTTTCGCCAGGTGACGGAGCACGAGTTGGCCGATTTGCGGCATTTGTCGTTGAAGGATCTGCTGAGCGAGCTGGGGATTCCGAAGCGGCGGGTGCCATCGCTGATCGCGCGGGGCACCGGCCTGATGCGGGGGAACATCATGCGGCTGCAGATGATCCAGGGGATGAACGAGGTGCTGGTGGAGATGCGCAAACACGTCGAGAGTTTCGGCATTTTGACGTCCAACACCGATTCGAACGTGGATTTGTTCCTGAAGACGCACGGGTTGCGTGAGCAGTTCGATTTCATTTCCTCGACCTCGAAGCTGACGGGGAAGGCGAAGCACCTGCGGGCGATCCGCAAGACGTTTTCGATGCGGCACGAGGAGATGTTGTATGTGGGTGACGAGCTGCGGGACGTGAAGGCCTCGAAGAAGGCGGGCATTCCGGTGGCGGCGGTGACCTGGGGGTTCAACTCGAAGGAGTCGCTGGAGACGCACCGGCCGGACTATCTGATCGATCATCCGGAGGATTTTCTGCGGTTGTTGGCGGCCTGATGATTTGCCAAGCGGTCTATTGACAGTGTGGGGGGCGGACGGGCAACCTTCGCGCATGTCGGAGGAACACATCCCCAGCGAAGACCAGACCCCGGAGCCTGAGGCGGCTCCACAAGCCGCGCCGGCGACGGCGGAGGGCGGAACCCAGCAGATCACGCCGGTGATGGCGCTGACGTTTGTGGTCATTGCGCTGCTAGGCGCGTTGATCGTGATCGCCGTGAACAAGGGGGCGCGGGGTGGCAGCACGGCGGAGTCCGCGGAGCTGAAGGAGCTGCGTGCCGAGGAGAGTGCGTTGCGCGAGGATCTGAACCGCGGGCGGATGGCGATGGGGCTGCGTCCGTTGGAGGGCGGCAGCGAGCCGGTGGATGAGATTGCGGGACGGCTGAAGCGCGATGCGGATACGATGGTGGCGCTGGCGAGCAGTTTTCAAAGCCTGCTGGACGAGAAGGAGGCGGAGATCGGCGCGAAGAATACCGAGTTGTTGAGGTCCGAGCAGCTTCGCCAGAGGCTGGTGGATCAGACCGGGCGGCTGCAGTCGCAGCTCCAACAAGCGCTGGTGGAGGGGTCTGACGCCCAGTTGCTGCGGCGGGACCTGACGGCGATGCAACAACAGCGGGACGCGCTGGCGAAGGAGTTGTCGGCGGTGAGGGATGAGCTGGCTGGCGCGTCCGGCGGAGTGTCGGTGGAGGACTACAAGCGGCTGGAAGGCCAGCTCGAGGAGGCGCTGCGTGCGCGGGATTTCTACGAGGCACGGGTGAAGGAGCTGGAGAACGCCGCGCAACGGGCGACGCTTTTCGCGAAGAGCGAGGACGACCTGCAGCCGCTGGCGGTGAAGTTGTTCCGCAGGCTGCGCGAGATGGAGCAACAACCGGATGCGGACCTGATGGCGGAGTATTCGCGGATCGGCGAGGAGCTGGGAGCGAACGTGCTGCACACGCTGAGGTTTGCGACGGGATCCCACGAGTTGACTCCGGAGAACCAGGACACGATTTCCAATTTGGTTTCGAATCTCGACGACGGCGATCTGTTGTTTGTGATCGGTTATGCCTCGGAGACCGGCAGTGTGGACCGCAACCGGGAGTTGTCCTCGGACCGGGCGACGACTGCGGCGGAGTTGTTTGCGACGATGAAGCGGCCGGGCCAGAACGTGCAGGCGGTTTACATGGGGCAGACGGATCGGTTTTCCGGCAGTATTCCGGAGCGCAACCAGTTGGTTGAGCTGTGGCGGATCCGGGGGCAGAAGTGATGGTCCGGGTGTGCGAGGTGATTGACGTTCGAGTGTGCCGGTTATGAAACGACTCGCAGTGCATTGGCAGATTCTGGCTGCCCTGGTGTTGGCCACGCTGACGGCGGTGATTTTCCGGGCGATGGTGGGGAATGCCGCATCGGGCTCGGGGGTTGAGGGGTTTGTGGATCAGGTGCTCGGGTTTGCCGAGTTTGTCGGGGAGTTGTTCATGCGGGCGCTGAAGATGATCATCGTGCCGTTGATTGTGACCTCGGTGATTTCCGGGATTGCGAGTTTGCAGGGGGTGCGGGGGTTCGGCCGGCTGGGAGGGAAGACGGCGGCGTTTTACCTGTGCAGCAGTCTGGTGGCGGTGATGGTCGGGCTGACGCTGGTGAATGTGATTCGTCCGGGGCTGGATGGCGGCGAGCCGAATCAGGTGATCCGCACTGCGTTCGAGAAGTCGGCGGACGGAGCGGATGCGGCGACGGTGGCGAAGGTGCTGGAAGCTGGCGATCGCAAGGCGGGTGACTTTCTGCAGGTGTTCCGCTCGATGCTGCCGGAGAACGTGATTTCGGCGGCGACGAACAACGGGCAGATGCTCGGGGTGATTGTGTTCAGCATTCTGTTTGCGGTGGCGATCACGCGGATTCCGCGCGACGAGATGCGGACGATCCAGGAGTTTTTCAAGTCGGCCAATGACGCGATGATCATCATCACCGGGTGGGTGATGGCGCTGGCTCCGATCGGGGTGTATGCGCTGATTCTGCCGGTGATGTATTTGACGGGGGCGGATTTGTTCGTGAATCTCGGCAAGTATTTCCTGACGGTGGTGGCGGCGTTGATGCTGCATTTGTTTGTGGTGATGCCGCTGGTGCTGCGCTTCATCGGCGGGGTGAACCCGTGGGAGCACATGAAGGCGATGCGGCCGGCGTTGTTGCTGGCGTTTTCCACGGCGTCCTCGTCCGGCACGCTGCCGGTGACGATGCGCTGTGTGGAGCAGGGCAGCGGGGTGTCGAAGCGGGTGAACAGTTTCACGCTGCCGCTGGGGGCGACGGTGAACATGGACGGCACGGCGCTGTATGAGTGCGTGGCGGTGATCTTCGTGGCGCAGGTGATGGGGGTGGAGCTCGGGTTTGTCGGGCAGTTTTCGGTGGTGGTGGCGGCCTTGCTGACGAGCATCGGGGTGGCGGGTATTCCGTCGGCGAGTTTGGTGGCGATTTTGTTGATATTGAAAAACTCGGGGATCAATGGAGCGGAGACGGCGGTGGTGGCGCTGCTTTCGGTGGACCGGCTGCTGGACATGACGCGCACGGCGGTGAATGTGTTTTCGGATTCGTGTGCGGCGGTGGTGATTGCGAAATCGGAGGGTGAGGTGCTGCGGGTGTGACGATGGCCGGGGACAATCAGCTCACGGCGATCGTGGCGATGACTCCGGAGCGGGTGATCGGCCGCGACGGCGACCTCCCGTGGCGGTTGCCGGAGGATCTGAAGTTTTTCAAGAAGGCGACGACCGGGCATGCGATCGTGATGGGCCGGAAGACGTATGAGTCGATCGGGCGGCCGCTGCCGAAGCGGCGGAATATCGTGATGACCCGGGACGGGAATTGGTCGGCTGCGGGGGTGGAGGTGATCCACGGGGTGGAGGATTTGAGCCGGCTGGCGGGGTTGGATGGCCGGGTGTTCATCATCGGGGGGGCGGAGATCTATCAGGCATTTCTGGCGGATCTCGAGGAGCTGTGGATCAGCCATGTGGCTGAGAATCACGCGGGCGACACGTGGTTTCCCGAGTTTGAGGACGCGTTTGCGGATGCCGGGGTGATCGAGCGCCACGCGGGGTTCGAGGTGCGGCGCTGGGTGCGGAAACGCTGAGCTGCTGAGAACCGACCGGCGGGAATGCGGGCGGCGGGAATGCAGGCGGGATGGCGCGGATTACTGATGATTCAGTGGCGCGGCGGGAGCTGGGGCGGCGGGTGTTTTTCGAAGAATTCCTTCGCCGCGGGGTATCTCTCGGTGAGTTGTTTCATCGTGTAGGGGGCGAGCACGAGTCCCTGGAGCTGGAGCGAGCAGAAGAAGACGATGACGAAGACCACGAGGCGGAGCGGATTGAGCGGTGAGGTGGAGACGCGGTGGCCGCCGGCGTGGTCCCAGATCGGTTTGCCGATGCGGTGCACGGTGAAGAGCGAGAGCGCCTGACAGATGACCGAGACGATGCTGATGCCGAAGCCGATGCCGAGGAAGTAGACGCGCATGGTGCGGCGGGTGGACTCGGTGAGGTCGAGCAGGCTGCCGTCGTCATTGGTGACGCGGATGCCGAGCAGCCATTTGCCGGGGGTGGTGCCGAAGCGGTGGATGAAGTAGATCTCACCGAGGAACCACGGCGCGTAGAGCAGCAGCATGACCCAGGCGTTGTTGAGGGTGGCTTCGATGTCGCGGCCGACGGCCCACATGGTGAGCCACCAGAATGCGCCGAACAGGTAGAGGTCCATCCAGCGCGCCCAGAAGCGGCGGATCGGGGCTTTGGCGTTGATCGGTGGCGGGGTGGGCGTGGCGGCCTCGGCGGGCGTGGTGATTTCCTGAGCCAGCGGGCCGGTTTCCGGCTGCGGGGTGGGTTCGGCCGGGGACTCGGGGTGGGGTGCTTGGAAGGGTTTGTCGAACTCGCTCTTGAAGATCGGAATTTCGGCGAGGGGGGACCATGCGTCGAGTCCCTCGTGCCACGCCATGGTGTCGGCGGGGAGTTTTCCGTCCTCGATGCGGGAGCGGATTTCGTAGTCGTTGAATGGTCCGGTTTTTGCGCCGTCCTCGATGATCCAGATGTCCATGGTTCAGAGGTTGCGGAGGGATTTGGCGGCGTCGCTGCGGGCGGCGAAGAAGGCGGGGACGAGCGCGGCGAGCGAGCAGAGGACGAAGGCGGCGATGGCGATGACGATTTGTTCGGCGGGGTTGTTGTAGGCGGGCAGGGTGCCGAAGCCGGTGAGGGATGCCGAGAAGGGGTCGAATTTCAAGGTTCGGAACAGGTCCTGGATGGGGCCGCGGAAGTGGATGACGATGCGGCCGAGGCCGACGCCGAGGATGGCACCGAGGATGCCGAGCAGCATGCCCTGGTAGAGGAAGACGCGGACGATCTGGCCGGGGGCGGCGCCGAGCGCCTTCATGACTCCGATTTCGCGGCGTTTCTGGATGGTGACGGTGAACATGACGGCCATCATCGAGAAGGCGGAGACGAGGACGATGAAGGAGAGCGCGAAATACATCATGACGCGCTGCTGGTTGATGAGGGCGAAGAAGGCGGCGTATTGGTCGCCCCAGGTGAGCATCGACCAGTCGGCGCCGAGGCTGGCGGCGCTGTTGATTTTGACTTGTTCGGCGGCGTAGGCGTCGTCGAGGCGGAGGGCGATGCCCTGCACGGAGTCGCCGAGGCCGGCGAGGTCCTGGGCGAGCGGGAGCGGGACAAAGACGTCGGGGGTGACGGCCATTTGCGATGCTTGATAGATGCCGGTGACTTCGGCTTCCTTGGGCAGCACGATGCTTCTGAGGTTTTTGAGGATTTCGCCGTCCATTTTTTCGGCGTCGGTGGTTTGGAGGGCTTCGACGGCGTGTTCGACCTCGAGTTTCTGCTCCTCGGTGAACCGGTAGACGCCGGCTTCGTTGTCTTTTTCGTTGGTTTCGAGAGCGACGAGCAGGAGGTCGATGAGGTCGCGCTCGGGGGCGCGGATGTCCTCGATGCGGAGTTGCTGGATGGGATTGTAGACGGCGACGAGGGTGTCGACGGGGAGGGTGAATTGGTCGCCGTCGGGGGTCCATGCGGCGCTGAGGGTGTCGACGGCGGGGTTCCAGATGTCGGGGAAGGCCTCGCGGACGGGCGGGCGTTCGGTGGCCTTGTAGGCGCTCATGACTTCCTCGAAGTTGCGCGTGGAGTAGAGGCGGATGGTGTCGCCGACGACGAGGCCGAGCTGGTCGGCGAGGATGGAGGAAACGACGGCGCGGTCGTCGATGCCGAGGTCTGCGGAGGATTGCGGGTGGTGCTCGAGGTCGAGCATGGATTCGATGCCCTTGATTTGTTGCGGGTCGGAGGTGTCGATGCCGCGGAACATGACCGGGCGCTGCCAGGAGGCGTAGTCGATGATGACGTTGTCGGAGACGAAGGCGGTGGCGGCTTCGACGCGGGGGAGCGAGGCGGCTTTTGCGGCGGCTTCGCGCCAGTCGGTCATCGGCATTTCACCGAATCCGCCGGGGTGATAGCGGAGCAGGATGTGTGGGGTGAAGCCGAGGAGGCGGGATTTTACGTCGCGCTCGAGGCCGGCATAGACGGCCATGACGACGACGAGGACGAGCACGCCGAGCATGACGCCGACGAGCGAGATCAGGGTGAAGGATGAGAGCATGGCGCGGCGCGGGTTGAGGTAGCGCCGGGCGAGCAGGAAGCTGAAGGAACGTCGTTTGATGAGAAGTTTGCTAGCGTGTGCGGGGGGGGAGAAAAAGCGGAAAGGCGGAAAAACTGTGAGGCCGGGCGGGCAGGGACGGACGGAGGTGCCGGCGGTGTGTCTCCGGTTGGAGTTCACTCGTCCTTGAGGCCGAGGAGGTCGAGCAGGCGCTGGAGGTCGTCGTCGCCGTAGTATTCGATTTCGATTTTGCCTTTTTTGGCGCCGTGCTGGATGGCGACGTGGGTGGCGAGGTGTCCGCGCAGTTTATTGGCGACGGCACGGATGTGGACGTCGAGTTCGCGGGATTGGGCGGATTTTTTCGAGCTTCCCTGGGTGTCGCCGCCGTTGGCGAGCGATTGGGCGAGTTTTTCCGCGGCGCGGACGGTGAGTTTGCGGCGGATGACCTGGTCTGCGGCGAGCAGTTGGCTCGGTTGGTCCTTGATGGCAAGGATGGCCTTGGCGTGGCCGACGGAGAGGCTGCCGCGGGCGACGAGGAGTTGCACGTCGTTGTGGAGGTCGAGCAGGCGCATGGCGTTGGCGACGGTGGCGCGGGATTTGCCGACGCGGCCGGCGATTTCCTCCTGCTTGAGTGAGTATTCCTTGGCGAGGCGGACATAGCCGGCGGCCTCTTCCATCGGGTTGAGGTCCTCGCGCTGGAGGTTTTCGATGAGAGCCATCTCGAGCACGTCGCGGTCGGATGCCTCGCGTTCGATGACGGGGACGGTTTCGAGTCCGAGTTTACCGGATGCGCGCCAGCGGCGTTCGCCGGCGATGAGTTCGTATTTGCCGTCGACCTTGCGGACGATGAGCGGCTGGATGATGCCGTGTTGGCGGATGGATTCGACGAGGTCTTCGAGCGGGGCTTCGACGAAGGTGGCGCGCGGTTGGAGCGGGCTGGGGATGACCTGGGAGTGTGGGACGTCCCGCACGCGTGTGGCGTCGTCTTCGTCGGCAACCGGGTGGTTGTTCGCCGTGGGTGCGGGGCCTTTTTTAATCAAAGCTCCGAGTCCTTTTCCGAGTGCCTGTTTCGCCATGGGTGGGGAGGTGTATGCAAAGGGCCGGGAGATTCCAAGCGGAATTGACTGTGCATCCGGATGAGGTGGTGTGGCGGCGGGGGTCTGGCTTGACGCGGCGGGCGGGAGGGGCCATCCATGAGGGCGTGAAAGTGAACCAGTTTGTTTTATTGACGGTGATGCTGTTGTCGTCGGGTGCGGTGTGCGTCCGGGCTGCGGAGAGCACGCCGCCATTGTCCGAGTCGGAGGTGGTTTCCGAGCCGGTGCCGCCGCAGGTGGTGGCGAGCGCGGTAGCGGCGGTTGGCAAGCTCGGCGACGAGGTGGTTCTGGGGCGTTATCAGGCGGCGGTGGAGCGGATGAATCCGGAGTGGAAGGAGCGCTTTGCGAAGCGGGTGGGGGGGATGAAGGAGCTGGAGCGCCGGTTGGACGGGGTGGCGCAGCAGATGGTGCAGCAGGGGGTGAGCATGTTGTCATTCAAGCCGCAGGGGCAACCGCGCACCTATGAGGTGGCACCGGGGAGCCAGATGAGGCGTGAGAACGGCAAGGTGGTGGAGCGGCTGGTGTATACCAAGTGGATGGTGCTGGTGCCGACGGTGACGAAGTTCCGGATTTTGCGGCAGGGTGGGCAGAAGCCGCTGGTGGTGGAGAGCACGGGCTATCAGGTGGCGATCTGCGACAAGGGGAAGGACGACTGGACCTTCATTGACGGTGCCGGATTGAAGGTGAGTGATTTGCGCAGTCTTTTCATCACGCTGCCGCAGAATATGGAACTGCCGCCCGTGAACAAGCGGGAGGTGAAATGAGTTTGGGAGATGGGGAAGAAAAAGAGTCTGCTGGATAGGGAGCGAAAGCTCTATGAGAAGATGCGTGAGCTGTGGAAGCGGGGTCAAAGCGAGCTCTGCGAGGTGCGGGGCTCGGTGATTCACGGGCAGGGGGTGTATGCGACGCAGGACATCGAGAAGGGCACGAAGATCATCGAGTATGTCGGCGAGCGGATCGACAAGGAGGAGAGCAACCGGCGGGGGATCGACTTGCACGAGGAGTCTCTGGAAACGGGAGGTGCGGCGGTTTACATTTTCACGCTGGATGACGATATCGATCTGGATGGCAACGTGCCCTGGAATACGGCGCGATTGATCAACCATTCATGCAATCCGAACTGCGAGGCGTGGATTGAGGAGGACCAGATTTTCATCCACGCGCTGCGCGACCTGAAGGAGGGCGACGAGTTGACCTTCGACTATGGTTTTGATGTGGATTGTTATGAAGACCACCCGTGCCGCTGTGGCGAGCCGGAGTGCAAGGGGTTCATTGTGAGCCGCGAGCAGTGGCCGGAGCTTGAGAGGCGCCTGAAGAAGAAGCAGGCGAAGAAGAGCGGCAAGAAGGCCGGGAAAAAGGCCAAGGCCTGAGGCGCGGTGGTGTTTAAATGACGGCGGACGCCGCGGCGGTGGGTCGCTGCCGAAGGGTGGCGGGCTGCGGCGGGTAGCGCGGCGCTGGCATCCCTGCCGGGATGCGATGACTTTGGGGTGGGCGGGAATCCGGGGGTGTCGCTGCGCTCGACCCCCGGCTACTGGCTGTGATCCCTCCGGGATCTTGTTGTGGCGGGGCTTTGTCAACCAGCTGCCGCGGGCAGGATTGCCCGTTCTCGAGGCGGGAGCGGGACGCTCCCGGAACCACTGGAGCGGGACGCTCCAGCGGCGGGGCGGAAGACGGTCGCCGCTGCGGTGACGGTTGTCACATGTCGAGCATGAGGCGGGCGGGGGACTCGAGGGATTCCTTGATTTTGATGAGGAAGGTGACGGCTTCCTTGCCATCGACGAGGCGGTGGTCGTAGGAGAGGGCGAGATACATCATCGGGCGGATGACGACTTCGCCATTGAGGGCGACGGGTCGCTGCTGGATGGTGTGCATGCCGAGGATGCCGCTTTGGGGCGGGTTGAGGATGGGCGTGCTGAGCAGGGATCCGTAGGTGCCGCCGTTGGAGATGGAGAAGACGCCGCCGCGGAGGTCGTCGATGGTGATTTTGCCGTCGCGGGCCTTGGTGGCGTAGTCGATGATGTCCTGTTCGATTTCGGCGAAGGATTTTTTGTCGCAGTCGCGGAGGACGGGGACGACGAGGCCTTTTTCGGTGCCGATGGCGACGCCGATGTCGTAGAAGTGGTTTTGCACGACTTCATTGCCTTCGATGCTGCCGTTGATGGACGGGACGTCCTTGAGGGCCTGGGTGACGGCTTTGACGAAGAAGGACATGAAGCCGAGTTTGACGCCGTGTTTCTTGATGAATTCTTCCTGCACGGTTTTGCGGAGGGACATGATTTCGGTCATGTCGACTTCGTTGAAGGTGGTGAGGATGGCGGCGGTGTGCTGGGCGTTGACGAGATGGGTGGCGATCTTGCGGCGCAGCATGGACATTTTGCGGCGGGTGGTGCGGCCGTCTGATACGGGGGCGGCGGCGGGCGCTGGCGCAGGAGTGCTGGGAGCGGGGCCGCTGGCTGGCCGGGGTGCCGGGGCGGGTGTGGGGCGGGCGGGAGCGGGGGCGGCGGGCACGGGCTGTGGTGCCGGCCGCGGCTGCGGCATGTCGCCCGCGGCTTTGGGTGCGGGATGGGCGGGTTCCGGTGCGGTGGTGGGCTGGAGTTCGCGTCCGCCGGGGTCGATGGAGGCGATGGTGGTGCCGATTTCGACTTCGTCGCCTTCCGGGGTGATGATGTGGAGGATGCCGTTGGCGGGGGCTTCGAGTTCGTTGGAGACTTTGTCGGTCTCGAGGATGACGAGGGTTTCGCCCATGGTGACCTGGTCGCCGTCGTTTTTGAGCCATTTGGCGACGGTGGCGGAGGTGATGGATTCGCCGGCGGGTGGGACGGCGAGTGCGATCGGTGCGGTGGCGGCGGTGGATTGCGAGGGTTCGGCCTGGGGGAGTGCCGGCGGTTGCGGTGCGGTGGTGGCGCTGGTGCCTGCGGGCATGGGTGCGGCGGCGGGTTGTGCGCCCGGTTCGCTGGCGGTGATGTGTGCGATGAGGGTGCCGATGGCGACTTCCTCGCCTTCGTTGACGAGGATTTCGAGGATGCCGTTGGCGTCGGCTTCGAGTTCGTTGGAGACTTTGTCGGTTTCCAGGGTGACGAGGACGTCGCCTTTCTGGACGGTGTCGCCGTGGCTGAAGTGCCAGCGTGCGACGTTAGCGGATGTGACGGATTCGCCTGCGGCGGGGACTGTGACGTCAGTGGTCATGGGAGAAGGTGGGTGGTGGGGATCGGGAGTGTTGGTTAGAGTCCGAAAGCGTTTTCGAGCAGGATGTGTTGTTCGCGTTTGTGCATGGCTTTGGAGCCTCCGGCGGGGCTGGATGCGGCTTCGCGGCCGGCGAAGTTGATGCGTGAGTCGACGGCTTCGCCGAGGGCTTCGTGGATGAACATCCATGCGCCCATGTTTTTGGGTTCTTCCTGGCACCAGACGAACTGTGCGGCGTAGGGGAATGAGGCGGCGATGGCGGCGGCCATGTCGCGGTGGAAGGGGTAGAGTTGTTCGATGCGGATGATGGCGACGTTTTCGATTTCGCGTTCGGCGCGGAATTCGAGGAGGTCGTAGAAGACCTTGCCGGAGCAGAAGATGATGCGGTGGACGTCCGCGGGGTTTGCGAACTCCATGGGGTCCGGGAGGACTTCCTGGAAGCAGGAGCCGCCGATGAAGTCTTCTTCGGCGGAGACGGCGCTGGGTTTTCCGAGCAGGCTCTTGGGTGTCATGAGGACGAGCGGCTTGCGGAAGGCGCGGTGTTTCTGGCGGCGGAGGATGTGGAAGTATTGGGCGGGCGTGGTGAGGTTGGCGACGATCATGTTATGCTCGGCGCAGAGCTGGAGGTAGCGTTCGAGGCGTGCGCTGGAGTGTTCCGGGCCCATGCCTTCGTAGCCGTGGGGGAGGAGCATGACGAGGTCGCTGGGCGTCTGCCACTTGGACTCGGCGGATGAGATGAATTGGTCGATGATGACTTGGGCGCCGTTGGAGAAGTCGCCGAACTGGGCTTCCCAGAGGGTGAGCATGCGGGGGTAGGAAAGCGAGTAGCCGTAGTCGAAGCCGAGGACTGCGAACTCGGAGAGCAGTGAGTTGTGGATGCAGAGTTTGGCGGAGTGCGAGGTGAGTTTCTGGAGGGGGATGTATTCCTCGCAGGTCTGGTAGTCGTGGAGGACGAGGTGGCGTTGTGAGAAGGTGCCGCGTCCGACGTCCTGGCCGGAGAGGCGGACGGGGGTTTTTTCCAGCAGGAGGGATCCGAAGGCGAGGGCTTCGGCGAAGGCCCAGTCGAAGGGGCCTTTGTTGGCGAGGGCCTTGACGCGGCGGGGGAAGAAGCGTTTGGCGAGGGTGGGGTTGAGGTGGAAGTCATCCGGGACGGTGGTGACGGCGGTGCCGATTTCCTGGAGGGTTTCCGGGGCGATGCCGGTGGGGACGGGGGCGTGGGAGTATTCGGGCTGGCTGATACCAGTGGAGCCGGAGAATACGGTGAAGTCGCCGGCCTGTTGGAGTTCCTCCATGCGTTTGTAGCCGTCGTCGAGTTTGTCCCAGATGGCTTGTTCGAGGGCGGTGACGTCTTCGGCGGCGATGACGCCCTGGTCGATGAGGCGTTTTTTGTAGAGGGTGCCGAAGGTCGGTCGGTCGGCGATCTGGCGGGCGATGAGGGGTTGGGTGAAGGCAGCCTGGTCGGCTTCGTTGTGGCCCTGGCGACGGTAGCAGTACATGTCGATGACGATGTCGCGGCCGAATTCCTGGCGGAATTCGAGGGCGAAGAGGGCGGTCCAGAAGAGCTCCATCGGTTCCTCGCCGTTGACGTGGAGGACGGGGGCGTCGACCATTTTGGCGATGTCGGTGGCGTAGTCGGACGAGCGGGCGTCTTCGGGGGTGGTGGTGAAGCCGATCTGGTTGTTGATGATGAGGTGGATGGTTCCGCCGGTGCGGTATCCCGGGAGTTGGGAGAGGTTGAGGACTTCGGCGACGGAGCCTTGGCCGGCGAAGGCGGCGTCGCCGTGGACGAGGATGGGCAGGACGCTGGTGCGGTCGATGGATGATTCCGAGTCGTCCTGTTCGCTGAGGATGCGCTGGCGTGCGCGGGCCTTGCCTTCGACGACGGAGTTGACGGCTTCGAGGTGGGAGGGGTTGGCGGCGAGGGAGACGCGGACTTTGCCGTCGGGGAATTCGCGGATGCTTTCGAAGCCGAGGTGGTATTTGACGTCGCCGTCGCCGGCGACGAGGTCGGGTTCGTAGGTGGGGGTGAATTCGTAGAGGACGGTGGGGAGTGCCTTGCGGACGAAGTTTGCGAGCACGTTGAGGCGGCCGCGGTGTGACATGCCCATTTCGATTTCGCGGACGCCGTTGGCGGGGCAGTTTTCGAGGATGGCGTTGAGGAGGATCATGACGCCCTCGCCGCCTTCGTTGGAGAAGCGTTTTTCGCCGAGGAAGCGTTTTCCGAGGAAGGTTTCGAATGCTTCGGCTTCGAGCACCCAGCGGAGTGCGGAGAGTTGTCGGGAGGGGTTTCCGATGGGGGATTTGAGGCGGGCCTCGAAGCGTTCGCGCAGCCAGTGGCGGACGGGGGTGTGGTGGATGTGCATGAACTCGAAGCCGATGTAGCCCGAGTAGGTGGCTTCGAGCGCGGCGATCATGTCGCGCAGTTTCATGCGTTCGCCGTGGCGGAAGAAGGCGTTCCATGCCTCGCGGTCGAGGTCGGCTTCGGAGAGGCCGAACTGGTCGTAGGCGAGCCGCGGGTTTTGCGGGGGAGCTTCGTTGAGGGGGTCGATGTGGGCCTGGGTGTGGCCGAGGGTGCGGTAGTTGTAGATCAGGGCGACGACGCGGCCGAAGAATGCGACGTCGGCATTCATGGCGAGTTCGGCTTGTTCCTGTTCCTCGGCGCGGGTGGCGCCGAGTTCGAAGCCTTCGAAGAAGGCGGACCAGGATTCCTCGACTGAGTGCGGGTTTTCGCACCAGAGTGCGTATTTTTCCTCCATCAGGGCCGCATTTTGGCGAGGTGAAACCGAAGAATTCATGGTTTGTGTTTGGAAATTTGAGGCTAGTCAGAGCATTTACCGCTTGGCCCGTCCGGTGAGGACCTTCATTAAGGGTGCCGCCCCGATAGGTCAATGGAACAAGGCGGGCATTTTCTGCGAAAAATCGGCTGATGATCGAAGTAAACCACTTAAGCAAACGGTATGCCCGCCACGAGGCGGTTCGTGATATTTCCTTTTCGGTGGAGCGCGGCGAGATCGTCGGGTTTCTGGGGCCGAACGGGGCGGGCAAGACGACGACGCTGCGGATGCTGACGGGGTATTTGCCGCCGACATCGGGGACGGCGACGATCGCGGGGCACGACATTTACCGTGAGTCGGTGGAGGCGCGGCGGAAGATCGGCTACATGCCTGAGAATGTGCCGCTGTATGACGACATGCGGGTGCGGGAGTATTTGAAGTTCCGGGCGCAGCTGAAGGGGCTGGGCAACAGTGACGCGCGGCGGCGGGTGGGTGAGGTGATCGAGACCTGCGGGCTGGACAGCGTGCGGCGGAAGATGATCAAGACGCTTTCGAAGGGCTACCGGCAGCGGGTCGGGCTGGCGGATGCGCTGGTGCACGAGCCGGAGTTGTTGATTCTGGACGAGCCGACGAACGGACTGGATCCGAACCAGATCCGGCAGATTCGCGAGTTGGTGAACCGGCTGGCGGAGAACCATACGGTGTTGATTTCCACGCACATTCTGCATGAGGTGGAAATGACCTGCGGGCGGGTGATCATCATTGATGGCGGGAGGATCAAGGCGGCGGATTCGCCAGCGAATCTGACCGACCGGATGCGTGCGGCGGGGCGGATCGAGGTGGAGGTGCAGGCGGACGCGGAGGTGGTTGCCGGGGCGATCCGGCGGCTGGATCACGTCAAGAAGGTGACATCCGAGGAGATGGAGGAGGGGTGGTCGAATTTCACGGTGTGGGTGGATTCCGGGACGGATTCACGAGAGAGGATCGCGCGTCTGGCGGCGCAGTATGGGTGGCCGATGAGGTCGTTGGCGCGGCACGTGGCAACGCTGGAGGATGTGTTTGTGGAACTGACTCGGCAGGATTAGGCACTGGGGATGGGCTGATGGGCTTTGGGGGTTGGTGGGCTTTGGGGGGATTGAACCGCCAAGCCGCCAAGGGCGCCAAGGATTGAGGAAGGAAGCTTCGCGCTTGGGCTCAAGCTGGGTGGGGCTGGTGGGCTTTGGACTCTGGGGGCTGATGGGCTCTGGGGGGGATTGAACCGCCAAGTCGCCAAGGGCGCCAAGGATTGAGGAAGGGAGCTTCGCGCTTGGGCTCAAGCTGGGTGGGGCTGATAGGCTTTGGGCTTTGGGGCTGATGGGCTTTGGGGGATTGGCAGAATCATTGATGGCAGAATGATTTTTTCGGGTAGCGCCCTGCGGGCTGGTGGTGAGGGGCGAGGCGGGATTTGAGATTTGAGATTTGAGATTTGAGATTTGAGATTTGGGGTTTGGGGTTTGGGCGTGAAAAAGCCCCCGGGGCGGTGAGGCGGCCGGGGGCGGTGATTGGGTTGGTTGGGGTTATTTGAGTTTGATGGTGATGGTTTCCTTGGGCTCGAATTTCACGCCTTTGACGTCCTTGAGTTCCTCCATGGCCTTGTTGGGGTCCTGTTGGTCCATTTTGGTGAGTTTTTTGAGGCCGTCGGGGTTTTCCATGATTTTGGCCATGTCCATTTCCATGAGGGTGACGGTGTTGCCCTCGCTGTGGGTGGCGGTGGTTTTGGAGATGCCGCTTTCGACGACGATTTTGATGCTCATTTTCATGTCGCCGAGCATTTCCTTCATCATGGCTTCCATTTGCGGGTTTTCCATTTCCGCGTTGGCGTCGTCACCGGCGGCTTCGGCGTCTTCGGGTTTCGGTTGGGGAAGGTTGACGGTCAGGGTGTCGTTTTTGAGGGAGAAGGTGATGGGTTTGTCTTCTTCTTTGGCCTCTTCGATTTGCTGTTGGGCGTTCGGGCCGCCCATGGAGGAGAGGTTTTCCATGCCGGCATCCGAGGAGAGTTTGAATTGATTGATGTCCTTGATGGTGTAGATGACGCGGGCACCCTTGGCTCCGTTTTTGTCGATTTTCTCGATTTTGGAGAATTCGACGCCTTCGCCCATTTTGGCGGCGCGTTCCCTGGCTTTTTCCTCGGTGAACATGTCGTCGAGCGGATCGGTGGCCGCTTGTTCGCCGCCCATGGCTGCCATGCCGCCCATCATGGTGAGCATCTGGGCGCCAAGCCGGGTTTCTTCGACGAGTTTTCCGCTGCCGTCCTTGTTGATGTGGAGGGTGGTCTCGTTCTGGAGACAGCCTGATAGGAACAGGGCGCTGGCGGCGGCCAGTAGGGGGGCAATGTATTTTTTCATAGGGTTGAGTGCTTTGTTGGCAAGCCGTGAAGTTATGAGCCAGAGGGTGATCCCTGACAAGAAGGAAGCCGCGGCGGTCTGGGTGCTCAGGCGGTTTTGACGATGGGCCGGACGGGGATGCCGTGTTGGGCGAAGTGCTGCTTGGCCTGGCCGACGGTGTGCATGCCGAAGTGGAAGATGGAGGCGGCGAGCACGGCGTCCGCCTTGCCTTTGTCGAGCACTTCGACCATGTGGTCGAGGTTGCCGGCGCCGCCGGATGCGATGACGGGGATGCCGACGGCGGAGGAGACGGCGGCGGTGAGTTCGCAGTCGTAGCCGGCCTGGGTGCCGTCGGAGTCCATGCTGGTGAGGAGGATTTCGCCGGCGCCGCGGTTCCAGACTTCGCGTGCCCATTCGACGGCGTCGAGGCCGACGGGGGTGCGTCCGCCGTGGGTGTAGACGCCCCATTTTCCGGGGCCTTCGCGTTTGGCGTCGATGGCGACGACGACGCACTGGCTGCCGAATGCCTTGGCGCCCTGGTCGACGAGGTCTGGGGTTTTCACGGCGGAGGTGTTGATGCCGACCTTGTCTGCGCCGGCGAGGAGCATTTCGCGCATGTTGTCGACCGAGCGGATGCCGCCGCCGACGGTGAGCGGGATGAAGCAGTGCTGGGCGGTGCGGCGGACGACGTCGACCATGGTGGCGCGGTTGTCGGACGAGGCGGTGATGTCGAGGAAGACGAGTTCGTCGGCTTCCTGCTCGTTGTAGGCCATGGCGCATTCGACGGGGTCGCCGGCGTCGACGAGGTCGACGAAGTTGACACCTTTGACGACGCGGCCGTCGGTGACATCGAGGCAGGGGATGATTCGTTTCGCGAGCACGCAGGGAGTAAAGGCTGAAAGGCGGAATGGCTGGAAGGCAGAAATGCGGAGCGACTGAAAATGCGGGGACGCAAAAACGCCCGGCCGCGGGAGCGGACGGGCGTTTTGGGAAATAAAGCTTGTTGGCTCAGCCGATTTTCGGCTTGCCGACGCGGCGGACCGCGCCAAAGCGTTTTTGGAACTTGTCGATGCGGCCTTCGGTATCGACGAACTGCTTCTGACCGGTGAAGAACGGGTGGGAAGCGGAGGTGATGCCGATGGAGATGACGTTATGCTCGACGCCGTCGATCTCTTCCTTTTTGTCGGAGGTCTTGGTGGAGCGCGTAACGAAGCGCGAGCCGGTGGTCATGTCGACGAAGACGACCGGATGGTATTGAGGATGAATGTCCTTTTTCATGAGGTGTTGCGTTGGTCCGTCACGTTTCCAACGCGCCGGGGCGGGGGAGATTGCCGAAATGGGGGTGGCTGTCAAGCTGAGATGTGTGGAAAAGCGGGATTGGTCAGGGCTACCTCACTTTGAGTAGTAGTTCATATTGTCCGATATTTCACTTGTACTCTATATGTAGTGGCCCACTATGCCGGAATGTCTGACAGAACACGACGTGATGAGTATTCCGGTGGCTTTCCGGACGG
>JAUTCT010000033.1 GCA_030673875.1 Verrucomicrobiota bacterium JB025 | reverse complement strand
CGTTCAAGAATCCCATCACTCCCTCTTGGCTGTTCTCAGACTCCACCCGCTCCCGCTTTCTGGCCGCCCTGTGGTATCTGGTTCGGGCTTGGAAAGCCAAGGGGAGGCCGTTGGAGCGGGAGAATGGCAAGCCGTCGTTTGAGGAATGGACGGGGCTTGTGGGTGGCATCGTTACCAGTTTCGGTATGGCGAACCCGTTCGCCGCACGCGAAACGACAAGCGGAGGTGATGAAGCGAGCCGAGCATTGAAGATGGTGATTGCAGGTTTGGTGGGTGAGTGTGAGGAGGATACTCCGCCCGTGTTCGTCACCGACGAGATTCTTGGCCGGGCGGAAGAAATGGATATGCTAGAGTTGGTGGTCGGTTTTGCTAAAGAACCGAAGCGGGCCTTGGGGCATCGCCTGAAGAAGCTGAAGGGACGGCATTTGGTGGATAGCAGGGGCCGCCTGTTTGAGTTTGGAAAGCGGGAGGCATCTGCCGGGGCCAAGTATCCCGTGCGATTCCTGTGATGCCCCGTGCCCCCGCCTTCCATGGGTGGGGATGCCTCCAAAGACCCCGGGCGGGCCAGCCATGGCGGATCCCCCCCGGGCAAGGAATCTTTTGCGGGGCGGCCTGGGGGCAGGGTCGGGGCACTGGCAGCCAAAAGGCGCGGGCGGGGTCCGCTTTTTTTCTGGCACCGGAACCGGGAAGGTTTCTTGCCCCTGTCGGGGCTGGTTCCCTTTTGTGCATCGACGGCGTGCAAAAACTGTCTCGATATGGCCATGTCTCAAATCAAAAGGCCACTCTGGAAGTATTGTAAAATGGAGCTTTGTGGCATTCTGGAGTTTGAGATTCGATATATTAGAAGGTCTAGGGCGACGGGGTAGTGAAAGGGTTGTTGGATAGGAAGAGGAAAAGCCCCCGGGGAAAATGGCCAGAATGCCACAAACCAAGGAAGGACAAGGGTTGTGGGATGGTCTTTTTGATATTGGGAAGCCCATTTAGTGGCGTTTGCGTTGTGCTGCGTTTGACACCTCGCAAGAGGTGATCCCCGCTCGATTTTCTCGCCAACTACTCCCGCCTGATGAAACCAACCCCGCAACAAAAGTCAGAAGTCCGTGCCCCGTCTTGGGGTATCCGTGGAGATGCCCCCACTCTGAAACGTGCCAAGAAGAGGGCCATTGCGGACCGGAACCGGAGGGTGAAGCAAATGAGGGATCGGCGGCGTGAGGAGTCGAAGCCCAAAGCGTTGAAATCCCTGGGTGAATCCCACCGGGACGCTCTTGCCGATGTGCTGTTTCGCCTGGGTGAAGAAACGGACGGATGCGCGAAGTTCAAACTTGCTCGCAAGGCTCGCGCTTTGAGGCGGACGAAATACGGCAGACCTTCCAACTGAATACGAAACCAAATACCAACCAACGAAACCATGACTGTTACCGCGCCAGTGCCCGATGCCCAAATAATCAACCCCGCCTTGATCAAGACCGATATGGACCTCTGCTTGCGCTTCGCGTCTCCCAACGTGGAGATTGAGGAGGTTTGCGCTTCCGCCTACGAATCCGGCGACAAGGTGGTGATGGCCTTGTCGGCCTCGCCCCTAGAACGCCGTGAGGAGGGCTTGAAGAATTGGAGAAAGAGGCAAGTTTCCGAGCTTCTCAGGAACGGCCCGGCTGAGGTGCGGGCCTATCTGGATTCGATTGAAGAATCACTTAGGGCCGACGTTGAAGCGGGCAAGTATGGGTTGGGTGATCTCGACCAGCTTGCCGCCCAGCATCACAAGGAGAAGGAAGAGCGAAAGGCCGCCGCAATCTCTGAATCAAAGGCCGGACTGAAGGCGACTCTGGTGAAAGCACTTGAAGACTCCGACGAGGAAAGCAGCGGGTTTCATTGTCCGAGTTGCCTTCTCATGTCGTCGAATGGTGAGGTGAAGCTTTTCAAGAAGCTGGGGAATGCTGTGGCATACGGTCTTGCGTCGAAAGAGCGTCACCTGATCATGCGCACCGATCCGGCTTCGATTTCCCTGCGGGTAGGGTCGGAGGTTGAATGACTCTCGTTTCTTTGGCGTTTGCGGGACGCCAGATGGAAGCCAATGGTCCGCGTTTTCCGTGGTCCTGATCATTGGCAGTTGGGCCGCCGTCGTTCCGAGTGGGAGCGGCGGCGGTTTCTTTTCAGAGTTGCCAACCTTACGCTTTCTTACTGTTAAAACTCGCAATTCGGCGCAATTTAGCGCATTTGTTTGCGACTTCACGCAAGACTAATCAGGGGAGAGAATCGTCGCAAATGTCCATTTATCAGGGTTTTCAGCCGATTTTGAGGAAATACCCCGGAGAGGAATCGAACCTCTATCTAAGGTTTAGGAAACCCTTGTTCTATCCGTTGAACTACCGGGGCGTTGTGCTTGGAGCGGGGGGATGATGGGGGTTTCGGGGCGGTGCTGGCAAGGCTGTTGTCGGGGAGGGGGGGAAGATACGAAGAACCCCGTCGCCCTTCCCAAAACGACGGGGTTCTCGCTGAGCTGACCTTTGTGCCGGGGGTCGCGAACTTGGCCTTTCGCGGTCCCTGGGGGGGTCGTTACCACTCAAAAGTGTCGCCCTTTTCGAGAGGGACTTTGGAAGAGCTGGGATGCTTGCCGCGGTCGGCATTCATTTTTCCGGAAATCTCACCCATGGTGCGCTTGTGTTGGCCGGATTTGTTACTTCCGCCGGTCGTGAGCTCTTTCATTTCCGCGTCGGGAATCGGGTTATTTTCGCCGGCGTCGTTGGCGGCTGCCATGGCGCTGGTGACGAGTGCGCTGATGGTGTGGGTGTGGTTGGCGCGCGCGGGTTTCGCGGGGGTGTGGGCTGCGTTGCGTTCTGCCGAGGGGGCACTGGGGATAGCGGGGTCGGCAGTAGCAACGGGGGTGTGGGGTTCAGCAGCAACCTTGGGGGTAAAGCATCGGGTGGTGGATGGCTCGGGTTTGGGGACGAATTCAGCGCCGGGATACGCCTGTTTGGGCGGTCCGGGGCGGATCTCCGAGGAGTGCCGCAGGGCGGCTTCGAAGAGCTGCTGAAGTTTCGTTTTGTCGGTCATCTGCAAGCACCATACTATGAAAAACCGGTCCAAGAATTACGGTTTCGCGTAGTTTATAGTTGTCTTGATGGGTGGCCGGAAACGATGGAGTTGGTAATTGCCTATCTGGCGGCGTATCTGAAGCCGGGAAGGGCGATCACCCGATGTTTGATTTCGAGTTTGAGCAGGGTGGTGGTGACGATGTGAGCGGGCAGTCCGGAGCGTTCGATGACGAGGTCGACGGTGGCTTCGCCAGGGGCGAGGGCGTCGAGGATTGTGGATTCATCGGCAGACAGGCTGGCGGGCGCGGGTTGTTCCGGTTCGGCGGGATCGGCGGGATCGGTGGTTGGTGTGGGGCGGGAGAATGGCAGTTGGCCGAGGTCGTCGAGGACATGGGATGAGTCGCTGACGAGGGTGGCGCCGTCGCGGATGAGCTGGTTGCAGCCGGCGGAGGTGGGTTTGTCGATGGGGCCGGGGACGGCGAAGATGGGTTTGCCGTATTCTGCGGCGAGGTTTGCGGTGATGAGTGAGCCGGACCAGGCGGGGCATTCGGTGACGAGCAGGGCGCGGGACCATGCGGCGACGATGCGGTTGCGCATGGGGAAGGTTTGTTTGTCGGGGGCGGTGGAGAGCGGGAATTCGGAGACGACGGCGCCGTGGCCCGAGGCGATTTTTTCGGCGAGGGCGAAGTTTTCCGGCGGATAGAGTTTGCCGAGTCCGGAGCCGATGACGGCGATGGTGCGGCCGGCGGCGGCGATGGCGGCTTCGTGGGCGGTGGTGTCGATGCCGCGGGCGAGTCCGGAGATGATGGTGAAGCCGGCGGCGGCGATCTGGTAGGAGAGTTTTTTGGTGGTGTTGCGGCCGTAGGTGGTGGCGCGGCGTGATCCGACGATTCCGATGGCGTGTTTGTCGGTGGGTTTGAGTTCGCCCCAGACGTAGAGGAGGAGTGGCGGGTCGTAGGTTTGGAGGAGGGGGTTGGGATAGGATTCCGAGTCGCGGGTGATGATGGAGATGCCGCGTTCGCGGGCTTCATTGATCTCGGCGGCGGGGTCGGCGTGGTCCTGCCAGGAGTGGATGATGCGGGCGGTTTCCGGGCCGATGCCTTCGACGCGGGTGAGGCGGTCGACGGGTGCGCCGAGGATGGCCTGGGGGGTGTGGAAGGCATCGAGCAGTCGCTGCACGCGGACGGGTCCGATTTTGGGCAGCATGTTGAGTGCGACGATGGCTTCGAGGGGGGACATGGATTGGTGGGAGTTTGCTGGGTTTCGGGGATTTCGTCAAAGCGGCAATAGGAGTGGCAATAGGAGTGGCAATAGGAGTGTGAAAACGGTGCTTGCGCGGGGGCGCTTGTTGCGGGCAAGGATGGGGCATGGCTTCAGGAAGTTTGCTTTTGCTGCTGGATGACATTGCATCGGTGCTCGACGACGTGGCGGTGATGACGAAGCGCGCGACGGCGAAGACGGCGGGCGTGCTGGGGGATGATCTGGCGCTGAACGCGCAGCAGGTGAGCGGTGTGGTTGCGAAGCGCGAGCTGCCGGTGGTGTGGTCGGTGGCGAAGGGGTCGTTGGTGAACAAGTTGATTTTGATTCCGGCGGCGTTGTTGATCAGTGCGTTTGCGGGGTGGCTGATTTCCCCGCTGTTGATGATCGGTGGTTTGTATTTGTGTTACGAGGGGTGTGAGAAGCTGGCGCACAAGTTTCTCCACAAGCATGACGGGGAGGGGCATGAGGGGCACGATGGTGACGGTCAGGGCGGGAAGAAGACGGTGGAGGAGGCGAAGGAGAATCTCGCGAGTCTGGTGGAAGGTGGCGGTGAGTGGGAGAAGGCGAAGATCAAGGGGGCGGTGCGGACGGATTTCGTGCTGTCTGCGGAGATCATCGCGATCACGCTGGGAACGGTGGAGAAACAGCCGTTGCTGACGCAGGCGCTGGTGCTTTCGATGATCGGGCTGATCATGACGGTGGGGGTGTATGGGCTGGTGGGATGCATCGTGAAGCTGGACGATCTGGGGCTGCATCTGAGCCAGAAGGAGAGTGGTGCGGCGAAGGCGATGGGGCGCGGGATTCTGGGGTTTGCGCCGTATTTGATGAAGGGGCTGACGATTGTGGGGACGGCGGCGATGTTTCTCGTCGGCGGCGGGATCATTGTGCACGGCATCGGGCCGGTGCATCACTGGCTCGAGCACTTGGTCGAGCCGATGGGCGGGTTTTCCGGCGGGCTGGCGAGCACCTTGTTCAACGGGGTGGCCGGGCTGGTGGCGGGATCGCTGGCGCTGGTGGTGATGACGGGGGTGATGAAGCTGCGGGGCGGGAAGTGAGCGATGCCGCCGGGCGCGGTGGTTTTCCGGTGCGGCTCCGGTGCGGGTGGTTTTTCAGCTGACGGATTCGCGATGAGGATTGCTGATGAAACACCGGATGGGTTGTGTTGCGTATCCGAACGGAGATGATTGCATTGCGATGGTGAAAACGTTGCTGGTGATGGCGGGGTGGTTCGGTTGTGTGGTCGCTGGTTTCGGCGGCGAGCGGCCGAACGTGGTGTTTTTTCTCGCGGATGATGTTTCGCAGGAGGATGTCGGTTGTTACGGGCATCCGACGGTGGAGACGCCGAACATCAACGCGCTGGCGGAGGACGGGCTTCGGTTTGACAACGGCGTGCTGACCATCAGCAGCTGCAGTCCGAGCCGTTGCAGCATCATCACTGGGCGGTATCCGCACAATACGGGTGCGCCGGAGTTGCATACGAAACTGCCGGAGGGGCAGGTGTTGTTTCCGAAGTTGCTCAAGGAGGCGGGTTATTACACGGCGCTTTCGGGGAAGCACCACATGGGGGACTGGGCGAGCACGGCGTTTGACCGGGTATCGAGGGGCAGGGGGCCGGGGAAAGAGGAGGATTGGGTGGAGGTGGTGCGGGAGCGTCCGAAGGACCGGCCGTTTTTTTTCTGGTTTGCCTCAACTGACGCGCACCGCGATTGGCAGACGAGCGGGGAGGTCAGGAAATACCGGCCGGAGGAGGTGGTGGTGCCGCCGTATCTGATCGACGGGCCGGGGACCCGGAAGGACCTGACGGGGTATTATCACGAGATCAGCCGCTTCGACCATTACGTCGGGGCGGTGGTGGCGGAGTTGGAACGACAGGGGGTGATGGACGATACGGTGATCATCGTGACTGCGGACAACGGGCGGCCGTTTCCGCGTGCGAAGACGCGGCTCTACGATTGCGGGATCAAGCCGCCGATGATTTGGCGGTTTCCGGGCAGGATCAGGGCCGGGGTGACGATGAGTCTGGCGAGTTCGATCGATATTTCGGCGACGGTGTTGGAGCTGGCGGGGGTGGAGGCGGACGAGCGGATTCAGGGGGTGAGTCTGGTTCCGGTGTTCGCGGACCATGAGGCGGTGGTGAGGGAGGTGGCATTCGCCGAGCACAACTGGCATGTGTTTCCGAACCACGAGCGGATGGTGCGGTTCGGTGACTGGCTCTACATCAGGAACAATCTGCCGGATCAGCGGAACCTGTGCGTCGAGGCCTATGACGGGTTGGCGGGCAAGGAACTCTGGCAGGCGCAGAAGGATGGCTCCCTCACGGATGTGCAGCGGAATGTGTTCCGGAACCCGTGTCCGGATGAGGAGCTCTATCAGGTGGGGCGGGACCCGCACCAGCTGAACAACGTAGTTGGCAATCCAGAGAACTTGGCGGTGCTGAAGAAGGCGCGTCGGTTGCTGGGGGATTGGACCGAGCAGACGGGAGACACGATTCCCAAGGTGATGACCACGGCGACGGCGAAGGCTCCGGGCGATCAAGGGCCGAAGCCGAAGATGATCCGCGGGGAGATGCCGGGTGCGGCGGCAGGGGCGGAAACGATCAAGCACAAGGGGCCGTTGACGTTGTGAGGGATTCGGGCGCGGGATGCGGGCGCGGCGGAGTTTGCCGAATCCGTGAAATGGGGGATGGGGTTTTCCCCTAATGGGCGAGCAGGGCTTCGTCCCAGTCTTTCCAGACGGGGTCGAGGTTTTTGGTTTGGAGCATGGCGGCCATTTCGGCGGCGCTGCGGGTGTCGCTGATCTGGAATTGTTCGGTGGCTTTTTCGCAGCCGGATTTTTCGGTGAGTTCGACGCGGCGGCCCTTGACGGTGAGGTGGAGGTCGACGGCGCCGGTGTAGCCGCCGGGTTCGGTGCTTGAGCTGGCGGACATGTGGGTGACGCCGAGGGTGGCGATGGCGTCGCGGAGTGCGGCGGGTTCGCGGGTGGAGACGACGATGCCGACCTGGGGGAAGATGAGGCGGAAGGCGCAGATCAGGCGGACGAACTCGCGATCCGGCAGGAAGAGGTCGGGGTCCGGCGAGTATTCGTAGTTTCCGGCGTAGGGCCGCATGCGGGGGAAGGAAACGGTGAGCTGGGCTTTCCAACAGTGGCGGTAGAGGTATTCGAGGTGGGCGCAGAGGGCGATGGCTTCCTGTTTCCAGCTGGAGAGGCCGAAGAGGGCGCCGATGCCGATGCGGCGGAATCCGCCGGCGTAGGCGCGTTCGGGGCAGTTAAGCCGCCAGTCGAAGTGTTTTTTCGGTCCGGCGGTATGGAGTGTGCGATAGACGTCGCGGTTGTAGGTTTCCTGATAGACGACGAGGCCCTCGGCGCCGTGGTTGACGATTTCGGCGTATTGGTCGTCCTCCATCGGGCCGACCTCGATGGCGAGGCTGGGGATGAAGGGTTTGAGGGTATCGATGCAGGATTGGAGGTAGCCTTCGGAGACGAACTTCGGGTGTTCGCCGGCGACGAGGAGGACGTTGCGGAAGCCGAGTGACTGGAGGTGGCGGGCCTCGCGTTCGACATGGTCGATTTCGAGGGTGGTGCGGAGGATGTTCGCATCCCGGGAGAATCCGCAGTAGGTGCAGTTGTTGACGCACTCGTTGGAGAGGTAGAGGGGAGCGAAGAGGCGCATGGTGCGGCCGAAGTGGCGGCGGGTGGCCTGTTGGCTGCGGGTGGCGAGGGCTTCGAGCGGGCCTCCGGTTTCTTCGGAGAGCAGGCGCTCGAAGCGGCGCATGAGGGGGGTGGGGTGGTGGAGGAGGTCCGGAAAAACGTCGGCGAATGCCATGGCGGGGGGAAGATGAGCCCGGAGAGGAAAGTTTCAAGAAGCAACCAGCGGGTTGGAGATGGGCGGGGTGGCGGAGGGCGCTGGCGGGCAGGGTCGCATCAACATATCCGGATATGACGATTTGTTTCTTGAAGGTGCGGATATTTGGGTCTAGAAGGTGGGCATGCCGCAGTTGGACCGGACAGAAGAACTGAAAGCCGCCCTCGCCGAGCGCATTCTTGTGCTTGATGGGGCGATGGGGACGACCATTCGCACGTATGGGTTGACGGAGGCGGATGCCCGTGGCGAGCGGTTCAAGGATTCGGCCAAGGATTTGTTGAACAACGGGGATATTCTGAGTCTGACGCGGCCGGATGTGATTGCGGACATTCACCGGCGGTTTTACGAGGCGGGGTCGGACATTTGCGAGACGAACACCTTTTCGGCGACGAGCATTGCGCAGAGCGAGTTTTTCATGGAGGACCCGCGTGAGACGGGCGGGCGGAAGGATCCGGAGTTTTTCCAGCAGGTGATTGAGAATCCGTTTCTGGTGGATCTGGCGCGTGAGATGAATCTCGAGTCGTCGAGGATTTGCCGTGAGGTGGCGGACCGGATTTCGGAGGAGACGGGCCGGCCGCGTTATGTGGCGGGGGCGATCGGGCCGCTGACGGTTTCGCTGACGAACTCGCCGGACGCGGAGGATCCGGCGTTCCGGGTGGTGACCTTCGACCAGGTGTTGACGGCGTACAAGCAGCAGGTGGAGGCGTTGATCGACGGTGGTTGTGACATTCTGATGATTGAGACGGTGTTTGACTCGCTGAATGCGAAGGCGGCGGCGGTGGCGGTGCAGGAGGTGTTTGACGAGCGGGAAATGAGGCTGCCGTTGATTCTATCGGCGGCGGTCGGGCGGGGTGGCGAGACGATGATTTCGGCGCAGAAGGTGGAGGCGTTCTGGAATGCGTTCGCGCATTTGAAGCCGCTGGCGGTGGGATTGAATTGTTCGCTGGGGCCGGATTTGATGCGGCCGTTTCTGGAAGAACTCTCGGAGTGCGCGACGGCGCATGTGTCGTGTTATCCGAACGCGGGTCTGCCGAATCCGCTGGCGCCGACGGGGTTTGATCTGGAGCCGCGGCACATGGAGGAATTCATGGAGGGATTTGCGAGGGAGGGCCTGCTGAACCTGGCGGGCGGGTGCTGTGGCAACACGCCGGAGCATATCGCGGCGATTGCGAACGGTGTGGCGAGGCACAAGCCGCGGGTGCTGCCTGTCGGGGGCTGAACCGCAGATGCGCCGAGGCCGCAAAGGGACGTAGAGAATTGATGCGATGAATGGGATGAAATCGAAACGCGGAATCGAGCGGAGCGAGATGGACAGGAGCGGACGCGACTGCCCCGCAGGGGGACCGCCGGAGGGCGGGATCAAACGGGGAGGTTGCGGAGAGGGGCGGGGAGCTTTTTGGGAGGGAAGACTTGATGGTGATGAATGGGGTGAGATCGAAACGCGGCGGTGGGGAGGCTTGTAAGAGATAAATTTTGAGAGTGATGAAGACTAAAGAAGAATTGAACCGCATTTCCGGAATCATTGTGGATGCGGCGATGGAGGTGCATCGTGAGTTCGGTCCGGGATTGTTGGAGAGGGTGTATGAAGTGGCGTTGGCAGAGGAACTTTCGATGAGGGGAGTTGAGGCGAGAAGGCAGGTGGCGGTGCCCGTGACTTATAAAGGGAAAGCGCTTGATGAAGATGCGTACCGCATTGATTTGCTTGTCGAGGATGAGGTGGTTGTGGAGTTGAAGACGGTGGCGGAACTCCTGCCGATTCATGAAGCCCAGTTGAATACCGACTTGCGGCTGTCAAAAAAATGCCTCGGCCTCCTGATCAATTTCAATGTGACCCTGCTCAAGGACGGGCTTCGCCGCCGGGTCCTCAATTTTCCATCCTAACACTCTCCGCGATTTCCTCCGCGATCTCACCGTTTCGACGATTCGATAAAGCCATGAAAACGATTCAACCAGCACTGCGCCTTTCGGGAACCGAGGCGTACAATCATACTTCCGACAAACGTTTCCTGATGATCGGGGAGCGGGCGAATGTGGCGGGTTCGCCGCGGTTTGCGAAACTGGTGCGGGCCGGCGATCTGGAGGCGGCGGTGGAGATCGTGCGCCAGCAGGTGGACAACGGGGCGAACGTGATTGATATCTGTTTTGACGACGGCTTGATCGACGGTGAGCAAATGATGGTTCATTTTCTGCAGTTGCTGCAGGGCGAGCCGGACATTGCGAAGGTGCCGTTCATGGTGGATTCGTCGAAGTGGGAGATCCTGGAAGCGGGCTTGAAGTGCCTGCAGGGCAAGGGGATCGTGAATTCGATTTCGCTGAAGGAGGGGGATGAGTTGTTCAAGGAGCGGGCGCGGCACATCATGCGCTATGGGGCGGCGGTGGTGGTGATGGCGTTCGATGAGGACGGCCAGGCGGCGACGTATGAAGACAAGACGCGGATTTGTGAGCGGGCCTACCGGATCCTGGTGGATGAGGTGGGATTCAATCCGCACGACATTATTTTCGATCCGAACATCCTGACGGTGGCGACGGGGATCGAGGAGCACAACAACTACGCGCTGGATTTCATCAATGCGACGCGCTGGATCAAGGAGAACCTGCCGGGGGCGATGGTCTCGGGCGGGGTGTCGAACATTTCGTTTTCGTTCCGCGGCAACAATGTGGTGCGGGAGGCGATGCACTCCGCGTTTCTCTATCATGCGGGCAAGGCGGGGATGGACATGGGGATCGTGAACGCCGGGATGCTGGAGGTGTATGACGAGATTCCGAAGGATCTGCTGGAGCGGGTGGAGGATGTGCTGCTGAACAAGCGCGAGGATGCGACGGAGCGGTTGTTGGAACTGGCGGAACGCTTCAAGGGCAAGGGTGGCAAGAAGATCGAGGAGGATCTGTCGTGGCGTGAGGATACGGTCGACAAGCGGCTGGAGCATGCGCTGCTGAAGGGGATCGACAAATTCATCGACGAGGACACCGAGGCGGCGCTGGCGAAGTACGGGCGGCCGTTGAAGGTGATCGAGGGGCCGTTGATGGACGGAATGGGGGTTGTTGGCGATCTCTTCGGGGCGGGCAAGATGTTCCTGCCGCAGGTGGTGAAGTCGGCGCGGGTGATGAAGAAGGCGGTGGCGTGGCTGACGCCCTTCATGGAGGAGGAGAAGGCGGAGAACATGGCGGCGGATGTGGCGGCGCTGAAGGCGGAGGATCCCGGCCTAACGGATGAGGAGGCGCGGCGCCGGGCTGAACGCGGGAGGTCCGCGGGGCGCTTCCTGATCGCGACGGTGAAGGGCGACGTGCACGACATCGGCAAGAACATCGTCGGCGTGGTGCTGTCGTGCAACGGGTTCGAGGTGACGGACATGGGGGTGATGGTTCCGTGCGAGAAGATCCTGGACAAGGCGGCCGAGATTGGCGCTGACGTGATTGGTCTATCCGGGCTGATCACGCCGTCGCTGGATGAGATGGTTCACGTGGCGAAGGAGATGGAGCGGCGCGGGATGAAGGTGCCGTTGCTGGTGGGTGGGGCGACGACTTCGGCGGCGCACACGGCGATCAAGATCGCGGAGCATTACTCCGGTGCGGTGATGCACGTGCTGGACGCGTCGCGATCGGTGCCGGTGACGACGTCGCTGCTCTCGGCGGAGCAGAATGAGGGGTTCGTGAGGGAGAACCGGGAGAAGCAGGAGAAGATCCGGCGGAGTTTTGCGGGTGGGGCGAAGCGGGAGACGCTGACGCTGGAGGAGGCGCGTGCAGCGGCGCCGAAGATCGACTGGGCGGGCTACGAGCCGCCGGTTCCGTCGTTCACTGGTGCGCGGGTGGTTGACGATCAGGGATTGGAGGAGTTGGTGGAGTACATCGACTGGTCGCCGTTTTTCCATGCGTGGGAGTTGCGCGGGGTGTGGGACCGGGAGAAGAAGGAGCTGCGGACGAAGAATGCGGCGGGGGCGGAGGAGGCGGCGAAGCTGTATGAGGAAGCGTTGGGATGGATTGAGCGGATCATTTCCGACGGGCGGATGAAGGCGAAGGGGGTGTATGGGTTTTACCCGGCGAATGCGGACGGAGACGACATCATCGTGTGGGCTGATGACAGCCGGAGCGAGGAGGCGACGCGCTTCCACACGCTGCGGCAGCAGGTGAAGAAGGACGGCGGGAAGCCGAACGCCGCGTTGTCCGACTGGGTGGCGCCGGTGGGGCGGGATTTCGTGGGTGGCTTCGTGGTGGGCATCCACGGTGCGGATGAATATGCGGCGGAGCTGGAGGCGGAGCACGATCCGTTCGGGTCGATCATGGTGAAGGCGATCGCGGACCGGTTCGCGGAGGCGTTTGCGGAGCTGCTGCACCACCGGGCGCGGGTGGAGTGGGGGTATGAGACGGAGGAGGAGCTGACCCAGGCGCAGTTGATCCACGAGAACTACCGTGGCATCCGGCCGGCGCCGGGGTATCCGGCGCAACCGGACCACACCGAGAAGCCGGTATTGTTCGAGCTGCTGGGTGCGGAGTCGGCGACGGAGGTGGTGTTGACCGAGAGTTGTGCGATGCATCCGGGGGCGGCGGTGTGCGGATTGTATTTTTCCCATCCGGAGAGTCATTATTTTGCGATTTCCGAGCTGCAGAAGGATCAGGTGGAGGATTACGCGCGGCGCAAGGGGATGGCGGTGGAGGATGCGGAGAGGTGGCTGGGGCATTGGTTGGGGTATCAGGCATGAGCGAACTTTTTTGCTGATTCCATTGGACGGGCGGGATGGCGGGCTCCATGGTCCGCGGCAGAATGAATACCAGACATCTGCTTACCGTTTCCTGCGCCGCGCTGGTGGCGCTTCACAGTTCTGTTTTCGCGGGAGGCGAGGGCTGGGTTTCCGATTTTTCCGCGGCGAAAAAGGAGGCGGCGGAATCGAAGAAGGACATGCTTGTTGATTTCACCGGTTCCGACTGGTGTGGATGGTGTATCAAGCTGGTGGACGAGGTGTTCAAGCACGATGCGTTCAAGGAGGGTGTGAAGGACAAGTTCGTGCTGGTGGAGCTGGATTTCCCGAAGGACAAGTCGAAGCTCAGCGAGGCGACGCAGAAGCAGAACGAGGAGCTGAGCGAGAAGTATGGGATTCGCGGGTTTCCGACGATTTACCTGATGGACGCGAAGGGTCGCCCGTATGCGCGGACCGGCTATCAGGAAGGTGGTCCGGAGAAGTATGTGGCGCATCTGGACGAACTGCGTGCGACCAAGGCGAAGACCGACGCGGCATTCGTGGCGGCGGAGAAGCTGGAGGGTGTGGCCAAGGCGACGGCGCTGGTTGAGGCGCTCAACGGGATGGAGCTGGAGCCGGCGGTGGTTTCCGATTTCTACGGTGATGTGATCGAGGCGATCAAGAAGGCGGATCCGGAGGACAAGACGGGATATGTGAAGACGGCGTTGGTGCGGGTGAAGCTGGAGGAATTCCAGATGAAGCTCAACGAGTTCGCGATGAAGCAGGACTTCGACGGTGCGGTGAAACTGGTGGACGAAACGATGACGCTGGACGGTCTGGAGAAGGATGAGGTGCAGCGGATCGCAGTGACCAAGGCGTTGATTTTCGCGGAGCAGCAGAAGTGGGACGAGGCGATCAAGGCGCTGGACGAGGCGAAGGCGATTGCGCCGGAAAGCGAGATCATCGGCGGCATGAACCAGATGCGCGAGCAGCTCGTCAACGAGCAGACCAAGGCCGCCGAGCAGCCGAAGGAAGAGGGAGCGAAGGACGAGGAGAAAGAGGGCTGAGGTTTTTTGCCGGAACGGCATGATCCGCCCTTGCCACTTGAGTGGCTGGGGCGGAGTTTCCGGCCATGAGGATTGAGATTCTGAATACCGGGACCGAGTTGTTGCTCGGGACGACGGTGAACACGCACGCGGCGTGGTTTGGCCGGGAGTTTTTCAAGTTGGGTTTGCGGATTTCCCGTCAGGTGACGGTTCCGGACGGGGATGCGATCCGGCAGGCGCTGGAAGAGGCGGTGGGCCGGAATGAAGTGGTGATCGTGACCGGCGGGCTGGGTCCGACGAGTGATGATCTGACCCGCGAGATCACGGCGGAGGTGATGGGGGTGGAGTTGATCGAAGACGAAGCGGCGCTGCGATCCCTGGAGGAGTATTTTGCCAAGCGGGGGCGGCCGATGGCGGATGCGAACCGCAAGCAGGCGCAGCATCCGGTGGGGGCGGACGTGTTGCCGAACCCGAACGGGACCGCGCCGGGCGTGTATGTGCCGCCGAGGCTGAACGGGCGGGCGAACTGTGCGGTTTTCCTGCTGCCCGGGCCCCCGCGTGAGCTCTATCCGATGGTCGAGGTGGAGGTGCTGCCGCGGTTGCGGGCGCTGGCGGGTGTGGATGGGGAAAATGACGCGTTGGAGCTGAAGTTCACCGGGATCGGGGAGAGTGATCTCCACGATGGGGTGGATGCGGCGCTGCATGCGATTCCGGGGATCGAGGTGGGCTACTGCGCCCACGTCGGCGAGGTGGATTTGCGGTTGATCGGTGCGCCGGCGGCGAAGGAGGCGGGGAGGAAGCTGGTGCTGGAGCGGTTTGGCGGGTTTCTGGTGAGTGATGACGGGAGCTCGATGGAGGAAACGGTGGTGAGGTTGCTGACGGAGAAGGGGCTGAAGCTGGCGACGGCGGAGAGTTGCAGCGGAGGATTGATAGCGAACCGGGTGACGGATGTTCCGGGGTCGAGCACGGTATTCACGCACGGGTTTGTGACGTATGCGAACGAGGCGAAGGTGGCGCTGCTCGGCGTCCGGGAGGAATCGCTGGCGGCGGCTGGTGCGGTGAGTGAGACGGTGGCGAGGGAGATGGCGGAGGGTGCGTTGCGGGTGAGCGGCGCGGATCTGGCGGTGGCGGTGACCGGGGTGGCCGGGCCGGGTGGTGGGACCGAAGAGAAGCCGGTGGGAACCGCGTGGCTTGCGCTGGCGGCGAAGGGGGGCGAGACGGATGTTTGGAAGGTGTTTCATCCGCGTAACCGCCATGATTTCAAGGTTTCCGTGAGTCAGGCGGCGCTGGATGCGGTCCGCAAGCGGGCGGCCTGCTTCGGTGAGGCCATGGGGAATCGCTGAGCGGCAGCTTGACGGGTGCGCACGCGGTGGCGCCGGGTGGGGGAGGCTTTGCGGGGCGGGCGTCGAGTGGCGAACGGGAAAAATGTACCTACATGGTGAAATATGCACTGGTCATGGGGATCGGAGGTCGTGCATAGTATGAGGTGAAAACCAAAACACCCATTCGCTGATGAAATCCTTCCAAGTCCTCTCCGCCGGAAAACCGATTTTCTTTTTTGAGGTCGCGGCCGCCTATGCCGACGACGATCTGTCACCCCGCAACCTTGAAATTGCCGACAACCTCGCCGGGGTGTTGGGCGTGACGGCCTACGGGCCGAAGTTCATGCCGCAGTTGATTTCGCGTTTGCCGTTGGCGGTTTCCGACCGGAAACCGGACCACGCGCAGCCGGACCTGAAGGCGTGGAAGTCGCCGCGGATCAAGTGATCCGGTATCCGGTCCTCCCGCGTGGCGATGGACCTGATGGCGGGCCGCTGTGGCGGAAAAGATGAAGCCCGCTGTGGAGCGGGCTTCTGGTGATCGCCGTCCGGTGATTCCGGTGGGGAATCGGACGGCGGGTTGCGGCGCTTGGCGGCGCTCAGTCGATGGTTTCGAGCGCTTTGGTGAGGTCGTTCGGTGAGAGCAGTTCGGGGAACACGACGGGATCCTTGCCGGGGACGTAGAGCACGTTGACCGGGATGGCGGAGCGGCCGAGTTTTTCGAGTGCGGCTTCGATTTCCGGGTTGGGTTTGGTTTTGTCCGCCTTGAGGGTGACGACGCCCTTGTCGTTGATGAGGTCGACCACTTCATCGGTGTAGGCGCGCTTTTTGTTGAACTGGCAGGTGGCGCACCACTGGGCGGTGAAGTCGATGTAGACGGGGGTGTCTTTTTCGAGGAGTTCGGCGGTTTTTTGCTCCGACCATTTTTCCCAGACGAGCGACGAGGGTTTGGGGGGCTTGCTCATGAGGCAGCCGGCGATGGCGAAGGCGACGGTGAGGACGAGTGCGATGGCGCGTGCCCGTTTGGATTTGTGGGGCAGGTTCCAGCGGCCGTAGATCCATGCGGCGGTGGCGATGGCGGAGAGGCCGAAGATGGGGCCGAGCGCGTTGGCGAGGTCGATCTGGCCGATGTAAACCCAGAGCAGGTAGCCGGCGGTGGCGAAGAGCAGGAAGGACATGGCCTGCTTGAAGCTTTCCATCCAGGCGCCGGGGCGCGGCAGGTAGTCGATGAGCTTGGGGAAGGAGGAGAGGATGAGGTATGGCAGCGAAAGGCCGATGGCCATGGCGGCGAATGCGGTGAAGAACTGGAATGCGGGCAGGGCGATGGCGGCGCCGATGGCGACTCCGAGGAAGGGCGCGGAACAGGGGGTGGCGACGACGGTGGCGAGCACGCCGGAGAAGAACGAGCCGGAGAGTCCTTGTTTGCTCTGGAGCGAGCCGCCGACGGAGGTGGCGGAGGCACCGATTTCAAAGACGCCGTACATGTTCAGCGCGAGGATGAACATGAGGAACATGAGGGCGAGCACGACCCATGGGTCCTGGAGTTGGTAACCCCAGCCGATGGTGTCTCCCGCCGACTGGCGTGCGACGAAGAGGATGCCGCTGAGCACGCCGAAGGAGGCGAGCACGCCGCCGGTGAAGGTGAGGCCGTGGAGGATGATTTTCCTGCGGTCTTCACCGGCCTGCTGGACGAAGCCCATGATTTTGAGGCCGATGACGGGGAAGACGCAGGGCATGAGGTTGAGGATGAGGCCGCCGAGCAGCATGCCGCCGATGATGGGGAGGAAGGCGGTGAAGGAGAGGGCTTGGCGCGGAGTTTCCGGTGCGGGTGCGGTGGCGCCGAGCGTGGTGAGGGGGATGGCGACGGGGGCGTCTGCGAGGAGGATGCCGGAGACGGCGTCGCCCTGTTCGATTTCGTTGTCGAGGAAGTCCTTGGTGGCGCGGGGCAGGGTGACGAGCCAGGAGTCGCCGTCCCGGGTGATCGAGCCGCCGGAGCTGGCGGATTTGAGGAAGGTCTGGTCCGGGACGAAGTCGGTGGGGGTGCCCGGAACGGTGGAGGCGGGGGTGAGGCGCAGGGTGAGGGACTCCGGGGATTCGCTGGCGGAGCTCTCGAGGCCGGCGGGAGTCACCGGAATGGCGGCGCGGGCGGATTCGAAGAGGGATGCGGTTTCCGGATCCTTCTCGGCGCTGCCGGCGACGGGAAGGGTGAGGGTGAACGAGGCTTCCTCGTTGATGCAGCTTTCCTTGCAGATCTGCCATTGGGCGTCGGCCTTGAGGGTGACGGAGGAGCCGGTCTCGAGCGAGGCGGGGGCGGTGAGGTCGACGAGAAACACGGGAGATCCGCTGTAGACGTAGCTTTTTCCGAAGTAGCCGTCCTTGACTTCGGGGGCGGGCCACTGGATGGGCCCGGCGGTGAATCCGTCCGGCAGGGACCAGGTGATGGAGGGGGGGAGTTCGACGCCGCCACTATTGAGGTAGTAAGAGTGCCATTCGTCGGGGTGCTCGAGCGCGAGGGCGACGGTGATGGTGGAACCCGGCGAGATGGTCGTTGTTTCCGGGATCAGCGAGGATTGACTGGAGGTGGGACCTGATTCGCCCGGCAAGGAAAACTGCGCGTGTATTTGGGAGGCGAGTATGAACGACAGGACGGCGGTGATTAGGTGACGGATCATGGAAACAGGCGTGATTTACCCTCATGTGAGGGGAAACCCCAGAGAATCATCCAAAAAAAAGAGGCAACCGAAAATTCGGTGGCCTCTTGGGGCGGTTGGCTGCCGGTTTTCAGTAGTAATTCGGCTGGTATTGGCTGGTCGGCTGGGTGTTGTAGGAGCCGCCGCCGTTGTTGCGGTCCTGTTGGTTGCCGTAGAGTCCGCCGAGTGCGCCACCGGCGAGTGCGCCGAGCGCGGCACCTTCGAGGCCGTTGTTGTTCTGGTGGCCGATGATTCCTCCGAGCACGCCGCCGGCGACGGCGCCGGTTGCGGCACCGCGTTGGGTGGCGGGTCCGTAGGACGGGGTGTATTGCGGCGAGCAGTTGCAGAGCGAGAGGGCGGAGATGATGAGGCCGCTTGCGATGAGTTTGGTTTTCATGGTGATTGGTTGGTTCGGTGGTTCGGGCCGTGGGAACGCGTCATTTCCAAGCGGCCTGTGGTGGAGAAACGTTTCGGGGAGCCGGATATTCAAAAAAATACGCGAAATGCGCGTTCTGGTTAAAAAATTTTCGCTTTGCTGCGTGTGACTCGATCCTCTCGGCTCTCCGACTCTTTGGAATTGGCATTAGCACTGAGGTGTTGAGCGGGCAAAAATCGCACGAAATCGCAGAATATGCAGGAATTTTCAGAGATAATGCGATTTTGCTTGCCAACTTTGGGGTGGTGGATTAGTTCTGCTGCGTCGCAAGACAAGGCGGTCCGACTGAGATGCCTGTGGTTTTTGGGTTTTCCATGGGATGATCGGTCGGGCCGCTTTTTTGTGTACATTTTTACGGATTGGCGCGAAATTTGAGGTTTTGGTTTCGATGGATGTGGATAAAGTTCGGGCATGAAATTGATCCGCTTTGGAGAGGCTGGACATGAAGACCCCGGGGTGTTGCTGGCCGACGGGCGCCGGCTGGATGCGAGCGGTGAGTTTCACGATTACGATGAGGGATTTTTTGCCTCGGGCGGATTGGAGGCCTTGAAGGAGTGGGTGGATGGCGGATGTCCGGGTGGGCTTGAGGTGGATCCGATGGCGCGGCTGGGCCCGCCGGTGGACCGGCCGTCGAAGTTGGTCTGCGTGGGGAAGAACTATCGCGCCCACGCGCTGGAGATGGGCGGGGAGCTGCCGACGGAGCCGACGTTATTCATGAAGGCGACGAGTGCGTGGAGCGGGCCGAATGACGATGTGGTGATTCCGCGTGGAGCGCGGAAGCTGGACTACGAGGTCGAGTTGGCGGTGGTGATCGGGCGGACGGCGAGCTACGTGGATGAGCGTGAGAGTTTGGACTGTGTGGCGGGATTTGCGACGTTTTGCGATTTTTCCGAGCGGGCGTTTCAGCAGGAGATGGGCGGGCAGTGGATGAAGGGGAAGAGTGCGGACACGTTCGCGCCGATGGGGCCGTGGCTGACGACGGCGGACGAGGTGCCGGACCCGCAGAAGCTGAGGCTTTCGTGCAAGGTGAATGGCGAGTTGCGGCAGAACAGCTGGACCGGCGACATGTTGTTTTCGGTTCGTTATCTGATCTCATACATCAGCCGGTTCATGACCCTGGTGCCGGGTGACGTGGTGGCGACGGGGACGCCGGGTGGGGTGGCGATGGGGATGACTCCGCCGCGGTTTCTGCAGGCGGGCGATTGTGTGGAGTGTGGTGTGGAGGGCCTGGGAAGTCTGAAACAACGGGTGGTGGCGTCAGGGGGATGAGCAAGGCATCGAAGATGTGGGCGGCGATGGTGCCGTGGCCGAAGCCAGCAGGTGGGCGCCGGTATTCCGCCTGTCATTTCTGCGACACGCTGCATGAGGCGCATCCGGTGGAGGAGGGGGCGTCGGCGGTCTGTCAGCGCTGCGGGGTGGTGCTGTATCAGAACCGTTGGGCATCGATGGCGCGGGCGTCGGCGTTTTCCCTGGCCGGGTTGATCCTGATGAGCGTGGGGCATTTGTTTCCGTTTCTGACGATGGATGCGGCGGCGATGCGGATGAATTTGTCGTTGTGGGGAGCGGCGGCGGCGCTGATGCGGGAGGGAGCGCCGATTCTGGGGATGGGGATATTGATTTTCACGGTGCTTGCCCCGTATTTGCTGACCTGCGGGATGATTTACGTGTGTCTGCCGTTGATGTGGGGGCATGCGCTGCCCGGGGCGCGGTTTGTGGCGAAGTGGATGTATCGCAGCGAGCAGTGGAACATGGTGGAGGTGTTTCTGCTGGGGGTATTGGTGAGTTTGCTGAAGATCGCGAAGGTGGCGGACGTAACCTTCGGGGTGGGGTTCTGGGCCTTCACCGGGGTGATGCTGTGCATGGCCGGGGCGGTGGCGGGGATCGACCGCGAGGAACTCTGGGACCGGCTGGAGGTGGCGGAGTCATGAGTGGATTTGTGAAGGCGGCGGACCGCGGGCTGGCGGGATGTCACACGTGCGGGCTGGTTTCTCCGGAGAAACTGGGTCGATGTCCCCGCTGCGGCGTGGTGCTGCACACGCGAACGCCGAACAGCATTCAGCGGACGATCGCGCTGATGCTCGCGGCGGCGGTGCTCTACATCCCGGCGCATATCCTGCCGATCATGACGATCATGGAGCTGGGAGTGGTGGAGCCGAACACGATCGTCGGGGGGATGTTGTATTTCTGGAAATCGGAGGCGTATCCGATCGCGATTGTGATTTTCACGGCGTCGATCCTGATTCCGCTGATGAAGATTGTGGCGTTGAGTTGGTTGTGTGCGGCGGCGACCGGCTATGTGAAGCCGTCACCGCCGATGCTGGGGCGCTTGTATTTCGTGACCGAGCTGATGGGGCGCTGGTCGATGGTGGACATCTTCGTGGTGGGAATTCTTGTTTCCATGGTGCAGCTTGGGAACTACATGACGGTGGTCCCGGAGGCGGGAGCGCTTGCCTTCGCCGGGGTGGTCCTGCTTACGATGTTCGCGGCGATGAGCTTTGATCCGCGATTGTTGTGGGATCAGCTCGACAAACAATAAGTGGACCTTGCGTCCGAAACGACTGACAATCCGATTCCTTGAACACAGAAGAGTTAGACCCAGAGGTTGCAAACCCGGAAGTCCGCATCGCCCGCCGGTGGAATGTGGTGTGGGTGGTTCCGCTGGTGGCGTTGGTGGTCGGCGGCTGGCTGCTCTACAAGAATTTCGCATCGAGCGGGCCGCATGCGGAGGTGCGGTTCGACACGGCGGAGGGGATTGACGCGGGGACGACCGCGGTGCGCTGCCGGTCGGTGAAGGTGGGGGTGGTGAAGAGCGTGACGCTGGACAAGGATATCGAGTCGGTGGTGGTGGACATCGAGTTCGAGCATGACAGCGAGCGGTTTTTGCGTGAGGGGACGCGGTTCTGGGTGGTGCGGCCGCGGTTTTCGCTGACGGGGTTTTCGGGTGCGGACACGCTGATCAAGGGGTCCTACATTGAGCTGGATCCCGGGGCGCTGGATGGCCCGCGGAAGTCGGTGTTCCGTGGTTTGGAGACTCCGCCGACGACGAACAGCAACGTGCCGGGGCTGCGGTTGAATCTGGCGGCGGAGACGGCGGGTTCGCTGATGGTGGGCTCACCGATTTATTTCCGCGGGGTGCAGGTCGGGCGGATCGAGGAGAGGAATCTGGACGGCGAGGGCCGCGGGGTGACTTACAATGCGTTCATCGACGAGAATTTCAGCCATTTGTTGCGCAAGAACTCGCGGTTCTGGGTGAGCAGCGGGATCGACATCAGCGCGGATGTGAATGGTTTCAAGGTGCGGACCCCATCGTTGCAGTCGTTGATTGCCGGGGGGGTGTCGTTCGGGTTGATGGATGGTCACGAAGCCGGGGCGCCGGCAGAGGACGGCCAGACATTCACGCTGCACCGGGACATGGAGGCGGCGAGTCTGGCGGATTTCAATCCGACGCTGACTTTTCTGTTGTTGTTCGAGCAGTCGGTGAGGGGTTTGACGGAGAATGCGCCGGTTGAGTTCCGCGGGTTGAAGATCGGGAGGGTGCGTGAGATTTCCTTTGATCTGATCAACGAGCTGGATGAGAAGCGGATTCCGGTGTTGATCGAGATTGATCCCTCGCTGATGGGCGCGCATGCGGGCCGGGAGGTGGTGAAGGAGGATTCCCGGTTTTTCGAGCAGCAGGTGAACCGGGGGCTGAGGGCGTCGTTGAAGTCGGCGAGTCTGATCACGGGAGCCCTGTATGTGGATCTGGATTTGTATCCGGATGCGTTTCCCGAGAGCATGGGCGAGGTGGCCGGGCAGTTGACGCTGCCGACGGTGTCGGCGGGATTCGCTCAGCTTGAGGCGAAGCTGACGGCGATTCTGGACAAGTTGGAGGGGATGCCGGTGAACGAGACGCTGGACGGGATCACCAAGGCGGCGGACGAGGCCCGGCTGGTGCTAACCGAGTCGAAGTCGGTGTTGGGCGAGCTCGAGGCGTCTGCGGCGGCGGCGAGGACCGCGCTTGAGAACCCGGAGCTGACCGAGCTGCCGGGCGAGCTCCGGACGACTCTCGAGGAATTGCAGAAGTCGGTGGCGAGTGTGGGGCCGGAAGGGCCGGTGCAGGGCGACCTGCTGCGCACGCTGGATGAGCTGAGGGCGTCGTTGCGAGCGATGAAGTCACTCACGACTACGATTGACGAGAAGCCGAATTCGTTGTTGTTCGGTCGGAAGTCCTCCGGCAATCCGGTGCCGCGTGCTGCTGAAAAACGCTGATGAAACTCATGTTGATCCGATCTTTGGCCCTGACGGTGGTGGTGTTGCTCGCGGGATGCGCGGGTGGCGGCAAGTCGTATTATGTGTTGACCGCCGACGGTCCTGCGCCATCGGGTGGCGGCGTCGGCATCGGTGTGGGGCCGGTGACGGTGGCCGAATACATCGACCGTCCGAATCTGGTGGTTGCCGAAGGGCCGAACCAGCTCGGGATCGCGGAGGACCACCGGTGGGCGGGGGATCTGCAGGCCTCGGTGAAACGCGTGACGGCGGCCAACCTGGGCCGGCGGATGAAGAGTGGAAACGTGCGGGAGTATCCGTGGGGGAATGACGGCGAGATCCGCTATCAGGTGATTCTGGACGTGAGGCAGATGCACGCGGCGAACGACGGCCATGCGGTGATCGAGGCCGGCTGGCGGGCGTATTTGCTGCCGGACCGGAAGCTCATGGCATCCCGGACCTTTGTCGCGCGTGAGCCGCTGGAGGCGGACGGGTATGCGGCGCTGGTGGCGGCTCAGTCGCGATTGTTGTCGCGACTGGCCGATGACATCAGTGCGGCCCTTCGATAAGGGGTGGGCGCGGAGTGCGGGGGTGGTTGCCGCCCGGAAGGATGGCTTGCGGGCAGCGGTTTTTGTGCCGGATTCCGGCGGGTGGTCAGTGCCGGAGTCCGACGGGTGCGCCGAGCACTTCGCGGAGGATGATGGCGCGGCGGAGTTGGCGCTGGTCCTGCAGGGCGGCGGAAAGCGGACTCAATTTGGTCTGTTGCCGCTGGCTCTGGTGATGGATGTCCCGATTCGGTTCGTCGGCGAGTTTCGCTTGTTTGGCGGCCTTGATTTTGCGGAGGCTTTTTTCGAGTTCCCGCTGTCTTTCAAGGACGGCTTCGACTTCATCGTAGACATCGTCGTCGAGGAACGAGGGTTTCGGTTGTTCGAGTGGAGGTGGCGTCAACGGGGGTGGCAGGTATTCCGCCGGGGCCGGCTCCGCCGGGACGTCGCGCAGCGGCGGCGGGACGGAGGGCTGGGGAAACTGCCAGACGGGTTCGCCCGGTTGTTCGATGATTTCCCGGCGCGCCTCTTCCTCGAATTCGGCCAGTTCCTTCGCCTCCTTGCGTGCCTTCAGCCATGAGGCGAAGGCGACGCCGATGATGGCGAGGATGCCGAAGTGTTCGAAAATGAAGTCGACCATCTGGTGATTCGGGATTGGTGGTTAGTCTTCGGACTAGTCTTCGGATTTGGCGATGTTGCCGCGCATCTGGGTGTCGGACTTCACGTTTTCCATTTTGTAGTAGTCCATGACGCCGAGGTTGCCCTGGCGGAATGCTTCGGCCATGGCGAGCGGGACCTGGGCTTCGGCTTCGACGACTTTGGCTTTCATTTCGGCGACCCGAGCGATCATTTCCTGTTCGAGGGCGACGGCGGCGGCGCGGCGGATTTCGGCTTCGGCCTGTGCCATGTTTTTGTTGGCTTCGGCCTGTGCTTCCTGGAGTTGGGCGCCGACGTTTTCGCCGACATCGACGTCAGCGATGTCGATGGAGAGGATTTCGAAGGCGGTTCCGACGTCGAGGCCGCGGTTGAGGACGACTTTGGAGATTGAGTCGGGGGATTCGAGGACGACTTTGTAGGTTTCCGCGGAGCCGATGGTGGTGACGATGCCTTCGCCGACGCGGGCGATGATGGTTTCTTCCTTGGCGCCGCCGACGAAGCGGTCGAGGTTGGTGCGGACGGTGACGCGTGCGCGGACCTTGACCTGGATGCCGTCTTTGGAGACGCCGTCGATGGTGGTGCGGCCGCCGCCGGATGCGGGGCAGTCGATGACTTTCGGGTCGACCGAGGTGCGGACGGCTTCGACGACGGATTTGCCGGAGCCCTTGGTGGCGAGGTCGATGGCGCAGGCGCGGTCCCAGTCGAGGGTGATGCCGGCTTTTTGCGCGGCGATGAGTGCCTGGACGGTGGGGATGACGTTGCCGCCGGCGAGGAAGTGGGCCTCGATGGCGTCGATGCCGATGTCGATTCCGGCCTTTTTGGCGGTGATGCGTGCGTCGACGACCATGCCGTAGGGGACCTGGCGGAGGCGCATGGCGATGAGTTCGGTGAAGCCGACGTATGCGCCGGCGAGCCATGCGCGGAGCCAGACGGAGAGGAAGGAGATGAGGATCGCCAGGGCGAGCAGTCCGATGACTGCGACGACGATGAGGATGATGGTGGTTGGGTCGAACATGATGTCAGTTGGTGTTGGTTAGGGAAACGATGATGCGGAAGTTGTCGGTGCCGACGACTTTGAGGGGTGAGCCGGCGGGGACCTGTCCGGACTGGCAGAATGCTTCGTAGCGTTTGCCGTTGATGCGGACGTATCCGGTGGGGGAGAGCATGGTGACGGCCTCGGCGGGTTTGCCGACGAGGGATTTGGCGTCGTCTCCGAAGGCGGAGCTGGAGCCGGTGATCTGGGTGGAGAGGAAGGCGCGTTTGCCGATGGTGGTTTTCGGCAGGATATAGAACTCGATGAACACGGCGATGCCCGCGAGGGCGACGGCGGCGGCGATGGCGATGAGTCCGCCGGAGGTTCCGTAGTCCTTGAAGGCGAGGGCGCAGCCGACGACCATGAGGATGGCTCCGGCGACGCCGAGGATGCCGCCGGGCACGATGACCTCGACGGCGAGCAGGATGACGCCGATGAGAAAGAGGAGGATGATGAGGGTCATGAGACGATTTCCACGGTGAGTCCGAATTCGGAGACTCCGGTGATTTTGACGGCAGCGCCTTTTTCGGCGAAGCCCATATCGAGTTTGGCCTCGTAGCGGCGGCCGTTGATTTCGATTTGTCCGCTGGGGACGAGGGTGGTGGCGGCGGTTGCGGTTTGGCCGATGAGGTCGCGGCCTCTGGGTGAGTTTTCGGAGTGGAGCGAGTGGATGCCGGCGGGTTCGCCGCCGACGGCGGAGTTGAGGATGAGTCCGCCCCAGGGGCCGCCTTTGGGGAGGAATTTGAGGAGGACGACGAAGCAGGAGACGGCGAGTCCGAAGCCGATGAAGATGTTGAGCATGGGCCAGAGGATGATGTCACCGGAGATATCGACGGGTTCGCCGGGCCAGAGGTCGATCATGGCCCAGACGAGCGAGCCGAACATGAGCGAGGCGCCGGTGATGCCGGCGACGAAGGTGCCGGGGAAGACGAAGATCTCGACGGCGAGCAGGAGCATGCCGATGACGAAGAAGACCATCGGGCCGTTACCGGAGAGGCCGGCGACGTTGTGGCCGAAGAAGACGATGCCGAGCAGGATGATGCCGACGGCGCCGAAGACGCCGAATCCTGGGGTTTTGAATTCGATGAAGATGCCGAGCAGTCCGAGGCCGACGAGGAGCGGCGTGAGTTTGGTGAGGTGTTGGGCGAGGCGTTCCGACCAGCTGACTTCGAAGGTCTGGACGGTGTAGTTGCCGGCGCCGTGGATTTTGGTGAGCATGGCGTCGAGGTCATCGGCGATGCCGGTGCCGAGCAGGGGGGTGGGTGGGGCGCCGTAGGTGGTGCAGGCTTCCTTGGCGGTGAGCGAGAGCAGTTCGCCTTTTTTCTTGAGGATCTTGTCGTCGATTTTGAGTTCGGAATCGATGTTGATCATCGCGGAGATGACCTGGCCGCGGTAGCCCTTGCCTTCCGAGATCGAGCGGACGCGGGCGGTGAGGTAGCTGACGATTTTGGCTTTCATCGTCTCGTCGATTTCGGCGCCGGTGGAGAGGACCGGGGCGGCGGCGCCGATCACGCCGTCGGGGGAGAACCAGATTTCATCGGTGCCGGCGGAGATGAGGGCGCCGGCGGAAATGGCCTCGGTGTGGACGTAGGTGACGGTTTTGCCGGGGAATTTGGCGAGTGCCTTGAGGATCTCGAAGGTGACGTCGAGTGCGCCGCCCGGGGTTTCCATGTCGAGGATGACGGTGTCGACCTCGTCGGCGATGGCCTGTTTGAGTCCGCGGCGCAGGATGTAGAGGATCGGTTTGTCGATTTGGTCGCGGATGGGGATGACGACGACTTTTGCCTTGGTGTTGGATTCGGGGAGGGTTTCCTCCGCGCAGGCCGGGGTTCCCGACAGGCAGGTCAGGATGATGGCTAACAGAAAGGAGATTGCCGACTTCACAGTGGGTAATATGCATGTCCCCGGACCTGCAGGCAAGCGTGCGAGCGTTGTAAAATGCGGGAATGTTTCCACTGGGGAGCGGGGGCGTCGCTGGATCGGTGCGGGGCGCGCGGATTGGTCGGGCTCCGCCGGGGCTCAGGATTCGCTGAGGCGTTTGACTTCCTCGGCGTGGAGGAGGGTGTGGGCTTCGGCGAGGATGGCGGGGATGCGGTCCTTGTGGGGGCTGTTGGCGAGGGCGGCGGTGAGGTCGTATTGGTCGAGGTCGGCGGCTTTTCGGCCGGGGAACCAATGGGATGCGTTGCCGAGGAGGTTGTAGCGCATTTTTGCGAACTCATTCATGTCGAGCGACTTGGCGTAGTTCCAGAGGCGGAGGGTTTCCCAGATATTGATTTCGCCGGGGACGTCGTCGGGTTCGGGGATGCCGGTGTCCCAGGTTTCGAGCCAATCGGTGCCGAGGGATTCGGCCATGGTGGCGCGGAGGCGGCGGTCGATGGGCGGGACGAGGGAATCGGCTTGGTCGAGCAGTTGGATGGCCTTGACGTGTTCGTCGAAATCCGTGGGTTTGGACGCGCCGATGGAGAGGGTGTGGACCTGCGGGCGCATGAGGCAGTAGAGGTCGTTGAAGACCATGGGGGAGAGCGGCTGGCAGAGATTGGTGAGTTTTTCCGGTGGTTCGTAGAGTTTGCCGCCCTTGTCGTTGGGGCTGATGATGAAGACGCCCATGTCGCGTTCGGTGGCGTCGGTGATGGCGGGCCAGTTGCGGTCGTTGACCCAGTACCAGTGGAGGTTCACGTAGTCGAATTCATCGGTCTGGATGGTTTTGCGGATGAGGTCGACGGGGCCGTGGGTGGAGAATCCGATGAAGTTGACGCGGCCTTCTTTCTGGAGTTTGCGGGCGGCGGCGAGTGATCCGCCGGGGCGCATGGTTTGGTCGAAGAGCTCCTGGTTGTTGATGCCGTGGATCGAGAGCAGGTCGACGTGTTCGACGTTGAGGTTGCCGAGCGAGGTTTCGAAGTTTTTGAGGAATGCCTGCTCGGTGGGTTCGGGCGGGAGTTTGGTCTGGAGGATGAATGACTCGCGCGGGATCCGGGGCAGGAGCATGCCGATCTGCATTTCGGACGACCCGTAGAAGCGTGCGGTTTCGATGTGGTTGATGCCGAGTTCGAGTGCGCGGTGGATGGTTTTCTCGAGGTTTTCCTGGTTGGCGGCGGGGATTTCCTCCGGCGGGACGTCCTGCCATTTGTGCTGGTAGCGCATGCCGCCGCAGGTGAGCACGGGCATGGAGATTTCGGTGCGGCCAAATCGTCGGTGGATCACGCCGGGGAGCATAGCACGGAACGGCCGGGGGACGAGTGGAACCGCTAACGGATTTCCACGGATGCGCCGATGACGCTTTCGTAGGCCATGTGGAGCAGGAATGTCTGGCGGGCGCCGATTTTCTGGCCGAACTGGGCGGTGATGTAGAGTGCGGCGATGGCGGCGAGCGAGACCCAGAGGATCCACAGGCCCCACGGGGTCTGGCCGATGAGGTGCTGGGCGAGGCCGATGCAGCCGGCGAAGACGGCGATCGAGCCGGTGATGAGGTAGCCGTAGAGGAAGAGTGACCAGACGTTGGCGTTGGGGCCGTAGATGCCGCTGATGCGGGTTTTGCCGTCGCCGACGGGGTCGATGCTGAGGGTGAGGCGGGGGGACCAGAAGTGGTGGTCGGATTCCGGGATGCGGAGGGCGAGGTAGCCCGGGAAGTTCTTCACCTCGCAGCGGTGGATCTCGGGGTCGATGTTCTCGGTGATCCGCCGCTGGGTGGTGGCGGGGTCGAGAGGCACGATGTGTTCGAACCGAGGGCGGACGCGGAAGCTACTCATGGAATCGTCAGCTTGGGTTTTTCGCGCTGGGTGTCAATCCCGCTCGGAGGCGGTGGGAATCAGGGCGATCAAGCGAAGGAACAACTCACTCAAGAAGCGCCAATAAGAACCACAGATTCAGACTGATTAGACGGATTTCACTGATTTTTTAAGACCTTTGAGGGTGAAGACCTCCCAACTCGCGAGACATTCGGAGCACCATGCCATCTCAGACAGAGAAGAATCAGTGAATTCAGTTCAATCAGTGGTTCTGCTGCCGAGCTGAGCGTGCGTTGCTCCCTCACTTGATCGCCCTGCGGTGGGAAGTGGATTTTCCGGGGGGTGATTTTGGAAAAAGCGGGGCAATCGTGCAAATATCCGGGTTGCGGGCGGGCCCTTATTGTGGATGTTTGTGAGCATCCCGTCACCATGACTACGACCCCAACCACACGAGGCGCGGTTTTTCCGTTTGAACTGGTCCGGCCCGAACTTGAGCGCGTGGAAGTATCCATTCGCGAGCAGGTCCGGGGGTTCGATCCGGCGATCGAACCCTACGTCGAGTACATCTGCAACACCTCTGGAAAACGCATCCGGCCGGCGCTGTCGATTCTGGTTGGCGGCGCATCCGGTGGCGTGACCGAGGACCATGTGAAGCTGGGTGTGGTGCTGGAGTTGATCCACATGGCGACGCTGGTGCACGACGACATCATCGACGATGCGAACACGCGGCGCATGGTGCCGACGGCGAACGCGAAATGGGGAAACTCGCTCTCGGTATTGCTGGGTGACGCGTTGTTCGCCCACGCGCTGGTTCTGGCGACGGATTTCGACAGCGTGGAGATCAACCGCAAGGTGGGGCAGGCGTCGCGCGAGGTGTGCCAGGGTGAAATCCTGCAGACGCAGCGGCGCTTTGACCTGACGTTTTCGAAGGACGATTATTTCAAGGTGATCGCGATGAAGACCGGTGCGCTGTTTGCGGCGGCGGCCGGGCTTTCGGCGAAGCTCTCCGGGCTGGATGAAGACGCCGAGGAGAAGCTTGCGAGCTACGGGATGAAACTGGGCACGGCGTATCAGATTTACGACGACTGTCTGGATCTCGTGGGGTCCGAGGCGGTGGTGGGCAAGACGCTGCGCACCGATCTGGAGAAGGGCAAGCTGACGCTGCCGATCCTGAATCTGCTGGAAACCGCATCCGAGGCCCAGCGCATGAAGCTCAACAAACGGATTCTCGATCAGGAGCCGCTGGATCTTCCGGTGTTGCTCGGCATCGCCGAATACGAGGGTGCGATCGAGAGCGCGGTGGATACCGGGCTGAAGCTGCTGGTGGAATGCCGCGAGGATCTCTCTCCGCTGGGCGATTCGGAGCACAAGGACGCGCTGCTGCAGATCACGTATTTCCTCGAAGGGCTATTTGAGAAGTGCCGCCGCTGAGCGGGCCGGCCCGGCGGCTTTCGCGACGGCGATGGCGGCCGGAATGGCGATCAACAGGATCTCGATGCGGGTGAATGAATAGACGGTGAAGGTTTGTCCGCCGTCGAAGATCAGCGCGGTGGATGCGCCGCCCAGCAGCGAAAGCCAGAGGGGGTCTCCCTGTTTGGCGAGTTTGAGCGCGGACCGGAGCGCCCATGCGATGAGCGCGAGCAGCATGGCGAGGCCGGGAATGCCTGTCTGATAGAGCTGGGTGAGGTAGATGCTGTGCGGGTGGACGACCCGCCAGCCGAGCACGTCCTTGGGGAGGATCGGAGCATCGGCCATGCCGGTGCCGATGAGGCAGGAGACGGGGGTCATGCGGCCGAGGTATGTCTGATAGATCTCGAGCCGGCCGGTGGTGCCGCGTTGGAAGAGGTCGGTGGTGGCGTCCGCCCAGGTCCGGGCCATGAGGAGCAGGCTGAAGTAGATGACGGGGGTGGCGACCGAGATGATGAGCGGAGGCACGGCTTTCTTTCGCTCCGCGGCCAGCAGGAGGAACAGGCCGACGGCAAACATCAGCATCGGACCGCGGCTCTGGGTGGCGAGCAGTCCGAGCAGCGACAGGCCCGACGCGCTGGTCCAGAGTTTCCGTGGCCCGGCGGAGGACTGCATGACCATCCACAAACCGGTGAGGGCACCGAAGGCGAAGAGGAACCCGGTGGGCACGGCGTTGAGCCCGTGGCTGTAGAAGAAGACATTGCGCAGGCGGTCCGCGGCGAAGTCGTGCCCCTGGAGCGGATAGAAGACGAGCAGGCTGGCGAGTGAGACGGCGGCCGATACCAGCGAGACGGCCGGGACGGCGGTCCGGGAGAGGCCCGCGCCGCCCGCCGCGAAGAATAGCGAGCAGAGCAAACCGGCGACGAGCAGGGAATCGACCGGCCAAGCGCAGGGGAAGCCGGATCCGCTGGACCAGAAGCGGCTGAGGGATTGCCAGGCGAGCAGGGAGCCGGCGAGCCAGAGCCAGCGTTCGCGTTTCACCAGGCCGGGGAGGTCCGTGCGTTGCGGGAGGAGCGACGAGATGACGAGCAGGCCGAGCAGGCAGCGGTGCCAGCTGGTGGGTGAGAGAAACCAGAAGGCGGCCAGCCATGCGGTGAGGAGCAGGGTTGGCGTGTCTCGGCGCATGGGCGGAGGCTGGCGAGGTGGACCGGCGGGGGAAAGGAAATTGATGCCGGGAATTCGATTGTCAGACCCCGGGCACCGGCTAGGGTTTGGACTTTGTTCACCAACCCCACGACTGATTTCCATGAAAGTACTCGTCCTTGATGTAGGCGGCAGCAATTTGAAACTCCGTGTCACCGGTCACGAGGATCGGACCAAGATTCCATCCGGTGCGGATTACTCTCCGGAGCGCATGATGGCGGATCTGAAGCGTGCGACGGATGGATGGGAATACGATGTGGCGACCGTGGGGTTTCCCGCACCGGTGGTGGACAACCGGCTGGCGACCGAGCCGTGGAATCTGGGGACCGGTTGGGTGAATTTTGATTTTGAAAAGGAGATTGGCAAGCCGGTGAAGCTGATCAACGACGCGGCGATGCAGGCGATCGGCTGCTACGACGGCGGGCGCATGCTGTTCCTGAGTTTGGGGACCGGGTTGGGCTCGGCGCTGATTGACGACTACAAGGTGATCGGGCTCGAGCTGAGCCGCTTGCGCTACTCGAGCAAGTATTCGCTCGAAGACCGCCTCGGCAAGGCCGGCCAGGAAGTGAGCGGCAGGAAGAAGTGGGAAGAGCGCTTTCACCGGACGCTCAAGATGCTGCGCATGGCATTCGTGCCGGATTACATCGTCGTGGGCGGTGGCGAGGCCAAGCGGCTCAGGAATGCGGAAGACTTCCGCCGCGTGGACAACATGGCCGCGCTGGAAGGCGGCGAGAGGCTCTGGAACGACGAACGCTTCAAGCTTTGAGACGCTGGACAACGAGCTGAGGCGGTGCGGCTCGACGCCTCGGGAATGGACCGGGCGTCTCGGGAGCCCGCTAGTGGAGGCAACGATCCGCAATCCCCTGATGGTAAAGGGGACCATGATGAAGGGACGGATCATTTTTCGTGTGGCCTCTTCGATCCTCACCTGCTGGATGCCGTATTTCGCGGTGGTCGAGGGATCTCCATCCAGGCGCCGGTTGATGAACTCCGCCATGGAGGGGAACGGCCCCCGTTGCTTGACGCCTTCAACGGATGGCATCCTCGAGTGCTTCGATCCCGATGTCATTCAGATTCCGCAAACTGCTCCAGCGCGTCTGGGTGTCGGTGGATTCGCCGACATCCCGGGAACCGTCCCGCGGACTGACATCCAGTGCGAGTGTCGGGATGTCCATTTCCCTTAGCGACGAAAGCCGCACCCGTCATTCTCGACGAGTGGAGCCGCAGGAAACGGCTCCAGCCAACCCGTTCCGCAAATCGTGACCGAACGGGCACGGTTTCCCGGGTTCGGGGCACCATGAAATGCCCTCCAAACTGCCAGTTCGGAGCCAAAACCCGACCTGATCCTCATCCAGTGTTTGGTCCCGCCCTCCGGCGGTCCCCCTTCGGGGTTGTCGCTACGCTCCAGTCCATCTCACTCCGTTCGATTCAGTTTTTCGGATTTGCAGCGTGTCAAAACGCCAATTTTTCCCCTGCGCCGCCCTCGCACCCCGGAAAGGCCGCTCATGATCAGGACATTCTCCCGAGGAGGAAAAAGTGATTTTCTGGCACTCATTTGTAACGATCTCCCCTTTTTCGGCATTACCGACAGAGAACAAAATCCAAATTCACCATGAAAACACAAAACAAGACGACAATAGTCACAGCCATCGCCGTGGAATGCTCCCCGAAAATTGAGCCATCTGCTATGAGAGTCCCCGGCGCGAGCCGGGTCTGACTCTCATCATGAAAAGAAAACGACATACCCCTGAACAGATCGTCAAGAAACTGAGGACCGCGAGCGAGGACCAGGCCCG
>JAUTCT010000032.1 GCA_030673875.1 Verrucomicrobiota bacterium JB025 | reverse complement strand
CTCACTCACCTCACGGTGGCGACCTTGCCTTTCACTACGGTTGCTGTCACTCAGTCCGTCCAATACGTTTCAATTGTTAAGTTCATGCCCATGCCGGGCACACCAGGGACGTTTCTCCGAAACGTCCGGCTGTGGCAGCGTGTTCGTTCCACAACGGTTCATCCCTCCAAAAAAGCCCGCAACGCCCCTCCGAATCGCCGCGCCACCCAACCCAAAAATACGCAAGCCGTAGCACCTCTCCGCGCCAAGCCATTCACTCTCCCACTCACCTCATCTGTCTCCGCGAGCCATCGCGTGAGACCGGCACCACCAGCCCCCGCAAGTTGCTACCCGCCCCACCGCAGCAGTCGTCAGGATTTTGCCTTTTTCCCCACCAGCAATTCCCGGCTCCCCCACAGGTAGTTCCACCCGCTCAGCACCGTCAGCCCCAGCGCCAGCCACATCGAAACCGGCTGCAGCCATGCGTCCGGATGCGAGAGCCAGAGGAAAAGCTTCTCAACCGGAGTGACCTCTCTGCCGGCAGCCGTCGACCAAAACGCGATCCACACCAGACAGGTGATGCAAAACGTCAGCTGAAACGTCGTCTTCCATTTCCCCAGCCGGTCCGCGGCAATCACCGTTCCCGCCTCCACCGCCAGCTGACGAAGCCCCGTCACCATGAATTCCCGGGCGATAATCAACACGGTGACCCAAATCGGACACATCCCCTTCGCACTCAAGTAAACGAACGCCGCACTCACCAGCACCTTGTCCGCCAGCGGATCCATCAGCTTGCCCATCGCCGTCACCAAACCCAACTTGCGCGCCAGATACCCGTCCACAAAGTCGCTGATCGCCGCAACCACAAAGGAAACCAGCGCAACCCAGTGTCCTGCAGTCGTATCCCACGCCGTGCCCGCCACAAAGACAGCCGTCAGGAACAATCGGGAGATCGTTATCGCATTCGGTAAATTCACGCGCCGAATGTGCGGAATCCTCAGCCGCTTGGCAACAAGGGGTTGCCCGAATCTCCATTCTTATCTATCTCATTCATGCCTTTCCAAACGGCACATCAAAATATGAGCAATAGCGACTTCGGACTCATCGGTCTGGCCGTCATGGGCCAGAATCTCGTTCTCAACGTGGAATCACGCGGCTTCCAGGTCTCGGTCTTCAACCGCACCACCGCCACCACCGACGCCTTTGTCGCCGCTCACCCGGACAAAAAACTCGTCGGAACCAAATCCCTCGAGGAATTCGTCCAATCCCTCGCATCCCCGCGCAAGATCATGATCATGGTCAAGGCCGGCGGACCCGTCGATGCCGTCATCGAATCCCTCATCCCGCTCATCGACCAGGGCGACATCATCATCGACGGCGGAAACTCGCTCTACACCGACACCGAACGCCGTGACAAATGGCTCGGCGACCTCGGCTTCCGCTTCATCGGCGCCGGCGTCTCCGGTGGCGAGGAAGGCGCCCGCAAAGGCCCCGCCATCATGCCCGGCGGCCCCGCCTCCACCTGGGACGTCATGAAACCCATCTTCGAATCCATCGCCGCCAAGGCCGAAGGCGAACCCTGCGTCACCCACATCGGACCCGGCGGCGCCGGCCACTACGTCAAGATGATCCACAACGGCATCGAATACGGCGACATGCAGCTCATCTGCGAGGCCTACAACATCTTCAAGGCCGCCGGCTTCTCCGCCGCCGAACTCGCCACCGTCTTCACCGACTGGAACAACGGCGACCTCGAAAGCTACCTCATCCAGATCACCGCCGAGATCTTCAAGCAAACCGACCCCGAAACCGGCAACCCCATCGTCGACATGGTGCTCGACACCGCCGGCCAGAAAGGCACCGGCAAGTGGACCATCATGAACGCCGTCGAAAACGCCGTCGTCTGCTCCACCATCAACGCCGCCGTCGAAGCACGCATCCTCTCCTCGATGAAGGAAAAACGCGTCGCCGCCAGCACCGAACTCCAGGGACCGGAAACCACCCTTTCCGCCGACAAGGCCGAGCTCGTCAAAAAAGTCCACGACGCCCTCTACGCCTCCAAAATCATCTCCTACGCCCAGGGCCTCGACCTCATCACCACCATGAGCGCCGAAAAAGACTGGAACCTCGACCTCGGCAAAATCGCCGCCATCTGGCGCGGCGGATGCATCATCCGCGCACGCTTCCTCAACGACATCACCGCCGCCTACCGCACCAACCCGGAACTCAGCAACCTGATGCTCGCACCCTTCTTCAAGGACCTCCTCAACGGCTTCCAGCAAAACTGGCGCGAGGTCGTCAGCATGGCCACCCTCGCCGGCATCCCCGTCCCCGCCTTCAGCGCGTCGCTCGGATACTACGACTCCTATCGTAGCGCCGTCCTCCCCGCCAACCTGCTCCAGTCCCAGCGCGACTTCTTCGGCGCCCACACCTACGAACGCACCGACAAACCCCGCGGCGAATTCTTCCACACCGACTGGCCCGAAGTCATCGGCTGAAAAACACCCGCGGCCCCGCCCGCGACAAACCACCCAACCCAAACGACCGGGAGCAATCCCGGTCGTCTTTTTTTTCACCCCGCATGCCCTGCCGAAAACGGGCGCTCCCGCCTGCGGCCCCCTCACCACGGCATCGCCGCCAGCCACGCCCTGCTGCTCTCACGCGGCGTGAAATCCCGACCGAAACGAAAAAACCGCCGCCCGGTTTCCCGGACGGCGGTTGCTAAGGCTTCGTTTCGCGGCGATCAGGCGGCGCTGGCAGCTTCGGCACGCTTGGCTTCAAGCGCGGCCTTCGCCTGGGCGACGATGGCGGAGAAGGCGGCGGCGTCGCTGACTGCGAGATCGGCGAGGATCTTGCGGTCGGCTTCGATACCGGCGGCCTTCAGGCCTTCGATGAAACGCGAATAGGTCATGTCCTCGGCACGGACGGCGGCGTTGATACGCTGCGTCCAGAGACGGCGGAACTGGCCCTTGCGTTTCTTCCGGTCGCGATACTCATAGGTCTGCGCCTTGCGGACTGCGTCCTTGGCGTAACGGTAGAGCTTCGAGCGGAATCCGCGGAAACCCTTGGCACGAAGCAGCACGCGTTTGCGACGCTTGCGACTGGCCGGGGAATTGGTGGCACGTGGCATTTCTTGTTTTTCTCGTTGTGAACAGGTCGTTGATTTCTTCCTTCCGCAGTCTCACCTGCTCGTGCTTCCCACTTGGGGATCAGGCTGCGTAAAGGCCGCCCGATTCGCGGGCGGAGGCGTGTCGTTACCTACCGTTTCAGTTTCAGCTAAAAGGAAGGTTCTCTTTGACATTCTTGATGTCGGCGTCGGAAACGAGGGTGGCCTGGCCCAAGCGGCGTTTGCGCTTGCGGTTCTTGCATTGCAGCAAGTGCCGGGCTCCTTGTTTACGGCGGAGTACCTTCCCGCTACCTGTCACTTTGAAACGCTTGGCAACGGCTTTCCGTGTCTTTGCTTTTCCAGAGACTCTTGGCATGGGGCGGGCAAACTACTCCCCCACCAACCCTTGGCAAGGCAAAAGTGGCTCGTTTACTTGGTTTCCGTCAGTATCCCGGAAATCCGAAGGAATCGTAACCCGTATCCGCCTCCTCGCGGTAGAATATCTCGTCCATCCGGTCGAGATACACGGACACCGCGTCGTCGCGCGCCGTCGTCCGGCTTTTCAAGCGCTCCTTGAGGCGCAGATAGTCGTCAAACGCCCCGCTGATCGTCCGCGCCCGCGTGATCTCGAACCAATCGAGGTAGTCGCGCGCGCGCTTCGACCTCGCCAGCATCGTCACCCGCGTCTCCTCGAGCCGCATCAAGGTCTCGTGAGTCGCCGCGGTTTCGTTTTTCACGATGCCGTCCAGCACCGCCTGATACTCCATCAAGAGCGGCCGATATGAGGGAAAACACCGATAGCTCAAACGGACCAGGGCATCCTGCGCCGGCCGCACCGCGGCGAACCTCTCCTGCGGTTCCAACCCGACGAGTTCCGGCCACGCACTCAGCTCCTTGCGCTGGAAAATCCCCTCAAGCGTGCGGAAATTCAGGAACAGCGCCTCCTCCAGAGCCGCCTCGGTTTGCTCGATGCTCATCACGTCAGTTAGAATGTTGAGCGCCCCCTTGTTGGCGAGCTGCAGCGCCCACCATTTCGCCAGACTGGTCTCGGACAAGTTCAGCTCCGGAAAATGCTTCCGCATCAGCACCGGCACCTCACCCTCGAATCCGGCGACCTCATCCAGAAACGCGCGGAAACCATCCCGCCCGTTCGGTTGCTCCAGAAGCGCCATCACCAGCGCCCCGGCGGACACCCGGAATGCCGCCCTGCTCGCACCGTCGAGCTGCTCGAACCGCGGCTGCGACATCGAAAACATGTCATCCAGCTTGAACAAGCCACCCTGCTTGAAAAGCGTGGCATACAACCTCGGCTCGCTCTGCAACAACCGCCAGTCGGTGGCCTCGCGCAACCCGTCAACCAACCACGGCGGGGCACTCAATTTCCGCTCCGGATCATCCAGCCCGATCAACGCCCGCTCATAGAGCAGCGCCGCTGTCACCGCGCGCTTGAAATTCTCGTTGTCGATCCCCCGGCTCAAATGCACGTCGAGCTGGAGCTCGCGCGCACCGCCGACCTCCAGCAGCTTGAGCCTCACCGACCGCGGCGGCAGCGGGTCACCCGGCCGACCGTGAAGGCGGATCGTCACCGGAACCTTCCACTCCGGTTGCTCGCCGGTGAGGTGGTAGAGCTCGTCTTTGGTCTTTTCCGCGAGCATCGTCACCGTGCCGCGAAACAACTTGTCACCGCCGGACACCCGGAACTGCCCGCTCTTGCTCAGCACCTGATCCGGGCTCACCGCCAGATCCAGCGCCACCGGAGGTTCCGCCACCTGGATCGCACGCGGCGCCTCATCCTGCGCAGCCACCAGCGCGGGACACCAAATCAACAGCCAAACAACGCGGAAACTCATGGCTCACTCAATACGTGGTTCCCGGCAGCAAGCCCTTCATTTCCATCGCTGGATTCCGCGGATCAAGCACCAGCTTGCCTTCCTCGATGCTGATTCGCGACATCTCCTCAAACCCATACCGGATCTCCTCGTCAAACTGGTCCGCCAACTCCTGAAACGCCGGCAACACCAGAATCAGGAACCCCTGCGGCACCACCAATCGGCCGAACCGCCCCCCGCGCATCGGCCGTTGCACGGCATCCGTGAACTGCCCACCGTGAAGATGAACCTGCGTCCGCACCTTCCCGTCCTCCTCCGTTTGCTCGACCGCTAGGAACATCGAAACCGTAAACCGGCGCCCGAACGCCTCGCGCTCCATCACAACCTCACCCACCCCGTCGCCAAGCCTCACCCAGACCCGCTTCAACTCGACCTGACCGCCGAGCACCCCACCCTGTTTCGCCTCCAGAACACGCGCCAGCCACTGGTTCACCTCCTGCTCTTCGATGGTCACCGCATAACCGCGCTCGACCGAGTTCTTCAGCACCAGTTTCAAATCCCGCTTGGAAACCTCACCGCCACCCGCATCCGGATACTCCTGCGGCAAAACCGCAAACACCAAGGCAACCCCAAGCCCAAGGGCTGCTGCAAAAACGATCGTGGTCACCAGCTTCGTGAGGCATCCGCCACCGGATTTGGGTTTCGATTCATCGGCCATGGCGGCTTCAATAGCACGGCCACTCCCCCGTGCAAAGCTCCAGCAACACCATCGACTCAACAGCCCGCCAACCAAAGGCCCTCAAGCCCACACGGAATACCAACCCCAACAGCCAACAAACGCCAGACCGGATCAATCCCCGGCCCACCCCCAACCGCAAATCCTCAAACCCACCGCCAATCCTCAAGCCCACCGCCAATCCTCAAACCCACCGTCAATCCTCAAACCCACCCACCGTCATTCCTCAAGCCCACCCGGCGACTCGGGTTTCATCAGGTATCCAGCCACCCAACCCTCGACCCCCGCCTCGTTCCGGCACCAGTGCCACCCGTGAATGTGGCGCAGCGAAACCAACCGGTCGCCCCGCCGAATCCTCAACACCTCGGGATTGAAATCCTCCCCGGCCTCATAACTCCCAAACCCCACCAAGGTCAGTATCTCCTCAGGCACGTAACCGTCGTTGCCGTGCTCATCGGTCGCCCACACCCAACCCGGCCAAGCCTGATCCTCATGACCCACCGTCACCTCGTCACCAGCACGCAAACGGATCAAATCGCTGTCGCTTTCCTCGTAGTCGGAGTTCGCCCTGAAAATCGCCATAAGTTGGAAAACACACCCTAAACCCGGCAACCGCAAAACGCGACCTCGAAATTCCCATTTTCCACCCGCCAAACATCAACTTCCCTTACCCGTCCGGACTTTAGGGCACATCCGGCAACCCGACGTCCGGCGTCCGGCGACGCAAGCATTCAAATTCAAGGCAAGGCACGACGAGGAAGTGAATAGCCATTCACGACCGAGGAGCAACGAAGCATTGGCTTTGAAGGCGCTGCGCCCGCAACGGCGGCACTTACCTCTCCTCGGCGAAGCCGCTCCAATCAACAGCACCAATATCTGCCGCGGCGGGTATTGGGTTGCCGGATGTGCCCTTAACACCCCTACCCGCCCGTGTAATCTCGATGTGCTGTTCACCCCCAGTTCAACACCTCGAATGTTCCGCCAGTCACGGCCCCCCGATCCGGATCAGGACCTCGTCACGCGTGCCCAGCAGGGCGACACCCGCGCGTTCGATGCCCTGATCCTCAAGTATGGCGACAAACTCTACGGACTCGTCTACAACATGACCTCCCACAAAGAGGACACCCACGACCTGCTCCAGGACATCTTCGCCCGCGCCTACCAGTCACTCGGCAAATTCAAGGGCAAATCCACGTTCTACACCTGGATCTACCAAATCGCCATCAACATGACGCTCAACTTCCTCAAGAAGCGCAAGCGCCGCACCGGCATCAGCCTCAGCGACCCGGATACCAACGTCCAACAGGACCCCTCCATGGTCGATACCACCCACGAGGCCAACCCCGAACAACAGTCGTCCATCAATGAGCTTCAAATTAAATTGAACGAAGCGCTCAAAAAACTGTCTGACCCCCATAGAATGGTGGTGACGATGTTTGATATCCAAGGCATTCCACATGCGGAAATTGCCAAGGTGCTCAAAGTATCGGAAGGCACGGTTCGTTCGAGGCTCCATTACGCTCACCTCCAGCTCCAATCCGCTCTACAGGAAAGCTGGAATGAAAGATTTTGAGGTTTTTTAAAATTTTTCACTTGCGTGCGGACCAAATGTTTTGTAAATCCTAATTATCAATCGCAGTGAAACCATCGGTCGAACAAATTGAAAACCTGCTTGCCCTCAAGCGCGACGAGCGCCCCGAGGAGGGTTACTGGCAGGATTTCCTTTGTGAATTCCACCACCGCCAGCGCGAAGAAGCGACGGCTAAATCCGGTCTGGCAAATCTCACCGACCGCATTTCCACATGGTTGTCAGATCTCGGCCCCTCCAAATGGGCCTACGGCGCGGGCCTCGCTTACGCAACGGTCACCGTCGCCTTCTTCCTCACCCCCCGCGGTGCGGAAATCCACAACGGCCCGACCACCCCGGTCAACTACCAGGTGGTCCCGGCTCCCGCGCCGACGGTTGAGCAGCTCGAAGAGCTCGACCTGAGTCCCTCGACTCAAGGCAGCGCGGGCGAGCAAGTATTCTGATTCCGGAAAGTCCCCCCCACATGACAATTCCGGGATGCCTGCGTCGGCGTCCGCCGATCCGTTTCACCGCATGGTTGCTCCTCGCATCCATCGCCACCTGCTTTGCCAATCCGCCACGACCCCGCGTCGTGTCGCCCGGATCCGGCTGGAGCGTCACCTATCCGGCAGCCAATCACGGCCGCCCCACCCGCGCGGCGGCAGTCGCCCTGGCTGACGACTCGCTCCTCGTATCCGTCACCCTGCCCGGCGCAGACGCCGGCAAACCCACCCTGCGCTACGGAAACTCGATCGTCCCCGCCGACCTCGTCGGCCACGACCCGGTGAGCCGGCTCTCGTTTCTCCGGGTGAAGGGACCGGCCCCCGAAACTCCAGCCACCTGGCTGCCTGAGGCGGGCCCCAGCATCGGCGCTCCACTCACCGCAGCCACCTCCTCGGCAGCCATCAAATGCCGCGCAACCGGCTGGGCCAAACAAGTCGGCGGCAAAATCCTCCCGCTCGCATTGCTCCGCGTCACCTTCGACCGCGGAGTCCCGGTCTCAGGCACCCCGCTGCTCGACGCCTCCGGCCATGTCGTCGCCATCGTCCTCCAGCCATCCCAGCAAAAACTCACCGCATACGCCATCCCCGCCGAAGCCGTCCACCGCGTCTTCTCCGACATCTCCAGCAAGGGGAAACTCACCCGCGGATGGCTCGGACTCACGCTGCGCGCCGAAAATCCATCCCCCCAAATCGTCCGGGTCTTCGCCAACTCACCCGCATCCAATGCCGGCCTGCGACCGTCCGACGTGCTCCAGCGCGTCGGATCCCGCCCGATCAACGACTACGCCGACGCCGCCAACGCATTCTTCTACCTGGCACCCGGCCAGCCCGTGAAAATCGCCTTCCTCCGCGGAGTGGAACCCATGGAAGCCTCGCTCACCCCGACGCTGCCGCCGCAAAACTAGGGCATCGAACCGGAAGTCGGTGGGCAAATGGCGCGAGTGATTTTTCCTGAGTCCAAGGCGTGACGAGGGGAGCTGAGCAGGCTCAACGACCGAGGAATAACGAAGGAATCAGCAAAAAGCGCCGCGTTCTTCCTCCAAATCGTTCGCAGAACGCATCCTGAAACCTGATCAATCCATCATCCAATTGCATACGGACTTCCGGTTCGGTGCGCTAACTCCCCCCGCTCACCTGCCCGCCAAGGCCCGCGCGAGCAGGAAATAAACCCGGCTCCGCGG
>JAUTCT010000031.1 GCA_030673875.1 Verrucomicrobiota bacterium JB025 | reverse complement strand
TACCATTTCCGCCTTCGTGTGAGAACCATCTTCACCAGCCGCAGCATCACCCGCATCCCAGCTGCATCGGCGAACACGTTTCGCCGCTCCTTCCCGCCGCCATCCGCCGGTAGGGATGCACCGCCGGGGCGTCCGTCTTCCCGCCCATGGCCAGCCATCGCCCCGCCAATGCCCCGCGCGCCAGCTCATCCACAATCCACAATCCACAATCCACAATCTCCAATCTCAAATCTCCAATCTCAAATCCACCATCTTCTCCAGCCGCGCAGCAGCCTCCTCATCCGCATCGGCGAACACGTTTCGCCGCTCCTTCCCATCACTCTTCCCATCACTCTTCCTGCCCATGACCTCGCTTGAGATCCGCGCGAAGCCCCTTGCCTCAATCATCCTTCGTGCCTTCGTGTGAGACACATCTTCAATCCCATCCACCATCCACCATCCACCATCCACCATCCACCATCCCCGCGCAGCGGCCCGCAGCGGCCTCAGCGGAACAACAGCACCGGGATCTTCACGGTGCGCACCATCGCGGTGGTGGTGCTGCCGACGATCAGGTGGCGGATCTTCGAGTGGCCGTAGGCACCCATCACCAGCAGGTCGATGTGGTCCTGGGCGACGACGTCGCCGATCACCTTTTCCGGTTCGCCGTCGCGTTGTTCGATGGTCACCTGGTAGCCGGCCTTGCTGAGCTTGGCCTCGGCCTCGGCGAGCGCGGCTTCGATTTTGGCATTGCCGGACCCGACGTGGAGAAGATAGCAGTCCAGCCCCTTGAGCAGGGGTTCGCTGGCGGCGTAATCGACGGCTTTTTTCGCGCTTTCCCCGCCGTCGAAGGCGAGCACGAAGTTCTTGATCCCGGTGAACGCGCGGGACGCCACCAGCACCGGATGCTCGCAGCTGCGGATCACCCGTTCGAGATTGGTCCCGAGGTGGCCTTTTTCAAAATCCGCGTGGCTGCCGCGCTTGCCGATGACCACCAGATCGGCGTCGCGCTCGTAGTGCTGGATTTCATCGCTCAGCTTGCCGTGTTTCTGGTCGGCGAAAATATGGACCACTCCGGCATCGCGCAGGACCTTCTCGGCGTCGTCGAGGATCAACTGGCCGCGCTTGGCGGCGATCTTCGCGTTGGCGGCCTCCAGCTCGACGATTTCCTCAAGCAGGTGCGAGCGGGCGTCGACTCCGATGCTTCCGCTGTAGTCGGTCTTCACCGGCACTTCGTGGTGCGGGTTGAGCATGTGCAGGACGTGGATGGACGCGCCGTCCATTTGCCCGGACGCCCAGGCGGCGTGGCCGTAGACACTGGGCGCGTATTGGGAACCGTCGGTGCAGGCGAGGATGTTAGCCATGGTCGTGTGGGGGTTTTGCAACTGGATGCGGGGTTTGCTCAGTGGCCGCCGGGATCGGCGCCGGGTTTGTCGTGTTTGCCGACCTGCAGCACCAGCGTCTGGCTGGCCTCGTTCATGCCGACGATCTCGACTTCAGTGCCTTCGCGGCGGAATTTCAAGACAACTCGGTCGAGCGCGTTCACCGCGGAGAGGTCCCAGAAATGCGCGTGGGAGACATCGATGGTGACCTTTTCCAGAACCTCGCGGAAGTCAAAGGCCTCGGCAAAGGTGCTGGCGGAAACGAAAAACAACTGGCCGTGCACGGTGTAGGTCCGCGCGGTCTTGGACACCGCAAGCTCGCTGTCGATGGTGAGCAGGCGGGACACCTTGAAGGCGAAAAACAACGCGCTCAGCAGCACGCCCGCACCCACGCCAAGCGCCAGGTTGTGGGAAAACACCGTGATCAACACCGTCGCGATCATCACGATGCTCGACGCCTTGTGGTGGATCCTCAGGTTCGCCAGCGACTCCCAGCTGAAGGTGCCGATCGACACCATGATCATCACCGCCACCAGCGCCGCCATCGGGATTTGTTTCACCAGATCGTCCAGCACCAGGATCAGCACCAGCAGGATCATGCCCGCGGCAAAGGTCGAGAGCCGGCCGCGACCGCCGGATTTCACGTTGATCACCGACTGGCCGATCATCGCGCAGCCCGCCATGCCGCCGAAGAATCCGGCGACGATGTTCGAGATCCCCTGGCCGGTGCACTCGCGGTTCTTGTCGCTGCCGGTATCGGTGAAGTCATCGACGATGGTCGCCGTCATCAGCGACTCCAGCAGGCCGACGATCGCCAGCGAGATGGAAACCGGCAGGATGATCTGCAGGGTCTCCAGATTGAGCGGCACCTCGGGCAGCAGGAACATCGGCAGGCTGGCCGGCAGCTCGCCCATGTCGCCCACGGTGCGCAGCGTTTCATCCCAGCCGAAAACCATCGAGGCCGCGGTGCAGGCGACGATGCAGACCAGCGGCGACGGCACCGCCGTGGTCAACCGCGGCAGGCCGTAAATGATCCCGAGCCCGGCCGCCACCATGCCATACATCATCCAGCCCTGGCCGTGAAACTCCGGCAACTGCGCCATGAAAATGATGATCGCCAGCGCGTTCACAAACCCCGTCACCACCGAACGGGAAACAAACCGCATCAGCCCGCCGAGCTTGAACACCCCGGCCAGGATCTGCAGCAGACCGGTCAAAATCGTCGCCGGCAGCAAATACTCCAGCCCGTGGGTCTTCACCAGGCCGACCAGCAGCACCGCCATCGCACCCGTCGCCGCCGAGATCATGCCCGGCCGGCCGCCGAGAAACGAGATCACCACCGCAATACAGAACGAGGCGTAAAGCCCGACCTTCGGGTCCACTCCGGCGATGATGGAAAATGCGATCGCTTCCGGGATCAGGGCCAGGGCCACCACAGTCCCGGCGATGACGTCCTTGCGGGGGTTGGAAAACCACTCTTGGAAATAGCTGCTGCGTGTCATGTCTACTGGAGGCCGGCCCCGTCTCCAGAGTGAAGACCGCCGGTTCAAACAATGCGGGCTTCTCAACCACCCGAAAAATTTGGAAAACCAGAGGGAATCAGACCTTTCCGTCCCTCCAGACGGCCGCGGTTATGAACGGCATCCGCGATGCACGAACAAGATAAAAACCCCCAAGTCCCCAACTTTCTCGCATTCCTCGCCAGCGACTGCCACCTCGCACCAGCCGGCCGCTCCACCACACCCGCCACCAAAACCCGCTCAAACCCCCACCCGACAACGCCCGCCACACGCCATTTTCCAAAAAAACATGCTGGACTCGCGGGTATTATTGAGAACCATTCGCATTAACAACTCGCTACTGCACGACCGCTGCGCCACCGGCAGCCCCGGACTCGGCTGATGAACTGACTGGTATTTCTCCAGAGCCATCCCAAGTTCCGCCCAGAGCCCCGCCCGACCGGCCCGCAGCACCGCCGCCATGACCCCGTTCCTCTACTCCATCAACATTGCGACACTCGCCACCTGGCTGAGCGTAGGCACCTTGGGGACCGTGGCCATCGTCGTGCACGAGCCCCTGGAATTCCAGCCGCCAGAGCAGGTCTCCGACGAGCCATTCCCGGCACTCGAGTCCACCGTCCTGACGGAAGACTTCACCCTCGGCGACCCCGCGCCCTCGCAGCAAACCGACACCGGCACCACCGGCGATGCCGACGAGGAATCCGTGCCCTTCACCGAGCAGGACACGCTGCCGGAGCCACCGGAAATGCCGGAGCTCGCGAACATCACCCCCTTGCCCGAGGTGCCGGACCTCCCGCCCCCGCCAGCCAAAACCGCCCGCGCCGCCCCCGCACCGTCGAAACCCCGCCAATCCACCACCAGCAACAGCCGGCGCCAAACCCGGTCATCCACGCCCACCCGCAAGACCGGCGGCTCGACCACGGGAAGCTCCACCGCCAGAGGCACCTCCGGCAACGGTGGCTCGCGTGGCGGCAGCGGCATGTCGGATGCCAAACGCCTCTCCGGCGGCCGCATGCCGCCGCCATCCTACCCGTCGTCCGCGCGCCGCCGCGGCCAGCAGGGCACCGTGGTCGTCGAGTTCGTCGTCGGGGAAAACGGCCGCGTCGTCTCCGCCTACGCCAAATCCCCCTCACCGTGGCCGCTGCTCAATGACGCCGCCGTGCGCTGCGTGCGCAAATGGCGCTTCGCGTCGGGAAAAGTCACCAAATACGTCCGCCCCATCGTTTTCAAACTGAACTGACATCATCGTGCTCGCCAACATCGTCCTCGAGAAATTCACCGAAGGGGGCTGGGTCATGTGGCCCATCCTCGCCGCCTTCATGCTCGCCCTCTGCGTCATCCTCGACCGCGCCGTCTGGTGGTCCGTGCTGCGCACGAAAATCCGCCCGAACCTGCAGAACAACGCCCGCGAGGCACTCGGCACCGGCGACTTCACCACCGCCTGGAACCTCGGCGCCAACACCCCGGAACCCTTCCTCGAAAACATGCGCGAAGGCATGAGCCACGCCAATACCTCCATGCTCGCCGCGATGCAGCTCCACGCCACCCAGCTCATCGAGAAATCCGAGGCCCGCATGTGGATCCTCTCGACCATGATCACCCTCGCCCCGCTGCTCGGATTGTTCGGCACCGTCGCCGGCCTGATGGGCTCGTTCGCCGCCATCGGCACCGACCAACTCGCCGTCACCAAGGTCACCGGCGGCATCGGCGAGGCACTCATCGCCACCGCCAGCGGCATCGCCATCGCCGTGATCTGCCTGCTGCCATACAACTTCTTCCGCAAGCGCGTGGCGCTGCTCCGGTCCGCCCTCGAACGCTGGATCAACCACTCGGAACTGCTGGTCAAATCCGCACGCGAACACGGCCACAACCTGGAAACCTTCGCCCTCCAGATCCAGCAGGCCGCCGCCTCCGCCGAGGCCCCGCAAGACTGAGCCCCAGCGCCACCACCCCGCACCGGCCACCCCATTTCCCCGCCATCCGCCATGCCCGTCCAACTCTCGAACAGCTCATCCGGTGACGATCACAACGACGAGGCACGCATCGAGATCATCCCGCTCATCGACATCATGTTCTTCCTCCTCGCAAGCTTCATGATGGTCAGCCTGAGCATGACCCAGCTCAACCGGGTGCCGGTGGACCTGCCGGAAGCCTCCACCGGCATCGCCGACTCCAAGGCCCCGCCATTCCAGATCGCCATCGACCCCAACGGCGTCATCACCTGGGATTCCAAGGTCATCACCCTGTCGGAAATCACCGACCGCCTGATGAAACAGGCCGCCCCCGGTGAAACGCGCGTGCTGATTTCCGCCGATGCCGAGGCGCGCCACAAGAACGTGCTCGGAGTGCTCAATGCCGTGCGCGCCGCCGGCATCGAGCAAGTCAGCTTCGAATCCAAAGCCCCGCAGTCGTGATGATGACCTCCCGTTTCCTCACCGTCCTCAACCTCGCCGGATGCATCCTCATCACCGGCGTCATCCTCGCCCAGTGGCACAAGGAACAAGACCTCGGCAACCGGATCAAAACCATCAGCCGGGAACTCGCCACCTCACGCAGCGAAACGGCCGACGCCGAACAACGCGCCAGCCAGCTCGAAAACGATGTCGCCCAGCTCAAGGAATCAATCGAGGCGACCGCCGCATCCCGCCAACTGCTCGAAGAAGAAAACGCCCGCATCGAAGCCGAACACCGCGAAAAACTCAACGAACTCGCCACCGCCGCCAACGAACAAGTGACCGCCTGGCAAGCCGCCATCGACGCCCGCGACGCCAGAATCAAGGAACTCGACGCCGCACTCGTCGCCACCCGCGCCCGCCTCGACGAGGCGATCACCAAACTCAAGGAAGCCGGCGCAAGATAGCTCCCCCACGAGGGGGAATTTCTCCTGATCGTTTCCCGCTAGCAGCCCCGCCTAACAAGGAGTAGCCCGCCTAACAGGTAGCAACCACAACCCGGCCGGCAAAAAATCCGCGACTCACCAACCCACGCCACGCCGCTCAAGCAGCCGGCCGCGACACCGGACGCATGTCGCGCCCGCCGCGGGTCACTTGCCCTCACTTGCGCTTGCCGAAAAATCGCCGCCAGCTCAGTGCAAACCCGGTCCACACCAGCACCAGCGATGCCGCGGTGGCAAGCGTCGCCACGATCTTTCCGGGCAAGCCGAAGGCCGCGCCGGTGTGCAGGAAACGCACCCAGACCCGCGCCCGCAGACCGGGGCTGCGGTCATCAAAACGCACCACCTGGAGCACCTCGCCGGTGAATGGATCCGCCCGCACCGGAATGAACCCGCGCGATGGCATGGAGTCCGGCACGGTGACTCCCAGGTCTAGCGCTTCCACCGGTCCGCCGTCCGGACCGGCCGCGGCGGGAAACTGCAGGGCGATGGATTCCCACTCCGGCAGGGCATCCGCCACCCGCTCGAACACCTCGTCCAGCGGCAGCCGGGGCGTGCCCTCGGGCGGCGCGGCGACCACCGGCGGCGCCACGGCCATCATCCCGTAGTTGCGGGACTTCGGCGGCTCTTCACCAGCCAGCACGAACACCGCACGATGCGCCCAGTCGAAGGAAATCACCACCGCCGTCACCGTCAGCACCAGCAACACCGGCAGCGACCAAAAGCCGAACACGTTGTGCCAGTTGAAATCCCGCGCCTTGCCCTTGTAGCGCAACACCAGCCCCAGGATCGGGCGCAGCGCGCGGCGGCTCCAGCGGCGCGGAAACCACAAATACAACCCGGAAACGCAGAGCACCACGAACATCAGGTTCGCAATGCCGGTGACCAGCCGCGCGGTGGACGTCGCGCCATCCTTCGCCCCGAGCCAGCGGTGCCAGTCTTCGATGCCGTGCAGCACCCGGTGCGCCTCACCGGCGCGCGAGGCACGCGCCTCACCGGTGTAGGGATCCACATACATCATGCCCTTGCGGCCCGCGCGGAACTCCCACGCCAGCCCGGAATCCCGCGGCACCGACACGGCAGTCACCTGAAAATCGGGAAACTCGGACTCCACCCGCTGGCGGAGCACTTCTACCGCCAGCGGCTCCGCACCCGCAGCGGGCGCCGACTCGATCCGGCTGACGTCCCGGTCATACCAACCGAGGATTTCCTCCTCAAAGGCGATCGCAATCCCCGTCACCGACATGATCGCGATCACCACCCCGGCGATCAGCCCGGAGATCAAATGCAGCCAGAAAATGAGTTTGCGCAAGCGCCTGGGGTTCCCCCCGGCGGACTGGGGAGCGCGGCGGCCCTGCGGCTTCGTGGTGTCGGCGGTCGTCATTGGCACGGATGGATCGGTTGGCATTCAGGGTGAACTCGTCGGGTGAACTCGTGAAGTCGGCCCCCGACATATTCGGACACCCCCGGACGGGCAATCCCTACGTCAAAAAGGCCTCACGCTGCCGTCGCATCCGCAACCGCAACGTGAGGCCGGAGCCAACATAACAATCAGAACTTGTAGTTTGCGGAAACGGTGATGCCGCGACCCGCTGCGGGCAGACCGGCAACCCGGTCGAGCGCGGCGTTGTAACCGGAAGTGGCCTGGTCGACGTAGTATTCGTCGAAGATGTTGGTCACCGCCAGATTCAGGAACAGATCATGGCTTTCAAGCGGCTGCCACTGGGCGTAGAGGTTGTTCACGAAATACGAATCCTTGCCGGGAATCCCCTCCGGCGTGTCATCGTAGGATTCCACAAACTGGGCGGACCAACCGAGCCGCACGCGCGCCTCCTCGAAGGTGTAGTCGATCGTCGCATTCCACGCCCGACCGGTCGCGGTGCCCAGCCCGAGGTCGTTGTCGTTGAGTTCCTCGCCGTTGAGTTCCGGGAACGACTCGACCACCGAAAGCGACACGGCGAACGGGCCGTCGTGATAGCCGCCTTCCAGCGTGTATCCCCAGGATTCCAGCTCGCCGGCATTGGTGCGCAGGCTGTCGGGCGTGGCGAGCACGTCATCGATGGTCTGCCGGAAGATCGAGCCGTTGGCAAACCAGTTGCCCTGGTCGTAGCGGAATCCCAGATCGATGTTCTCCGCGGTCTGGCCGTCGGCATCCGGGTCGTTGAGCGTGCCACCCTCGCTGCGGGTGATGGAATCCAGCGCGGTCACGCCCTGGAACGCCTGCGCATAGCGCACGTAGGCATTGAACGAATCCGTCAGCTGATAGGACACCATCGCGTTCGGACTCACGTGCATGTCGTCGAACTTCTGGCCGGTGTAGTCCTCGAAGTCATACGAGTCGAAACGCAGGCCATACGAGAGCAGTAGTTTGTCGGTCACCTGCCAGTCGTCCTGGGCGAAGAGGCCGAACACGTCGAGCGGCTCGTCCGGCGTGGTGACATAGGTCAGCGAGCCGGCGAATCCGCTCACCGATCCATTGCCGGTGAACGAGGTCACGTCGTGCCGGTAGTCGGACCCGTAGGTGATCGAGTGGTCGCCGACGGTGGATGTGTTGCGGATGTCGAAACCGTAACTCTCCAGACCCATTTCATACTGGTCCTCCCGGTCGATGCGGTAGTTGTTGTAGAATCCGGTGGACTCGATGTTCAGCCAGTTGCTGTCCGGATTGTAGGAATATTTGGCGGTGAACGTGTCGCGGTCGGTTTCGTTGAACACCGGGACGTTGGGCGCCAGCGGGTGCGCGAAGTAACCGGCGAAGTTCGGCCGGTGATAGAACGTGCCCTCGTCGTGCATCTTCTCGTAGGTGAACGAGACCTTCTGGTCGTTGGCAAGCTCGCCATCCAGCTTCAGGTAGCCGCCGCTCTGCTGGTGACTGGTCAGCTCCACGGTATCTCCGTGGCCGTCCTCGTAGTCGCCGACATCCAGGAAATCAAAGCCGCCGAGCAGGCTCCAGTTTTCCGATAGATTGCCATAGATCGCGATCGACTCCTGCACGCCGTTGCCCTGGCTCAGATACCCGCTCTTCAGCCACACCCCGAAGTCCTGCCCGGGATTGAGAAAGTCGGCCGCCCCCTTGTGGGTGAAGCGGATCGTGCCACCCAGCCCGCCAGCACCATTGGTGGCAGCACCGGCACCGGCACTCAGTTCCGCGCTTTTCAGAAACTCCGGCTGGATCATCAGCTGGCTCTGGTGATGGCTCAGGTAGCCGGATTGCACCGCCCCATCGATGGAAATGTTGAGCTGCTTGTCCTCGAATCCGCGGACATACAGCTTCTGCGCCGCCGGTCCGCCGCCGCCAACGCGAACCTCCGGAGTGTTCGCAAACATCCCGGTGAGATCGGTCGCCTGGGTCATCGTAATCTCCTCGGACGTCACCGTCTCGGTGATCACCGCGGTTTCGGAGTTCGCCTCAACGACCAGCGCCGGCAGGGTCGCATACTCGTCGACCGCGACCGCGGGTTCGTCCTGACCGTGGGCCGGAAATGTCATGATCAACGCCGTGACTGCTGCACTGCCAATGCGTTGCGTGGATGGGTGAAGTGGGTGGTGATGTGGTGTCATATCGATGAAGCTTGCTGGCGCAGTCGCACGTCGTCCGACCCGCCAACATCTGGTTTGCGGCCGATCCCGGCCAATTGATCTGGCTCCGGCAAATCGCCGGAACGCACCCGGTAACCAGCGGCAAATCCCCCCTCAAATCACCGAAGCAACCGAAACGGATTTACCCCAAACACCGAGGCGCGCAGGAGTCCTATTGAGATTGATTCGCAGTCTCAAGCAGCATTTTGTGAAATTCTTCCGCGTCGCCCTCTGTCGCTCTCTGTTTCACCCCGCTCGTCGCCCCACCCCCCCACACCGGGCCCGCCAAACCCGCCACAAACCCACCGAAAATGACACATCCCCCCCGTCACCAAACCGCGACGGAGGGATGGAAAATGCACGCCGGAATCACCGCTGTGATTCCGCTGTGATTCCGCTGCCAGACCGGGCGGCCGGCGTCACTCCGGCACCACCGCCCGCGACGTCCGGTCACCGACGGTAAAATACCCCAGCGCACGGCCCGCCTCGTCAGCCACCATCCAGACCTCGCCCGGGCGCGCCATCTGGCTCTCTTGGCCGCCGGCTTTCACACCGCCGCGCGGCTCCGGGTTGCCGTCCCCGTCCATCAGGAAAAGCTTCACCGGATCCTCCCGCTCGTTGATGAAATAGACCTTGAACGGATTGCCATCCGGTTTCGATGCGGGCACCTCGGCAGCCGCCGCCGGATGCCAGTCGAGCGCCAGCAGCGAACCCACGCTCGGAGCCTTTTTCGGCACGAAATCCTTCGGTGCCAGCGCGCGCATTTCGGCCAACTTGCCGGAATACTTCGGGTCGTCGGCGAGATTCGTCCACTCATACGGGTCGCTCTCGATGTCGTAGAGCTCCTCGTCGCCATTGGCGTAGTGCGCCAGGCGCCACCGCTCGCCACTCAGCCCGTAACTCCCGACTTCATCGAGAAACGTGACCGCCACATGGTCCCAGTCGGCCGCCGGATCGCGCAGCAGCGGCAGCAGGCTCACCCCGTGGTTGTCCGCCTTGCGCGGCAGCCCGCAGAGGTCGGTGATGGTCGGAAACAAACTCAGCAGACTCACCGGCTTGGCGCACACGCCCGGCTTGGTGCCCTCCGGCATCCCGGGGGTTTTTTCCGGCACCTTGACCATCAGCGGCACGCGCGTGCAGGCACGCCACGCGGTGTATTTCTGCCAGTGTTGTTTCTCCCCCAGATGCCAGCCGTGGTCGCTCCAGAGGATCACGACCGTGTTGTCCTTGTTCGGCCCGTTTTCCAGCGCATCCAGCGTGCGCCCCAACATCGCATCCGCAAAGGCGATCGATGCCAAATACCCCTGCACCCCCTGCTTCCACTGGCCCTGCTTGAGGATGTGCGCGAAATAACGGTTCGGCCCGCGCTTCTTGCCCGCGGGCGGCAGGTCGTCGAGATCATCCTCCTTGTAGCCCGGCGGCAACTGGATGTCCTCCAGCGGAAACAAATCAAAATACTTCTGCGGAACAAACCACGGTTCGTGCGGCCGATAGATCCCGCAGGCGAGGAAAAACGGCTGTTCATGTTTCTTGCCGAGCTGCTCGCCGATGTATTTCGTCACCAGCCAATCGCCGCCATATTCCTCGTCGCTGGCATCCAGCGGACCCCAGTCGGTCTCGACATACTGCCATGGCCCGCCGACCGGCAGACTCACCGGCCGCTTCTCCGGATAGAGCGTGCGCGGAAACGGATCCTCGCCCTCCTTCGCCGGGAAATACTCGTCCCACGACGCCGCATCGATGAAGTAATGCAGCAACTTGCCCGAGCCGGCCGCCCAATACCCGTGCCGCATCAAATACTTCGGCAGCAACTCCGCATCCGGCAGCACCTCCCGCATCTGCTGGCCGTTCGCATACAAGCCGGACTTGTGCGGCGACAACCCGGTCATGATCGCCGTGCGCGACGGGTTGCACGCCGGCGCCACGCAATGCGCGTTGGAAAACAACACGCTCTTCGCCGCCAAACGGTCGAGATTCGGCGTCCGCGCCTGCGGATGCCCGCCCAACACGCCAATCCAGTCATTCAGATCGTCCACCGAAATGAACAACACGTTGGGACTGCCGGCCGGCGCCTTCGCCTCCTCGGCCGCCACGGTTCCGACCGCAAACCCAAGCGCCGCCACGAAAATACCTATGCTTCGTTTCATCATGCTTCGCAGAACGTTCTGCGCCACCGGGGCGCTCCGAACAATCCAAAAACCCCCGCGCCAACCAGCCCCCCCCGCACGCCCGCGCCCTCAGACCGCCACCGAATACACCTCCCCGGCATTCCGATGCAGCAGCTTCGCCTGATGGTCCGCGTCCTCGCTAGCCAGAATCTCCCGCGTGCTCTCCACCCACGCCCGCAACGACGACGTCACCGTCACCACCGGCCAGTCACTGCCCCACACCACGCGGTCCCACTCGAAGGCCTCGATGCAGTGCTCCACATACGGCCTCACCCGCGCGGTCGTCGCCTCACCCTCCGGGCAATAGGCGAACACACCGGAAATCTTGCACACCACATTGTCCACCTTTGCCAGAGCGGAAATCCCCCTCGCCCAGTCCTTGAACCGGCCGCCGTCGATCTTCGGCACACCGCAGTGGTCCAGCACGAAGCGCGTGTCCGGGCACGCCCGCGCGATCTTCTCCGCAAGCGCGAGCTGGCTCTCAAACACACACAGGTCAAACGGCAGACCCCGCCTCCCCAACTCCTTCAAACTCGGCAGAAAATACGGCGACTCCACCGTCCCCTCAGGTGCGGCATGCAGAAACCGCCGCAACCCGCTCACCCGCAGATCCGCAATCCCGTCGAGATAATCCGCAAACCCGTCGTGCTCCGGCCGGCAGTTCAGGATCATCCCCCGGATCAACGAGCCCGGCTCGCGACTCATCCCGTCCACCAGAACCGACTCCTCATGCCAGTGCGGGTCGTCCGGTGTGGTCTCCATGAAAACCGTCGCCTCGATCCCGGTCCCCTCGATCGCCTTCTGATAGGCCGCGTAGTCGAACACCTTCCCCGCCAGTGCCGGCGCGTCCTTCGTCCACGAATACGGCCAACGGTCCGCGAGAATCAAATGCTGGTGGGTGTCGATGATCGGAATACTCATGTTTTCAATGCGTCATGCGGAACGCCCGGCCCTCCGGACGGGCACCGGGGCCGCTCCACTTGCCCCGATTGTGGGATCCTCCGGATGATTTCGCAAATCCCATTATTGCCCGCATCCCCGCCCCCGGCACACTCACAGACCGCCGCCGGACCGCAAAATCCCACTGTGAAATCCGCGCCATCGGTGGTTCCCTGATCCCGTGAACCACTGCCTCTGTTTCATCGGCACCTACACCCGGCCGCTCAACCACGTCCACGGCCGGGCAACCGGCATCCACTCCGTCCGGCTCTGCCTGGAAACCGGCGCCCTCACCGGACTCACCGTCTCCGAACCCGTCGACAACACCTCCTACCTCTGTAGTGATTCCACCGGCGACCGGCTCCACGCCATCAGCGAAATCACCGGCTGGCACGGCACCCCGGACGGCTGCATCACCACCTTCGCCATCGCCGGAAACTCGCTCCGCAAACTCTCACAATCCAGCTCCCGCGGCAGGGGCCCCGCCTACATCCGCCTCGACCACTCCGGCCGCTGGCTGCTCTGCGCGAACTACCTCGAGGGCAACGCCGCCATCTTCCCCGTCCGCGACAACGGCACCCTCGCCCAACCGACCCAAACCATCCCGTTCACCGGCGGCGGCCCCGACCCGTCCCGCCAGCAATCCCCCCACCCGCACGCCATCGTCCCCACCCCGGACAACCGCTTCGTCCACATCATCGACCTCGGCACCGACCTCATCACCGGCCACCGCTTCGACCACCGAACCGGCACCCTCACCCGCGACCCCGCGCTCGACCACCACTGCGGCCCCGGCAAAGGCCCCCGCCATTTCCTCCACCACCCAACCACCCGCACCGCCTACTGCGTGCTCGAACTCAGCTCCGAAGTCCAGACCTGCCGACAACTGCCCGTCACCCGGCCCCGGCTCCCTGCCCTCCCGCAGCTCAAGCGTCGCATTCAGCCGCCCGCGCCGCACACTCTGCCGCCACTTCGGCGGAAACCTCACCTTCCACGCCAATTCCACCACGCCATCCCC
>JAUTCT010000030.1 GCA_030673875.1 Verrucomicrobiota bacterium JB025 | reverse complement strand
CTCCGACGAGCTTCGTCCCGGCCCATTCTCGCGTCGGAACCTTGTGGACAACTTTCCTCCAAGGCGCTCCAGCGCTGCCGCCGGGTCACCGGAATCCACTCGACGGTAGGCCCGCTACCCACTAAATCCTCGATTGTCCCGGATTTTAGGTGCCGTTTCCCGGTGTGGTGGGTTAGGATCCGCTCATGAGGGGATGGATGTGTTCGTTGTTTTTCCTGTTGCCTTTGCGGGCTGCGGATGACGCGCGGTTGGAGTATGCGTTCGGCGTGCTGGAGCAATCCCGTGGGGCTGCGGGTGCGAACGAGCGGTTTGAGGCGGCGAGGTTGGCGGACCCGACGGCGCTGCCGCTGGTGCGGTTGGCGGTGGACCGGAAGATGCACGACGGCGACCGGGCGGGTGCGATTCGGATTTTCCGCGGGTTTTCGAAGGCGCGTGGCGGGGATGTGAGGGCGCAGCTGGCGTATGCGGATTTCCTGATCAACGTGGGCGGCGGTGACGCGGGGGCGTTGAAGTTGATCGAGGAGTCGTTGGTGCCGCTGCTGGAGAAGGACCCGGGAAACGTGGCGGTGATCAGGCGCTTGGTGGAGGTGGCGCGCGAGCGTGGGGATGATGCGGCGGCGGTTGGGTGGTTGAAGTCGCTGGCGACGGATGACGCGGAGGCGGCCTTGTTGTTCGGGGCGCAGGCGCGGAGTCTGAATCTGGCGGATGAGGCGGGCATGAGGTATGAGGCGGCGTTGATGGCGGAGCCGGGGAATGCGGTGCTGGCGCGCGCGGCATCGGATCATTTCCGGCGGGTCGGGCGGATGGATGATGCGGTAGCCGCGTTGCAGCGGCACATTGGGGCGGCCCCCTGGTCGCTGGGGCTGCGTGCGCGCGCCGGGGTGTTGTTGTTTGCCGGCAAGCGGCATGCGGAGGGCGAGCAGGTGCTGAAGGAGTTGCTGACGATTGATCCGTGGCATGCGCTGGCGCACCAGGCGCTGGCGAAGTATTACCGGCTGGAGAAACGGGAGCCGGAGGCGGCGTTTCACGCGCGGGAGTTATTGAAGATCCGTGGAGGGACGGTGAGCGAGTTTCTCGAGTTTGCGAAGGAGCGGCTGGAGGCGGGCGACGCGCGCGAGGCGAGGTTGCTGCTGGAGAAGGCGGTGTTTGATCATCCGGATGATCCGCGTTTGCGGACGACGCTTGCGGTGGCGACGCACAAGGATCCGGAGACGCGGGCGCGGGCCGGGCGCTTGTTCCGCGAGGCGGAGGCGGTGTTGGCCGGGGATGTTGATCCGGATCCGGAGTTTCTGACGAACTCGGCCGAGGCGCTGATCGAGGCGGGCCACACGAAGGCGGGTGAGGACCGGTTGCGGACGGCTATCCGGGCGTTTCCGCCGGAGGCGAAGGAGGAGACGGCGGCGGCGTTGCGGAAGCTGGCGGAGCTCTGGCAGAGCGAGGGGCGGAATGCGGATGCGGCGAAGGCGCTGCTCAAGAGGGCGGAGGCGTTGGGTGGCGGCGCCAGGACGCCGGATTCGCCGGGCGATTGAGCGATTAAGGAAGCGGCGGATGGCGGGGGCCGGCCGGCGTGTGGCGCTATCGTTGTTTGCCGCGTTTGCGTTTGCGGACGGGGGTGATGTGCGGGGGAGGGGTGAGGTCTTCGGTGGGTTTCTGGTTGTCGAGGAGGTGGCTGGCGATCTGCGGGAGGCCGAGGCGGTGGAGGGTTTTGCGGATGCCGTTGCGCATTTCCCGTTTGTACCAGAAGAAGAAGCTGCGTTGTTCCTGTTTTTCCTGCGGGGTGTGGGCGGTGAAGACGGGTTTGCCGTCGTAGGGATGCACGCCGGTGGCGTAGATCTCGGTGGCGACGGTCATCGGGGTGGGGGTGAAGTCCTGGACTTGTTCGAGGCGGAATCCGAGGTCCTTGGTCTTGAGGGCGAGTTCGGCCATGTCCTCCGGGCGGGACCCGGGGTGGGAGCTGATGAAGTAGGGGACGACGGGCATCTTTTCCTTGCCGGCCTTTTTGGCGGAGGCGTCGAACTGGTCGCGGAATTTGCGGAACAGGTCGAAGCTGGGTTTGCGCATGACGCGGAGAACTTCGTCGCTGGTGTGCTCCGGCGCGACCTTGATCCGGCCGGGGACGTGGTGGGCGGCGAGTTCGTCGACGTATTTCCGGTGGCTGGCCTTGGCTTCCTCCGACGCGCCTTTTTCGTGGAGGAAGAGGTCGTAGCGGATGCCGCTGGCGACGTAGGCGTGCTTGACGCCCTCGGTTTCCCTCACTGACTGATAGATGTCGGTGAGTTTGGTGTGGTCGGTGTCGAGGTTGCGGCAGACGTCGGGCCAGATGCATGACGGGCGGATGCATTCGTCGCAGATCCATTGTTTTTTGCCCTTCATGCCGTACATGTTGGCGGATGGTCCGCCGAGGTCGGAGATGGTGCCCTTGAAGTCGGGCATCTGCTTGATGGATTCGACTTCCTTGAGGATCGAGTTTTTCGAGCGGCTGGCGACGAATTTCCCCTGGTGGGCGGAGATGGTGCAGAACGAGCATCCGCCGAAGCACCCGCGGTGCATGTTGATCGAGTGCTTGATCATTTCGTAAGCGGGGATGGGTCCGCGCTTGCGGTATTTCGGGTGGGGGAGGCGGGTGTAGGGCAGGTCGAATGCGGCGTCGATCTGCTCTTCGGACATGGTGGGGAAGGGCGGGTTGATGACCAGCAGGCGGTCGCCGGTTTGCTGGAACAGGCGGCGTGCGTTGGCGCGGTTGGACTCGGTTTCGATGTCCTTGAAGTTTTTCGAGTAGAGGTTGCGGTCGGCGAGGCATTCCTCGTGGGAGAAGAGCGCGAAGTCCTCCCATTTTTTGTTTTTCGGGGCGGCGGCGCCGGCGGGGAGGAGGACGGCGGTTTGGGGGATGTTGGTGAGTGAGGAGAACGGCACGCCGCGCTGGAGCAGGCGCACGGTTTCGCGGAGCGGGAGTTCGCCCATGCCGTAGATGAGGAGGTCGGCGCGGCTGTCTGCGAGGACGGTGGGTTTGAGTTGGTCCGACCAGTAGTCGAAGTGGGTGACGCGGCGGAGGGAGGCTTCGATGCCGCCGATCATGACGGGGACGTCCGGGAAGAGGTCCTTGAGGATGTTGCAGTAGACGGTGGTGGCGTAGTCCGGGCGGAAGCCGTGCTGGCCGTCCGGGGTGTAGGCGTCTTCGTGGCGGAGTTTTTTGGCGGCGGTGTAGCGATTGACCATGGAGTCCATGCAACCGGCGGTGACGCCGAAGAACAGGCGGGGGGTGCCGAGTTTTTTGAAATCGCGGAGGTCGTCCTGCCAGTTCGGCTGGGCGATGATGGCGACGCGGAGGCCTTCGGCTTCGAGCATGCGGCCGACGGCGGCGGTGCCGAATGCGGGGTGGTCGACGTAGGCGTCTCCGGAGATGAGGATGACGTCGAGTTCGTCCCAGCCGCGGGCGTCGACTTCGGCTTTGGTGGTGGGCAGCCAGCGGCGCGGATTCCAGGTGGGATCCGGGGCGGATTTCGGTTTGGATGATTGGGGCTTGGGCACGGCGGGGGCGGAGAATGTGGCCCGGGGGAGACTCCGCGCAACCTAACAGCGTGGCTGTTTGGGGAATCCGTGTTGCCTCATTGAAGCGGACACTGAAAATATTTCCCGGATGGATTGCGAGGGTCCCGTTGCCTCACAAATGAGGACACCATGGCGCAAGCCATGGGCATGAGTGAAACAAGCACCGAAGAATACACCAAAAAGATGCGCGCGAGGTATGCGCGACTGACGGGTCGCAAGGCCCGGGGCAAGATGCTCGACGAGTTCGTCGAGATGACCGGATGGGACCGGAAGCATGCGAACAAAGTGCTTCTGGGCAAGCGCCGCCGCAAAGGCCGGCGCGGCAAACGGGGAGCACCGCGCAGGTATGGGCCCGATCTCACCGAGGCGCTCAAGACCTGTTGGCTGGCCATGGAGCAGCCTTGCGGCAAACGCATGAAGGACATGCTGCCGCTGTGGGCTAGGCACCTGGATTGCCCGGAGGAAATCCGCGCCCAGCTTGCCGGGATCAGTGCGGCGAGCATCGACCGCCTGCTGCGGGGCTTCAAAGTCACCGCCGGGAAAAAGGCCCGCCCGCCCAAGCCTGCCAGCGCGGTCAAAGCCCTCGTCGAAGTGCGTGCGCAGAACTGGGACACATCCGAAACCGGCTGGACCGAGGTCGACACCGTGGCCCATTGCGGCGGCGACATGGGCGGGGATTTCATCTGGACGCTCACCAGCGTGGAAATTTCGAGCGGCTGGACTGAGTTGCGCGCCGTGTGGAATCGCGGGCAGCAGGCGAGTTTCGAAGGCCTCGAATCCATCTGGGAAAGCCAGCCCTTCGACCTGCTGGGCGTCGACAGCGACAACGGCGGCGAGTTCCTCAACTACCACCTCTACCACTGGCTGAAGCAACACGGCATCGAGCAAACCCGCTCGCGCCCCTACTTCAAGAACGACCAGGCCTACGTGGAACAGAAAAACCACACCCACGTCCGACAGTTCCTCGGCTACGAGCGTCTCGAACATCGCGAGCTGCTTGGAGATCTCAACGACCTGCTCAAGCTCTGGAGCCAATGGCGCAACCTCTTCTGCGTGACGATGAAACAGGAGAGCAAACGACGTGAGGGAAGTCGGCAGATCCGTCGCCATGAAAAGAAAGGGCGTACCCCGGCGCAACGCCTCATCGACAGCGGCGAGTTGCGTCAGGAAGAACGCCGGAAGCTCGAAGACCAGCTTGCGGGTCTCAATCCATTCGTCATGAGAACAGCGATTCGTCGGCTCGAAGACAGCTTCTGGAGGCGTCGGGAGGAACTCTACCAACAGGAGGAGCGGGAGGCCCTTGCCCTTGCGGGCGCTGCTCCGCTACGCTCCGAAGCGCCCGCAAGGGCAAGCAAACCAGCAACCAAGCCGCCACGGTGTCCTAATTATGAGGCAACGGTCCCGGTCCTTCAGGAAGCTTTCGGTGTGCTCGATTTATGAGGCAACAGGAATCAGGCCAGCGGGGGCGGGTTTCGGTAGCTGCGCACCGTGACGTTGCCACCGCCGCACGGGGCCCCGAGGCGTTCCGGGCGGTCGACTTCCGGGAAGCGGTGGATGGTTTGTTTGGTCATTGAGGGGATTCTGGAGAGGACGACCACGGCGATGGTGGCGAGTCCGACGAGGCAGAGGGCGGCGATGGTGAGCAGCATCAGCCGCATTGAGCGTGCCGGGGGCGGTGGTGCGTCGCGCTGGCTGAAGTATTGGTTGAGTTCCCCGGTGATGTTGTCGATGAGGGCCTCGATGGAGAGTTCCGGGGCGAGGGATCGGTCGGTGGCATGGGTGGCGCGGGCGAGCAGGGCGTCGGCTTCGTGGGTGGGGATTTGTCCCTGGTGGGGCTCGACCGAGGGATCGACGTCGATGGGGCGGCCGAAGCCGATTTTCCTGCTGTCGGCCTCGAAGACGATGACGATGCCGTTGTTTTCGGGGTTCCAGGATTTCTGGAGTTCGGCGGCGAGCCGGGACGGGCTGGTGGCGATGAAGACCGGCTCGATGATCAGGTAGAGCTGGAACCCGTGCTGCTGCCGGAGCTGGTGGATGTTTTCGAGGATCCGGCGTTTTTGGTCGGCATGGCGCTGGAAGTAATTGCTTTGGTCGCGGATTCCGTTTTCGGGCGGGGGTGGGGGTGCGTCGGTCCGCCAGTTTGGCGGGGCCGGGGCGGGAGCCGCCAGGATGGTGAGGGCGGAGAGGGCCCAGACCGAAAATGCTATGGTGAGAAACCGCAATGCGCGCATCGAATCAGAGGGTTCCCGAAAGTCGGGGAGGTGACAAGCCGCGAGTTGCCGGTCCGGGCTCAGGTGATCAAGTGAGGGTGAAACGCGTGATCGGCTGGGCAGCGGAACCAGTGAATGCGCTGAAATCACTGATGGTTCTCTGCCCGGGAAGGCATGGTGCTCCGAAGGTCTCGTGAGTTGGGAGTTCTTCACCCTAGTTGGGAGTTCTTCACCCTGAAACGTCTTAAACGATCAGGTTAAATCCGCGGTTCAACTTGGCGCTTCTTGAGTGAGTGATTCCCTGGCTTGGTCGTCCTGGGTCTGGGGATGCGGGGGTGGGCTGCGTTGGCGGGGTGGAGGCGGGCCCGGTTATCGTGGCGGGTGGTTCTCAAGTACACTGTGGACACCAATTGGGTTTTCGCGTACACCAAAGCCGCAAATGCGCAAAAGATCGCCGAAAATGCGGGAAATTCGGGGGTGATTTGGCTGCTGGCACGGCGCTTCCCGGGAAATTTTTATGAAAATTTTGATCTGTAATTGCCTAAAACTGAAGGATTTGAAAAATTATTTAGGGTTATTCAAATTCTCCTTGTGATCTGAGTGTATTTTGGTGTATCTTCACACCACTGACGCGAACGTCAGTGTCGAATCGTGAGCGCAAACCACCAACGCCATAAGGGTTTCCACCCCTATAAGATGGACCCGAAGTATCGGGTATCCATCCCGTTGGGCTGGCGTCCGGAGGCTGGAGGCAATTTGTTCCTGCTGTTTTCGAAGGAGTATGAGATGCCGGTGGTGAAGGTGCTGAGTCAGGATGCCTACGACGAGAAGGTGGCATTGATTCAGGGCAGCACCAAGACGCCGGCGGAGAAGAACCGGATGCTTGGCAAGCTGGCGATGTTGTGCCGCGAGGTGACGCTGAATGATCAAGGCAAGCTGCTGGTTCCCAAGGAGCTGAGCAAGAATGCGGAGATCGAAGGCGGCTCCGAGGTGGTGCTGGTCGGTCGCGGCATTCACTTTGAGATCTGGAACAAGGCGAATTTCGCGAAGGTTCTGGAGATTGAGACCGCGCAGAACGACGAAGACGACGATCTTGGAATTTTCTAACCCCATCACCCACACCACACCCAACAACTGACATGTTGTTCACCCAACCCACCCTGACGTCCGCAGCGGACCGCCCAATGGCGGCTCCGGCCGCTGCCGCGCGGATTGCAGGGCTGGGCGCCTTTTCAAAGGAATGCCATGGATCGCAAGGGACGGCGATTCCGGCATTCGAGCACACGGACGATGGCGCCGCTTCTTGCTGGTTGTCGGCCTTGAGTCCGCAAGCCTTTCTGGCTGGGCGTTGGAAGCTCCTCGGGACAGGACTTCCCTCGTCAATTGAATCGATGGTCCGCGCAGCTTCCGGCTGGTTGTGTGCGCGGCCATCGAACGATTTTCAAAATAAACGACAGGACGACGGGTTCGGGACAGCCCGTGGTCAGGTTGCATCACCGGGCGCACGCGCCGCTGCTGGCTGGTTGTCGGCGCGGCGTCCGGACACTTTCATGGCTGGGCGTTTGAAGTTTCTCGGGACAGAGCTTCAATCGTCATTTGCACCGATGGTCCGCGCGGCTTCCGGCTGGTTGATCGCGCGGCCATCGGGACTATTTCAGATCAAGAGGCAGGACGAGGCGATCGGGACATCGCTGGAATCCGCCGATCAAACGGACGCTCATGCTGCTGCTGGCTGGTTGTCGGCGGAGCGTCCGGACATTCTCATGGCTGGGCGCGTCAGATCCCGTTTTTTCGGGTTGGGGTCGGCGCGTTTTAAAAACTGCCTCGGAAGGGTTTCAAGTGTGTTGACCCCGTCCGAGACGAGACCATCGAGTGACACGCATGACGACGAGTTAGGGACAGCGCGTCGTCGCGTGGAAATTACGGGTTCCCGCGCCGCGCCTGGCTGGTTGTCGGCGCGGGAGTCCGCAACTTTTCCTGAAGGCGGTGATTATCACCGGTCGGTTTTTCCGCGGGAGTGTGTGGAGTGGATGGAGGCGGGTCCGGGGAAGTTCATTGTGGACGGCACGCTAGGAGGCGGCGGTCACAGCGAGTTATTCCTGAAGGCCGGGGCGCGGGTGATGGGGGTGGACAGGGATCCCGAGGCGCTGGCGCACGCGCGGCGGCGGCTGGCAGCATACGGCGACCGATTCATCACATGGGAAGGAAACTTCGCATGTCTCCCGGAAGCCCCCGAGATTCAACAGGGGGGAAAGGCCGACGGCCTGCTGTTGGATCTCGGGGTCTCTTCCCGGCAGCTTGATGCTGCGGAGCGGGGGTTTTCGTTCATGCGTGAGGGTCCGCTGGACATGCGGATGGGGCCGAGCAGTCCGCGTTCCGCCGCTGATGTGGTGAACACGTGGGATGAGGCGGAGCTGGTGAGGATCATGTTTGAATACGGCGAGGAGAAGAGGTCGCGGCGGATTGCGAGGGCGATCGTCGAGCGGCGGGCGACCAAGCCGTTTGAAACGACGACCGAGCTTGCGGGTTGCATTGAGAAGGCGATCGGTCGGCGCGGGAGGATTCACCCTGCGACGCGGGCGTTTCAGGCGATCCGGATGGCGGTGAACGAGGAGCTGGATTCACTGGCGACGGCGCTGGCGAACGCGCCCGCGGTGTTGAAACCCGGAGGGCTGTTGTTGGTGATCACGTTTCACAGCCTGGAGGACCGGATGGTGAAACGCTTTTTAAAACACCGGTCGTCACCGTTTATCGATGAGCCGGGGTGGCCGGAACCCCGACCCAATCCGGACTACCAATTTCAGCGGCTCGCCCGCAAGGCGATCGCCCCCAGCACCGAAGAAATCAACAGCAACCCCAGAGCCCGCAGCGCGAAGCTGCGGGTTGCTCGGCTTTTGGACAACCAGTCATGAACCGTCGTCGAAACGAACCACGCAACTCGGGATTCATCATCTTTGCACTTCTGCTCGGAGCCGCGATTGTGGCGACCGGGGGAGTGCTTCACGTGTATTACAAGAACCGCCAGATCCAGGTGGCCAGGGAGATTGACGCGATCGACCGGAGGGTCGAGCAGTATCGTCTGGACATCCGGACGACCGAGATGCGGATGGACCAGCTGCTGAATCGATTTGCGATTCGCAAGCAACTGCGCGACAACGGTTCCTCGCTGCGGCCGATATCGATTGCCGTGGTCGAGGAGATCGATCCGGCGCATAAGGGCGACCGCAGTGTCGCATCCGTGACCCGTACCGCTCCCTAGTCAGTCAGTGAAGTTAACATTCCAGTCCCGCGCGCTCATTTTATGCTCGATCCTTGTGGTCGGGCTGAGTGCGCTTTCGTGGCGGCTGGTGCAGATTCAGTTGATCGACCGCCAGCGATACGCGGAGAGTTCGCGGCGCGCCTACCACCGGGTGGAGAAGTTGCCGGCGATGCGCGGGATGATCGTCGACCGCCACGAAGAGCCGTTGGCGAAGAGCATTCCGGTGTCGACGGTGTTTGTGGACAAGAACCACCTGCTGGATCCGAAGCTCGCGGCGTTCGGGCTGGCGTATCAGCAGGCCTGCCTGGAGCCGGGTTGGGAGGAGCTGAGTGCGGACAGCAAGCGCGGCCGGATCAGGTCGTTGCGCGGGGAGATCCTCGCGGAGGAAACGGCGGATTCGATCATTCGCAAGCACATCGCCTATGCCGTGGGGGTGCTGGCGCGGCCGTTGGGAATGCGCCGGGACCAGCTGCGGGAGAAGCTTGAGCGCAGCAAGGGGACGTGGGTGCCGATCGCGCGGGATCTGCCGGAGGATGTCGCCGACAAGCTTCGGGAAGCGGTGGAGGACAACTGGGTGATGGGGTTCGAGTTTGAGAACTCGATCAAGCGTTGGTATACGGCGCCGGATCTGGCGACGCACCTGATTGGTTACACCGGCCAGGTGGAGGACGTGGATGACGACGGCAAGAAGGTGACGCGGGTGGTGGGGAAATTCGGTGTTGAGTCGGCGATGGAGGAATACCTGGCGGGTCGAGACGGTTGGAGGGAGCACTGCCGGGATGCGCGGGGTCTGGTGGTTCCGGGTGATTCATCGAGTCTGTTGCCGCCGCGCGCCGGATTGAACGTGCAGCTGACCATTGACATGGGGTTGCAGGCGATCATTGAGGAGGAGCTCGACAAGGCGCTGGTCAAGTACCGTTCCGCGCGCGGGAGCGTGGTGATGATGGATCCGGAAACCGGTGAGGTTCTGGCGATGGCGAGTCGCCCGCACTTTGACCTGAACCGCAAGGAGAAGGTGGCGGAGAACGGATTCAACTACGCGATCCAGGGAATCTACGAGCCGGGCTCGACCTTCAAGATTGTTGCGGCGGCGGGGGTGATGGAAGAGGGGCTGGCGGGTCCTCAGACGGTGATTTTCTGTCATCACGGGATGTTCCGCGAGGGCAAGATCCGGGTTCCCGACCATCATCCGTATGGCAATCTGACGATTGAGGGGGTGTTGTTGAAATCCAGCAACATCGGTGCCTACAAGATCGCCCGGCAGCTCGGGGCGAAGCGGTTCTATCAGTATGCCGAACGCTGGGGCTTCGGCTCCAAGACGGGCATCCTGCTGAGTGGCGAGAGTTCGGGGATCGCGCGCAACACGGGGAATGCGGTGGACTTTTCGCGTGCGAGCTACGGGTATGCCGTCAACGTGACGCCGCTGCAAATGGCCTGTGCCTACTCGGTGATCGCCGGCGACGGGCGCCTGCTGAAGCCGAAGATCGTCAAGGGGATCATCGCCAACGACGGCACGGTGGTGGAGGATTTCCCGGTCGAGGTGGAGGCCCAGGTGATCAGTGCGAGGACGGCGCAGCGGATGCGGACGGCGCTGCGCAAGGTGACGGAGACCGGCGGAACGGCGACGCTCGCGGTGGTGCCCGGATACAAGGTGGCGGGGAAAACCGGAACGGCGAAGCGGGTGCGCCCGGATGGCCGGGGGTACCAGGAAGGCCGCTACACCGTCTCGTTTGCCGGGATGCTGCCGGCGGATGATCCGGAGTTCGTCTGCATGGTGGTGATCGATGATCCGCAGACCAACGAAGTGAAGCGCTACGGAGGAACGATCGCCGCCCCGACGTTTTCCGCCATTGCCGCACGTGCTGCGGACTACATGAATCTCAAACCAACCGAACCCATCGAGCTCGAGGAACCAGAGCTTGCAAACGCCCAATGATTCTCCGCGACCTGATATCCTGCCTCCCGAAAGCAACGCCGTGCGGACCGCTCGACGTCGATGTGACTTCTCTTGCCATCTCATCGAGGGATGTGGTGGGAGGGACCTTGTTTGCCGCGATCCGGGGGACGCAGGCGGACGGCCACAATTTCATTGGTGACGCGCTGAAGGCGGGCGCGGCGGTGATAGTGGCGGAGACCGCGCCGCCGGGGAACCTGGATTCGGCGGTGGCGTGGCTGCACGTTCCCGACAGCCGTGATGCGATCGCGCGGCTGGCCTCGTGTTTCGAGAACGACCCGTGGCGCGCGCTGTCCGTCGCCGGGGTGACCGGGACGAACGGGAAGACGACCACGACGTTTTTGATTCACCACATCATGAAGTCGGTGTGGCACCGGGCGGGTTTGTTCGGGACGATTCTGGTGGATGACGGTGATGAGGTGAGTGAGGCGACGCACACGACTCCGGGGCCGGTGGAGATTTCCCGGCTGCTCGGCCGGATTCGCGACAATGGCTGCCGCGGGGTGGCGCTGGAGGTTTCCTCGCACGGGATTCACCAGAAGCGGGTTGCCGGCGTGGCCTTTGATGTGGCGGTGTTCACCAACCTGACGCAGGACCACCTCGATTATCACGGGACGATCGACAACTACTATCGAGCGAAGGCGGATTGGTTCGAGGCGTTGGCCGCCGATCCCCGGGGCAAGAAGCCGGTGGCGGTGATCAACGTGGACGATGAGCACGGGCGCGAGCTGGCGGAGTCTCTGGACGGGCGGATGCGGGTGATTCGATTTGGGTTTGGCGTGCACAGTGATTTCCGGGCGAACAACTTCCGTCAGGCGGCGCGCGGCATGGAGTTCGAGTTGTCGGCGAGGGGCCGGACCTTCCTCGTGCGGTCGCCGTTGATCGGCCGTTTCAACGTTTACAACCTTCTGGGTGCGCTGGGAGCGGCGAGTGCCTGCGGCATACGTCCGCGGGAGGCGGTGGCGGCACTTGGCAAAGCACCGCAGGTTCCCGGGCGGATGGAGAACGTCGGCAGCTCCGGCGGGGCCACGGTGTTCATCGACTACGCGCACACGCCGGACGCGCTTGAGAACGTCTGCCGCACGCTGAAGGAGCTGGATCCGCGGCGGCTGATCACCGTGTTCGGATGCGGTGGGGACCGGGACAAGGGCAAGCGACCGCTGATGGCCGCCGCCGCGGCGCGGCACAGTGACGCGTGTGTGATCACCTCCGACAATCCACGTTCGGAGGACCCGCAGGCGATCATTGCGGAAATCGAGAAGGGCATGCCGAAAACCGGCCACAAGACGATTGTGGACCGTGCCGAGGCGATCGAGTTCGCGATCATGAACTCGCTGGCGGGAGACATCATTCTGATCGCCGGCAAAGGGCACGAGGCGACCCAGCAGTTTGCCGACAGGACGATAGAATTTGACGACCGCAAGCACGCATCCCGGGCCCTGCGCGAGAAAACCCTCGAGATCGCGGAGAAACGCAAGGAAGCGGAGTTTCAGAAGCGGGATTTCCCGAAGTCTGATTTTCCCAAACGTGAGTTCCCAAACCAATGAAAACCCTGACCGCCAACCAGATTGCGGAGATTCTCGGAGTCTCCGTGTCCGCAGGAGACTCGAACGCGCAAGTGATCGGGGGCGTTTGCTCGGACACCCGCACGCTGGTCGACGGCTCATTGTTCATTGCCCTGCGGGGTGAGAATTTCGACGGAGACAAATTCGCCGCTGCGGCGTTTGAGGCCGGAGCCGCGGTGGTGGTGGTGCACTGCTGGCAGGGTGAGGTTCCCGCGGGGAAAGCAGTGATCGAAGTGGCGGACACGCTGCTTGCGCTGCAGAAGATCGCCTCATGGTGGCGCCAGCAACTGACGCTGCCGGTGGTGGCGATCACCGGTTCCAATGGCAAGACGAGCACGAAGGATTTCACTGCGGCGGTGCTGGCGAAGAAGTTCAATGTTTCCGCCACGCGGGGGAACCTGAACAACCACATCGGGGTGCCGCTGAGCATTCTAGCGACCACCGAGGAGCATACTGCGGCGGTGTGGGAAATGGGGATGAACCATGCGGGCGAGATTGCGCCGCTGTGTGCGATTGCGCGTCCGAAGTTCGGGATCATCACCAACATCGGCACCGCGCACATCGAGTTTCTCGGGTCGCGCGACGTGATCGCCGAGGAGAAGACGACGCTTGCCAAGGCGCTGCCGGAGGATGGCGCGCTGTTCATTGCGGCGACCTGCGACTATCATGACTACATGCGGGACCGGACGAGGGCGGCGCTGGTGCCGGTGGGCAACGGCCGCGGCTTGGTGCGGGCGGAGGAGATTCAGTTCGGCGGCGAGGGATCGCGATTCAACCTGGTGATCGGGGAAGAGGACTGCCGGAGCTGCCCGGTGGAGCTGCAGGTTCCGGGCCGGCACATGGTGACGAACGCGCTGTTGGCCGCCGCCGTGGGCTGGAAACTGGGGATTTCCTGTGAAGACATCGCCGCCGCGCTGAGCGAGGCCAGGCTGACCGGCGGCCGGCTGCAGCGGTATGAATCCAAGGGAGTGACCGTGATTGACGACACCTACAACGCGAATCCGGAGTCGATGGCTGCGGCGATCGACACGCTGGCGGACACGCCGGTGGTGAATGGTGCGAGGCGGTTCGCGGTGCTGGGCATGATGGGCGAGTTGGGCAGTCATGGACCGGCGGCGCACCGGCGCACCGGCGAGTTGGCCGTGGCGAGAAAGCTCCGGCTGGTTGCCGTTGGCAAGGGCGCCGAGGAGATCGCCGGAGGTGGCGATGGGGCACCGTATTTTTCCGATTATGAAGAGGCGGCCAATTGGCTGGCGGCCGAAGTGAAACCTGGTGACGTCGTGCTGTTCAAGGGCAGCCGGTCGGCCGCCGTCGAACGAGTGATGAACTGCGCTTTCCCCCGAAACTGATGCTCCCTGCGATATACGATTTTTGGTTCCAGACATTTGAAGCAGAGAAGGCCGCCGGCATTGAAGGCTGGGCCCATACATTTTCGTTTCTCAACTTGTTTCAATACATCACGTTCCGCGCCGCGAGCGCCGGGCTGCTGGCGTTCCTGCTTTCCCTGACTTTTGGTCCGCGGGTGATCCGGAAGCTGATTTCGCTGAAGGTCGGCCAGCCGATCCGGACGGCCGACGAGGTTCACAAGCTCGCCGAGTTGCACGGCGGCAAGCTCGGCACACCGACGATGGGCGGGGTGCTGATCGTGGGGTCGGTGTTGATCTCCACGCTGGTTTTCGCGCGTCCGCTCAATCCGTTTGTCGCGGTTTGCGCCTGCACGATGTCCGCCTGCGCCCTGCTGGGGCTTTGCGACGACTACAAGAAGGTGAAGGAAAAGAAATCCGACGGCGTGAGCGGCAGGGCCAAGCTCTTCTGGCAGTTCTTCATCGCGCTGGTGGCGGCGAGTTTCATCTATTTCAAGCCGGAGATCTCCGGCGTGGGTGCGAGCGCGGAGCAGCTGGCCGCGGGGGAGGCCGGGTTCCGCCTGGGCGTGGGAAATCCGATCGGGATCGGCTCGATTTGTTTCCCGCTGTTCAAGACCGCGCTGGTCAACCTCCACTGGCTGGTCATTCCGTTTTTCGCGATCGTGATCGTCGGTTGTTCGAATGCGGTGAATCTGACTGACGGTCTCGACGGGCTGGCGACGGGCTGCACGATCAGCACGGCGCTGGCGTATGCGTTGCTGGCGTATCTGGCCGGGCACTACTTCATGGCGGTCGAGTATCTGGTGATCCCGCACAACCTCTACATCGGCGAACTGGCGGTGTTTTTGATGGCGCTGGTCGGTGCGGGTTTCGGGTTCCTGTGGTTCAACTGCCATCCGGCGAAGGTCTTCATGGGGGACACCGGATCGCTGGCGATCGGCGGCGCACTGGGCAGCGCGGCGATCTGCACGAAACAGGAGTTGCTGCTGGTGATCATCGGCGGGGTCTTCGTGATGGAGGCGATGTCGGTGATCCTGCAGGTTGCGAGTTTCAAGACGCGGGGGAAACGCATTTTCAAGATGTCCCCGATCCACCACCATTTCGAGTTGTTGGGCTGGCATGAAAACCAGGTGATCATCCGCTTCTGGACGCTGTCGATCATGCTGGCGATGTTCGGCGTCGCGCTTCTGAAGATTCTCTAACGATATATGAAACTCGCAGGAAAACATGTCGCAGTGCTTGGTGCCGGCCGCAGTGGTCTGGCGGCGGCGGCGCTCGCCCGTCGGGAGGGAGCGCGGGTTTCGCTGTGGGACTCCGGGGAGATCGCCGCGGACAAGGTGCCGGCGGGGGTGGAGATTCATCCGCATGCCGGGGAGGAGCAGGGTCGCGGGCTGGTGTGCGACGTGCTGGTGACGAGTCCGGGGATCGACACGTATGGTCCGTATGTCAGGGCGTTCGGCGGCAACGCCGGCGAGCTGATCGGCGAGGTCGAGTTGGCGTTCCGGTTTTATCAGGGCCGGGTGGTCGGGATCACCGGGACCAACGGCAAGACGACGTGCACCGAACTGGTCGGGAGGATCCTGGCGGAGGCCGGGATGGGCGGTGATTCCTGCGGCAACTACGGACCGCCGCTGTCCGAGATCGTGATGAAGGAGGATGCGCCCGCGGCGGTGGCGTTGGAGCTGAGTTCGTTCCAGCTGGAGACGATCCGGACGCTGCGTCCGGATGTGGCGGTGTGGTTGAATTTCGCCCCGGACCACATGGACCGGTATCCGACGGTGGAGGCCTACAAGGAGGCCAAGCTGCGGGTGTTTGACTATCAGGTGCCAGGCGATCTGGTGGTGGTGCGGACGGGTGAGAACCTGCCCGAGCTGGAAGCGGACGTGGTTGAGTTTTCCACCGACGATCCCGAGGCCGACTGGTTTTCCAACGGCGTGCAGATCCTGCACGATGGCGCGGTGGTGCTCGACCTCGAGCAGCACACCAGTCTGAGGGGGCTGCACAATGCGGAGAACGCGATGGCGGCGATGGCGGCCTGCGCGCACTTTGGCATCCCGCTCGAGACGATGCGCAAGGCGCTGAAGGGCTACGCTCCGCCGCCGCACCGGTGTGAGTTGATCCGCACGCTCGACGGCGTGGAGTATCTGAACGATTCCAAGGCGACCAACCTGCATGCGCTCGAGAGTGCGCTGCGATCGCAAAGCCGGCCGGTGGTGTTGATTGCCGGCGGCAAGGAGAAGGGGCTCGACTACGGGCCGCTGGTTCCGGTGTTGCAGGAGAAGGCGTTGGCGGCGGTGACTTTCGGCGAGATCGGCGAGCCGTTGAGCGCGGTGTTTTCGCAGGCGGTTCCGACGCAGGCGGTGGAGACGCTGGAGCAGGCGCTGGCGGCGGCCCAGGCGGCGGCGCCGGTTGGATCCACGGTGCTGCTGTCACCCGGCACGTCTTCGTTCGATCAGTTTAACAGTTACGTCCACCGCGGGGATTGTTTCCGCGACCTTGTTCTCAGCCTTTGCTAATTCCGATATGAAATTCCGCACAGTACCAGTCAAACGATGCCCGGTCAAAAAGAAGGGAGGCATGATCCGCCTCAGCGCCGTCACGAGGAAGCGCAGGAAACAGCGCGCATCGGCGGCGACGGATGTGGACGGAGACGATGGCAGCTCGAAGATTTCACGCGCGCTGACCATCATTTTCCTGATCCACATTGTGGCGATCGGCCTGATTTTCATCCACCAGCGGTTCCTTGCCGGACGTCCCGCCGAAGCCGCGGCGATGAAGGTGGAGATCGCGGATCACGACGTGGCACCGGCGAAGCGGCCGCCGATCGAGAACGCGCCGGTGCTTTCCAGCGGTGAGAACCCGTACATCGTGAAGGCCGGTGACAACTACGCGAGAATCGCCGCCGCGCATGGCGTGGATGAGACCGACCTGCGGGAGATCAACCACAACGTCGAGATCCAGAGCGGGCTGATTCTGCGGTTGCCGGCGAAGCGGGCCGCCGCCGCCGAGGCGCCGGTGTTGGTTGAGATTCACAAGGACCCGTCGCTGGAGCAGGACCACGGATTGGTCGATGCGGTGCCGGTGGACGTGAGTCGTGCGCCGCGGGCGTCGATTGTCGGTGGCGTGGCCTCCGGCAGCACCTATGTGGTGAAGTCCGGCGACAGCATCTGGCGGATTGCCAACCGCTTCAACGTCAGCCAGGACGCGCTGATGAAGGCGAACCGGATCACCGATCCGCGACGGATGAAGATCGGGATGGAGCTGGTGATTCCCCGCTAGGAAATCAATTTGATAGAAACAAACGATGGTGAGGCATTTTCCAACATTTCTTTGCGCGGCGGTCGCGGGGCTGGTGGCGCTCGGGTTGGTGATGCTGGCGAGCACCAGTGCGTGGGTGCGCGGGGTGGAGGCGCCCTATCATTTCCTGGTGAGGCAGGCGGTGATGGTGGGTGTGGGGCTGGTGTTTGCGGTGGTGGCGGCGAAGGTTCCGCTCGGCTGGTATCGCAAGCTTTCGGCGTTGGGGTTCGTGGTGGCGTGCGTGCTGCTGGCGTTGTGTTTCGTGCCGGGCATCAATGTGGAGATCTTCGGGTCGAAGCGCTGGATCCAGCTTGGTCCGCTGCCGCAGTTCCAGCCGTCGGAGATGGCGAAGATCGTGGTGGTGCTGTGTTTGGCGACGTGGTTCGCACGCTGGCAGACGGAGGTGCATACGTTTTGGCGCGGGTTTGTGATTCCGGGTTTGATTGCGGCGGTTCCGGTGGGGTTGATCGCGGCGGAGACGGATGTGGGCACGGCGCTTTCCTTGTCGGTGGCGGTGGGTGCGATCATGTTCTGCGTGGGCACCCGGCTGCGCTATCTGGTGCCGACCGCGTTGCTCGCGATGTCCGGTGCGGCGTGGTACATCGTCAACAACGAGAACCGGTGGTCGCGGATTGAGGCGTGGCTGGATCTGGAGAATCCGGTGCACCAGCTCGACAAGGGGATGCAGCAGTGGCGGGCGTTGCTGGCGCTGGGCAACGGCGGCCCGCACGGCGTGGGGCTGGGCAACGGGGTGGAGAAATTCGGCACGCTGACATTCGCCCACATTGACTTCATTTTCCCGGTGATCGGTGAAGAGCTCGGGCTGTTTGCGACGCTGGCAGTGGTGGCGGCCTACGTGATCATCGCAATTTCGGGATGCGGCATCGCGCTCGCGGCGGCGACGCTGTTCAACCGGGTGCTGGCGCTTGGATTGACCTGCTGCATCGTGGTTCCGGCGATGGTGAACATCGGGGTGACCACCGCGGTGCTGCCGAATGACGGCTTGCCGCTGCCGTTCGTGAGCTACGGCGGCACGAGTTTGGTGTTCAGCCTGGCGGCGGTGGGCATGCTGGTGGGCATTCACCGCAGCGTGCACAGCAAGAAGCCGGTGGAGTTTCCGCTCTCACGGGAGACCCGGCTGGCAGTGAAACTGTGAGCGGGTGAAACCCGGTGTTGCACGGCAGGGCGGGCTGACTCAAGCTTGGCGCCGCTATGTGGAAAGGCAGATTCGCTAAAGATACCTCGTCGCTCGTCGAACAATTCGGAGAGTCCATCTCCTATGATTGGCGTTTGTTCCCGCACGATGTCGCCGGGTCGATCGCCCACGCCCGGGCGCAGCTGCATGCCGGGCTGCTGACGGCGGAGGAGTTCGCGGCGATTGAGAACGGGCTGTTGGAGATCCTCAAGGACATTGAGGAAGGCAACTTCGAGTTCAAGACGTCGCTGGAGGACATCCACATGAACATCGAGGCGGAGCTGACGAAACGCATCGGCGCGGCGGGGGCGAAACTGCACACGGCGCGGTCGAGAAACGACCAGGTGGCGACGGATACGCGGCTGTATTGCCGGGCGGAGATCGACGGGCTCTTGACGGCGGTGACCTTGCTGCAGGAGTCGTTGTTAGGCCGCGCGGAGAAGTATGCGGCGACGGTTCTGCCGGGCTACACGCACCTGCAGCGGGGTCAGCCGGTGACGGCGGGGCACCACCTGCTGGCGTATGTGGAGATGCTGGAGCGCGACAAGTCGCGGCTGGCGGACTGCCGGAAGCGGCTGAATGTTTCGCCGCTGGGTTCGGGGGCTTTGGCGGGTTCGACGATCAATCTGGACCGAGGAGCGATCGCTGAGGAGTTGGGCTTTGACGGGGTGACGCGCAACTCGATGGATGCGATTGCGGACCGGGATTACATCGCGGAGCTGTTGTTCTGCATTTCGCTGTGCGGTGTGCATCTTTCGCGGTTGAGCGAGGATTTGATTTTATGGTGTTCGGCGGAGTTCGGTTTCGCGGTTCTTTCCGACGAGCACACGACGGGTTCCTCGCTGATGCCGCAGAAGAAGAATCCGGACGTGTGTGAGATCACGCGCGGCAAGACCGGGCGGCTGACTGGTAATCTGGTGAATTTGTTAGTCGCCGTGAAGGGTCTGCCGATCACCTACAACCGCGACCTTCAGGAGGACAAGCCGCCGTTGTTTGACTCTGTGGACACGCTTCGGCTGGTGCTGGCGGTGAATACCGAGATGATCGGCGCGATGGAGATGCGCGAGGAGGCGTGCCGCGCGGCGGCATCCGATCCGATGCTGCTGGCGACGGATCTGGCGGACTATCTGGTGAAGAAGGGCGTGCCTTTCCGGCACGCGCACGAGCTGGTCGGCAAGGCGGTGGCGGAGTCGATCCGGACAGCGACGCCGCTGGACGAGCTGGATCTGACGAAGATCGACGATGCCTACGGACCGGATGCGGCGGAGGTGTTTTCGCTGGCGCGGGCGCTGGAGAGCCGGACGAATCCGGGCGCGCCGTCGGTGGCGAATGTGAAAGCGGAGGTCGCCCGTTGGAAGGCGGCGCTTTCCTGAACCTGAACACCTGACCGAACCATGTGGGATATCTGGCAGGAAACCCGGTTGAATGACGTGAGCCGGCGTCAGCGGGAGAATGTGTTCCGCACGAAGGATGTCGACGCGCAGGTGCTCGAACTCAACCGGCAGGTTCAGAAGATGGCGCTCGTGAATCAGGCGTTGTTTGAGCTTTTGAAGGAGAAGGTGGGGATCAGTGACGAGGAGTTGCGCCGCAAGGTCCGGGAGATCGACCTGCGGGACGGGGTGCAGGACGGCGACCTCAAGGCCAAGCCGTTGAAGTGTCCGAAATGCGGTTCAGCGGTGACTGCGGGTGCACTGAGCTGCATGGGCTGTGGGGCGACGGTGGCGCCGAAGTATCCGTTCGAAATTTGAACCGCCAAGACGCCAAGAGCGCCACGGTTTTCATGGTGCCTGGCTTGGTGTGGGGGACTCACACGAAGACGTTGACGTGTCCGAAATGCGGTTCAGCGGTGACTGCGGGAGCGCTGACCTGCATGGGCTGTGGGGCGACGGTGGCACCTCAGTATCCGTTCGAAATTTGAACCGCCAAGACGCCAAGAGCGCCAAGGTTTTCATGGTGCTTGGCTTGGTGTGGGGGACTCACACGAAGCCGTTGAAGTGTCCGAAGTGCGGTGCCGCGGTGACTGCGGGTGCGCTGAGCTGCATGGGCTGTGGGGCGACGGTGGCACCTCAGTATCCGTTCGAAATTTGAACCGCCAAGACGCCAAGAGCGCCAAGGTTTTCATGGTGCCTGGCTTGGTGTGGGGGACTCACACGAAGCCGTTGAAGTGTCCGAAATGGGGTTCAGCGGTGACGGCCGGCGCGCTGAGTTGCATGAGCTGCGGCGCGACGGTGGCGCCGAAGTATCCTTTTGAGGAGTGATGGCCGAGGCGGTGCGGCCGCTCTTGCCAAGCCGGTTCGGTTTTACTTTTCCAACGCGAAGACTTGGGCGCTGCGGGACGGGCTGTAGATCTGCATGTTGCCGTGTTCGTCGGTCGGGTAGGTGGCGGCGGGGTCGATGCGGCCGTGGCCGCCGAAGTGCGGGTGGTCGGTGTCTAGCAGGAGTTTCCAAGTGCCGGGGTGCGGGGCGCTGACGGGGTAGCCGAAGGCGGATTCCGAGACCGAGAGGTTGAAGACGAAGAGGAGGTTGGCGCGCTCGGCGACGAGGATTTTCCTGTCGTTGTCGATGAAGCGTTCCTGAGCGGGCGGGGTGGCGAGGACGTTGGTGTTTTTGGCGAACTCCACCATCGCCTGGTCGAAGTCGGCGAGCCAGTGGTATTTGAGGTCGTGGTTGTCGACGAGCGACCATTGGCGGCGGCAGTAGTGGAAGGACCAGCCGTTGCCTTCGCGCGGGAAGTCGAGCCATTCGGGGTGGCCGAATTCGTTGCCCATGAAGTTGAGCCAGCCTTCGCCGCCGAGGGTGAGGGTGATGAGGCGGATGATTTTGTGGAGGGCGATGCCGCGTTCGATGACGGGGTTGTCGTCGCCTTTCGCCATGTGCCAGTACATTTCCTGGTCCATGAGCCAGAAGGCGAGGGTTTTGTCGCCGACGAGGGCCTGGTCGTGGGATTCGGCGTAGGCGATGGTGGCTTCGCCGTAGCGGCGGTTGGCGAGGGTGCCCCAGATTTCCCCGACGTTCCAATCTTCGTCGCGTTTGTGTTTGAGGATCTTGATCCAGTAGTCGGGGATGCCCATGGCGAGGCGGTGGGTGAAGCCGATGCCGCCTTCGTCGAGCGGGCGGCAGAGGCCGGGCATGCCGGACATGTCTTCGGCGATGGCGATGGCGCCGGGTTTGAGTTCGTGGATGAGTTGGGCGGCGAGCTGGAGGTAGAGGATGGCGTCGTCGTCGGCATCGGGGCCGAAGTAGTCGTCATAGCTGCCGAAGGACTTGTTGCCGCGGGAGTGGTAGAGCATCGAGGTGACGCCGTCGAAGCGGAAGCCGTCGAAGCGGAATTCCTCGAGCCAGTAGCGGACGTTTGAGAGCAGGAACTGGCGGACTTCGGGGCGGCCGTAGTCGAAGCATTTGGAGTCCCAGGACGGGTGTTCGCCGCGGTCGCCGGGATGGAAGTATTGGTTGCCGGAGCCGTCGAAGTCGTTGAGGCCCTCGGACATGTTTTTGACGGCGTGGGAGTGGACGATGTCGAGCAGGACGGCGAGGCCGAGGCCGTGTGCGGTGTCGATGAGGAACTTGAGGTCTTCCGGGGTGCCGAAGCGCGAGCAGGGAGCGAAGAAGGACGAGACGTGGTAGCCGAAGGAGCCGTAGTAGGGGTGCTCCTGGACGGCCATGAGCTGGATGGCGTTGTAGCCGCCTTTGGCGATGCGGGGGAGGACGGTTTCGGCGAATTCGCGGTAGGTGTGGACGCGGGGTTCCTCGCCGCCCATGCCGACGTGTGCCTCGTAGATGCGTGGTGCGGTGATGGTGGCGGGGTTGAAGGTGTATTGCCACTCGTAGGGGGCGGGCGGGTTCCAGATTTGTCCGGAGTAGTCGTGGGTGGTGGGGTCCTGGACGGCGCGGGTGATGCAGGCGGGGATGCGGTCGCGGCGGGAGTCGTTTTCGCCGTGGATGTGGAGTTTGACCTGTTGGCCGTGGCTGAGGGTGGTGGCGGGGAGTTTGGTTTCCCAGACGCCGTTGGGGTCTTTGGCCAGCGGGTGGGAGTCGCGGTTCCAGTCGTTGAATTCGCCGATGAGGGAGACGGATTTGGCTTTGGGTGCCCACTCGCGGATGGTCCATTCCTTGGTGGTCGGCTGGAAGCGGATGCCGGCGAACTTGTGAGCGGTGGCGTGTGCGGCGAGCGATCCCGAGTTGGCGATGATGGCTGAGAGTTCTCCAGAGAACCGTGCCATGCGGCGCTCGATGACGCCTTGATGGGGTTCGAGCCAAGGGTCGTCGGCGACAAGTTTCGGTTTTTCCGTCATTGTTCCTAACTGTGGCGTTTTTAACCGGTTTTCGGAAGTTAAATCTGCGGAGTCCGGAGCATTGCGGGGGAGCGGATGCATGGGGAGGCGGGGACTGGTGGCGGCGCGGGGCGGGTGGCGGGGGGAAATGGTCGTGATGGCGGTGATCTGGCGGCGAAACTTGGCGCTTGGATCGGGGCTGGGGACGGCTAGGGTTCGCAGCCATGTGGTCAGCTGCGATAGAGACGCATTTCATGGCATTGGACTGGATGGTGGTGATCGGCTATTTGCTGATGACGACGTGGATCGGTCACGCGCTATCGGGGAAGAACGTGACGATCCGGGATTTTTTCCTCGGCGGGCGGTCGTTGCCGTGGTGGGCGGTGAGTGGGTCGATGGTGGCGACGGAGATCAGTGCGCTGACATTCATCGGGGTGCCGGGGAGTGTGTATGCGCTGCAGGGTGACTGGACCTATCTGCAGTGGGGGGTGGGGTCGATCATCGCGCGCTTTGCGGTCGGTTACTGGCTGGTGCCGCTGTATTACAAGCAGGAGATCTACAGTCCGTATGACTACATGGGGTCGCGGCTGGGTGAGGGGGTGCGGCGGTTGGTGACGGCGTTGTTTTCGATGGGGGCGATTCTCGGCCAGAGTGTGCGGGTGCTGGTGACGGCGCTGATCCTGAAGACGGTGACGCCGCTGTCGATGGAGGCGTGCATTGTGTCGATCGGGGTGTTTGCGACGATCTGGACGCTGATGGGCGGGATGCGGACGGTGATTTGGACGGATGTGATCCAGTTTGTGATTTTTGTTTTCGGCGGCTTGCTGGCGTTTGGCTGGTTGATGGGGAATTTGGGTTGGGATGCGATTGCGGAGGTGAACCGCAACGCGGGGCCGGGCGGGGTGATCGACAAGATGCGGGTGTTTGATTTCACGCTCCCGTGGGATGATCCGACCCTGAACTACACGTTCTGGGTGGGGGTGATCGCGATGCCGTTTCAGAATCTGGCGGCGTTCGGGACGGACCAGTTGAACGCGCAGCGGATGTTTTGTTGCGGATCGGAGAAGGACGCGCGCAAGGCGATGGTCTGGAGCAGTATTTCGCTGGTGACCACGCTGCTGATGCTGGCGGTGGGGAGCGGCTTGTTCGCGTGGTATCAGGTGAAAGGCATGACGGCGGACGAGGCGGCGATGTTTGCCGACAACACGAACTTCGTGTTTCCGGTGTGGATCACCACGGTGCTGCCGCCGGGGCTGACGGGATTGATTCTGGCGGGGGCGTTCGCGGCGGCGATATCGAGTCTGGACTCGGTGCTGGCGGCGCTCTCGCAGACGACGCTGTCGGCGTGGTTCGGCAGGGAGCGGATGGAGAAGGAGGGGAGTGGGCCGGAGATGGTGCGGCGTTCGCGGATCGCGGTGTGCGTGTGGGCGGTGTTGTTGACGGTGTTCACGGTGTTTCTCGCGAGCGGGTATGGCAAGAGCGAGAACAAGAATCTGATCGATCTGGCGTTCGGCATGGTGGCGTATACCTACGGGCCATTGTTAGGCGTGCTGCTGGCCGCCATTCTGCCGGGCAGGAAGAGTCTCAACGGGCTGTTTCTCGGGGTGGTGGCGTCCATTCTTTTCGTCACGTGGGTGAGGCCTGAGTTGGGGCAGATCATGGTGGCGTTCGGGATGGGTGGCGTGGCGGACTGGCTGGCCAGCGTGAGTCCGAAACTGGCGTTCGCGTGGTTTTACCCTGTGAATGCAGCGATTACCCTCGGGTGTTCCTATCTGCCATTGGGGCGTCCCCAGGGAGAGTAAGAAATGCGACGGAATTGTCACAATGTATTCCGTTGGGGATCAGTGGGTTAGGTGTGATCGGCCGGCTTGGTTGGAAATTTATTTTGGATCGCTGAATAAAATTTGAGGTCAAGATTTTAAAAAAATCAGGCTGTGGAACCCTTGTGGAAAGCGGAGAATAACAGTGAACTGTTAGAACGGTCAAAAAGGGGTTCACATCGGGCTCGATGATGCCGCACGATCCTGTGCACGCCGCGCGGCCCTGTTCATTCCGGAGCAGGCCAGGGAAGCGGGAGCAACACAGGAGAATATCGATACGAGCAATGGATCACATGGAGATGGCAATAGAGGGAGAAACGGCTGGGATTGCAGGTTCCGGTGATGGGGTAAACGGCTGGGAAGGCGTCAGGAGCTCTCTGTTGGAGTTGGTGGGAGATGTGGAATACCAGCGGTGGTTTCGCGCGGCGAACTGGTTGGGGATGGAGGATGATGCGGGGATGATTTCGGTTCCCGGTGAGATGCACCAGGTGTGGATCGAGACCAACTACATGCCCGAGTTGGTGACGGCGGTGAGCGAGGTGTATGAGGATGTGAGGCGGGTGCGCCTGGTGGTGGCGGATGAGGCGAAGCCCGCACGGGCGGGGAATGAGGGGGACGATGAGGATGATGATCTTGAGGAGTCCGCCGGCGCGGCGAAGCCGCTGCTGAAGGGTGAGGCGCTGGAAAAGCGGATCAAGAGCTCGGGGCTCAATCCGTCGCACACGTTCTCGAGTTTCGTGGTGGGTGCGAACAGCCAGTTTGCGCATGCCGCGTGCGAGGCGGTGGCAAAGAAGACGGGGCTGGGGTATAACCCGCTGTTCATCCACGGCGGTCCGGGCCTGGGGAAGACGCACCTGATGCAGGCGGTTGGTCAGGAGATCCTGAAGCTGCGTCCGGCGACGCGCGTGGTGTATCTGACCTGCGAGAAGTTCACCAACGAGTTCATTGACGCGGTGCGCCGCGGGGACATCGAGAAATTCCGCCGTCGTTACCGGAAGTCGGACGTGCTGTTGATTGACGACGTGCAGTTTTTGGCGGGCAAGGAGCGCTCGCAGGAGGAGTTTTTCCACACGTTCAACACGCTGCTGGACGGTCGCAACCAGGTGGTGCTGACCTGCGACCGGCCGGCATGTGAGATCAAGCATCTGGAGCCGCGGTTGATTTCGCGCTTCGAGTGCGGGTTGACCGTTGAGATGCAGCCGCCGCAGATCGAGACGCGGCTGGCGATCCTGCACCGGAAGTCACTGGACTGGAAGGTATCGGTGGATGAGAAGGTTCTGGCATTCCTGGCGGAAAAGATCCGCACCAACGTGCGGCGGCTGGAGGGTGCGTTGATGCGGGTGGCGACCTTCGCCTCGCTGGCCGGTGAATCGGTGAGCGTGGACAAGGTGGAGCATCTGTTGCGCGACCTGCTGCGTGAGGAGGCGAGCCGTCAGGTGGGGATTGATGACATTCAGAAGGCGGTGGCCGAGGCCTTTGACGTGCGGTTGGCGGACATGACGAGCCGGCGGCGTCCGGCGAGCATTGCGTTTCCGCGCCAGATTGCGATGTATCTGAGTCGGTCGATGACCAAGGGGTCGCTGATGGAGATTGGCGAGGCCTTTGGCGGGCGGGATCACGGAACGGTGATTCACGCGTGCAAGAAAGTCGGCAAGCGGATGGTGGACGAGCCGGGGCTGAAGGAGACGGTTGCCCGAATAGAGGCCCAATTGCGGCGATAACCCCCTAGGGGTTGTGGATTTCATTCGCAAGAACTTCACAGAAGGCTTGCCATCGCGCCGTGATAAAGGACACTGGGGCCAACATAACCACCCCGGTTTCCATTCATGAAGTTCCGTATTTCCAAGGAGGCATTTCTCGACGGCCTGCAAAAAGTCCAACACGTCGTGAGTTCGCGCACGACCCTGCCGATTCTTTCCAACGTGTTGCTTGTCGCCCAGGATGGCCGGCTGCAGTTCACCACGACCGATTTGGATGTGGGGATCACCGGATCGGTTGAGGCGGAGATTGAGAAAGAGGGAGCAACGACCCTGCCGGCGAAGCGCTTGGTCAACATTGTGCGCGAGCTTCCCTCGAGCGAGGTTGAGGTGTCGGTGGATGGAAAGAACCACGCGTCGATTCGTTCCGGTCCGTCGTTTTTCAAGATCATTGGTCTGGGTGTGGCGGAATTCCCACCGCTGCCTGATTTTTCCGACGCCAAGGAGTTCAAGATTCCCCAGAACGTCCTGAAGGACGGTCTCAAGAAGACCTCGTATGCGATTTCCACGGATGAAACCCGCTACGTGTTGAACGGGATCTACACCTCGTTCCGCGAGGGCAAGATGACCCTGGTCGCGACTGACGGCCGGCGTCTGGCGATGGTGGATGCGGACCTCGAGTTTCCCGCGTCCCACGAGACGGATGTGATCATTCCGAGCAAGGCGGTGCAGGAGCTGCAGCGCTTGCTGGGTGAGTCCGGCGACGTGATCGTGAAGCTCAGCGACAGCCAGATTTCCTTTGCCATCGAAGACAGCCTGCTGTGCAGCAAGTTGATCGAGGGCAACTACCCGAACTACCGTCAGGTGATTCCGGGCGACAGCAACGAACGGGTGGTGATTCCGCGCGAGGCGCTGCTTGAGACCGCGCGTCGTGTTTCGCTGTTGTCCTCGGACAAGTCGAATTCGGTGAAGCTGGTGTTCAGTGAAAACCGGATTGAGATCACCGCGAACTCGCCGGACGTCGGTGAGGCGCAGGAGTCGATGGATGTGATTTACAGTGGTCCGCCGATGCAGATCGCGTTCAACCCGGAGTTCCTGCAAGCGCCGCTGCGCGCGCTGGACAGCGAGGACGTCTATCTGGACCTGATCGATGAAATGAGCCCGGGTGTGCTGCGGATCGAGGGCACATTCCTCTACGTGCTCATGCCGATGCGGGTGACGAGCTGAGGAGAGTGGTTTTCCCCCCGGCATTTCGCTCAGGGGGGAGACGATACCGCTCAGGGGGAGACGCCGACCAGGCAGGCATGGGGCACGGACAGCAGTGCGCATGAAACTTCCGCGTCCGGATGGATCCGGGCGATTGCATTGCGATAGGCGGTCATTTGGCCGGAGTAGCGGGCGACGAGTTCGTCGGTGCCGGCGACATCATCGGTTTTGAAGTCGATGATTTCCGCCCGGGTGACGTTGCCGTTGGCGTCGTGATGGAGGTGGAGGCGGTCGATGATGCCGGTGAGGTGCTTGCCGTCGATGATGGCGTCGACCGGTTGTTCGCGGAGGAGTGCGACGGCACGGTTGTTTTTGCGGAACACGGGGGCGAGTTGCGGGGATTCGAGGAGTCTGGCCACTGCGGAGCCGGCAAGGGATTCCGGTAGATCGGCCGGTGATTCATCGTGCCAGGCGACGGATTCGAGCAGCTGGTGGACTTCGTTGCCGTAGTCCATTCCGCCGGACGAGTGGCCGACCGCGCGGGTGGCGGCGGATTTGCTCGAGCTGGGGGTGCTTTTCCCGCGTTTGGGAACTGCCGGTCCGAGTCCGGGGATCGGGTTGGCCGCCGGTGATTCGTCGAGCATCGGCATCGATTGCGTCCAGTCGAAGGAGCCTTGCTCGAAGGCGGTTCCGGGGGTGCTTTCCGAGGTGATGGATGTGGCGATCCAGTTGGCGAGCGACGGGCTTTCGGGATCGGCGGATTTGGATGGGGGTTCGAGCAGGACGTAGAGCCCGCGTTTGGCGCGGGTGAGTGCGACGTAGAGGGTGCAGAATGCCTCGTAGCGTTGTTCGTCGGCCCAGCGGGATTCCGCGGCGGCGAGTTCGGGGATGGCTTTGCGCGCCCATTGGGCGGGTGTTTCGCTGAGCCAGCCGGGTCCTTGGGCGATGTTGAAGCGTTGTGCCTGGGGGATGCCGTCCTTCGGGATTTCCGGCAGGATGACGACGTCGAAGCCGAGGCCTTTGGAGCTGTGGACGGTCATGACCTGGACGTCGGCGAGTCCGGGGTTCTGGCTGACCTGGAGGCGGTCGAGCCAGTCGGCGGCGTCGCGTGCGGAGACGGCTCCGGTGGCATCGAAATCCGCGAGTGCGGTGATCAGGTCGTTGGCGCGGCTGCGGCCGAAGTCGGACCATTGTTCCGAGGGGGCGGCGATGAGGGACCCGAGTGTGACGGCGAAGCCGTCGCGGGAGACGAGGTCGTGGATGTTCGACCAGGCCGCGCGCCATGAGGGGCCGTGCCGCTCCAGCAGGATGGCGGCGAGCGGGGACATCTCGAGGGTGCGGCGGGCGAAGGGGTCGGCGGGATTGGCGAGCCAGCGGACGAGTTGGTGGAGGGCGGCGCCGACGGGGTTGTCTTTCGCCGGTTCGCGGCGGCCTTCCTCGACCACGTCGAACCCGCTGGAGCGCAGGTGTTCGGCGACCTCGCGCACCTTGTCGTTCGAGCGGAGCAGGATGCCGCAGGTCATGGTGCGGTTGCGGACGTCGAGTTGCTCGAGGATTTCGGACAGGCGTTCGAGGCGTTCCTCCCATTTGCCGACGACTTCGACGCGGGCGTGGCCGGCTTTTTCCGGTGCGCGCAGGTGGTTGGCGGAGACGTGGGTTTCCCATTGCCAGCGGGATGCGGCGTCGCCGAAGAGGCGGCCGAGGGTTTCCAGGTCGCCGCAGACGTGGTTGACCAGCGCGAGGACTTCGGGGCTGGAGCGATAGGAATTCGCCATCGTCTCGATTTCCAGATTGCCGCGGTAGCGGTCGATGACGCCGTTGAACAGGCTGACGTCGCCACCGCGCCAGGCGTAGATGGCTTGCTTGCGGTCGCCGACGATGAAGACGGAGCCCTCCGGGTCGGCGGCGGCTTCGTCGATGAGCGGCAGCAGGCCGTGCCAATCGGCGCCGCTGGTGTCCTGGAATTCATCGAGCAGCCAATGGTCGGTGCGGGCGTCGAGGCGGAAGTCGACGCTTTCGCGGCGGAGCCGTGCTTCCTCGGACGTGGCCCATTCGCCCATGAGGACTTTGACGTCGGAAAACCCGAGCAGGCCGCGCGAGCGGAGCCGTTGTTGGCAGAGTTCGTCGAAGTGGGAAATGACCTCGCGCACGGCGCGGGTGCGGGTGAGTGCGGCGGCGAGTTCGCATTCCGCGGCGAGCGTGACCATGGCGCGGAGGGCATCGGCGGTCGGGCCGGTGATGGTGAATTCCTTGCGGAATTTGACCCGCAGGCCGGGGGAGTTCTGTTCGACGACGGCGTCGAGTATGCTTTTCACCAGGGTGGGGGCGCCGCTGCCGAGGGTGCCGCTGCCGATCACGTGGTTGGTGATGAAGTCGATTGCGGATTCGAGGGATGCCTGCTGGCTGGGGATGCTGTATTCGATGGAATCCAGCCCGCGGTGTGCCGCTGCGGCGAGTGCGGTTTTTTGTTTTTCCCATTCGCCGGGTTCGAGGCTGGTGAGCTCCGGGCCCCAGACGATGTTGGATTGCTCGCGGAAGCGTTCGTGCCAGTGGGTGGCGAAGTCCCTGAGGGCTGCGAGCACTCCGCGGTCCTCGCGTCCGATGGTGGCGCGGCGGAAGGCGTGGTGAAACTCGTCGCGGTGTGCTTCGGTGAGGGCGTTGCCGAGCACGGATGCGAGCACGGCGTCCACCGCGGCATCCGCGCGCGGGCCTTCGATGAGCTCGAAGCGGCCGCCGGCGAGGCCGAGTTCGTATTGGAAGCCGCGGACGATCCGGGCGAAGTAGCTGTCCATGGTGCCGAGGGTGAAATCCGGCAGTGCCTTGACGACGCGTTCGAGGGTTTCGGCGAAGTCCGCGTCGGTGTGGTCGAGGTCCTTGCGGAGTTGCTCTGCCTGGGCGGGGATCGCCGCGGCGTCGGCGAGTTTTTTCAGCACGGAGTCGGAGAATTCTCCGGCGGCCTTGCGGGTGAAGGTGAGGGCGACGATGCGTTCCGGCGGGACTCCATTGGCGACGAGGCCGATGACGCGGTTTCCGAGCTGGAATGTTTTGCCGGAGCCGGCGGATGCGAGGATTAACAGGTTTTTTGCGAGAATCCGCATGGTATGGGGCAGATTGGTCGGTTTGTGTTGCGCTGGGAACTGTAAAACCTCATAATCAAAGATTATGGGATAACTGAAAAAACTTCATGGCGGGTGAAAGAATGCCGAAAAGGTACGTTGACGCTCGTTAGGTTCGTCCGCGAATATTGATTAACCTTTATTGAAAGCACAATTTTGTGAGGTTTATTCGTAGCAGACAGACATGGAAAATCGTCGAGACATTCTCGGGGGTGAGCTGCTGTCTCGAAGAGTTGGCCTTGGAGAAAAACTACCGGGTTGCGGACGTTTGCGAGCATTTGGGGTGCAGCCAGCGCACGTTGTATGCGGTGTTCATGAGGGATATCGGGCTGCCGCCGAAGCACTGGATGAATCTCGAGCGGATGGTGGTCGCGAGGCGCAAGCTTGAGGGTGGGAAAAGCGTTGAGCAGGTGGCCGACGATCTGGGATTTCTGTCGGTGGAGTCCTTTCGCCGGCGGTTTTACAAAGTTTATCGGATTTCGCCCGGGCGTTTTGTGAAACGGCGCAAGCTGTTTGATCCGGACAACCCGATTTGACCCGCGGCCGGGCGGGAGCGGATGGTGTCCGGAGCGGCGTGGTGGCCGCGCCGCCGGATGGCGGCGTTTGAGCGTGCCTCAGCGGAGCCTGCCTCAGCGGATGGGGACGGTGAGTTTCTGGCCCGGGTGGATGAGGGATCCGGAGATCCGGTTGGCTTTCTGGATCTTGGAGACCGTGGAGCCGTATCGACGCGCGATGGCGGAGAGGGTGTCGCCTTTTTTCACCGTGTAGCGGACCGACGTCGGCTTCGGCTTGGGCTTGGGTTTCGGCTTGGGCTTGGGTGTCGGTTTCGGAGTGACCTTGACGATTTCCGGCTGCTTGGTGGGCGCGATCGGGGTGACATTGGGCGGCGGAACGTTTTTGTTCGCGCGTTCCCGTTGTTTCGCGAGTTCCTGTTTTTGCTGTTCCGCGCGCTGGCGGTCACTGGGGCGGCGCCATTTGGTGGGGTCGTCGGCCCATGCTTCGACGTAGTTTCCGTCCGCATCGAAAGGTCCTGTGCCGAGAGGATCGTTGTAGTCGTTGGCACAGCCGTTTAGGAGCAACCAAGAGGCGCAACAGAACGGGAACCAGATCGCGGATTTCATGGCGCGATGATGGATAACCCAGCCGATATGGCAAGACTGCTCGCAAGGCTGGCCGAATTTTTCGCGGCTGGAATTGGCGGGGTGTTTTGCGACTTCGGTCTTGCCTGAGGAGGGATGAAATGGCAGGGATTGCGTGACGAATGTTGTGGAGAGGGGCATTAGCTCAGTTGGTAGAGCGTCTCGTTCGCAATGAGAAGGTCAGCGGTTCGATTCCGCTATGCTCCACCACTTCGTTGTTCTCGGTTATTATCGGGTTTCCGGGCGGGCGGATCTGCGGGGCCGCGGCGGGCATGCGGGGGAAAGTGCCGGGAACAGGACTCGAACCTGCACATCTTACGATACTTGATCCTAAGTCAAGCGCGTCTACCAATTCCGCCATCCCGGCCGGGGTGCGGGGATTCTAGCGGGTGTGAGGTGGCGGGCAAGGAAGCAATTACCGGTTTGATTCCGGGTTGAGGTTGAGGCGGTGGTTGAGGGTTGCGGGGTCGCTGGGGGTGGCTGCGGGGTCGAGCGAGATTTCGAGGATGTGGAAGCGGCTGCCGAGTTGGGCGGGGTGGGTGAGGGTTTGGAACTGGCGGAGGAAGTCGGGGTTTGGGTTGCCTTCCATTTCGAGCAGCAGCGGGCGGGCGAGGCGGGTGATCCAGGCGGATTGGGTTTCGAACAGGGTGGGGGTGGTGCCGAGGGCGCGGGCGGCTTCGGCGGTGGCGGTGAAGTCGACGTGGGCGGTGATGTCGAGGGAGCCGGGGGAGTCGAGCGGGTTGTCGGCGGCGCGGTGGCGCGAGAAGGTCCGGAGGGTGCCTTTGGTCCGGTCCGGGTGGTGGAGTTCGGTGCGGGCGAAGCCGTAGTCGAGCCAGATCATGGTGCCGCGGGTGAGGGCGCGGGTGACGGGCTGGAGGAAGCTGGTGGTATTGGTGCGGACTTCGGTGCGGTAGCCATCGGGGAAGTTCGTGCCGAGGGGGGCGAGGGCGTCGGTGAGGGCGGGTTGTGCGGCGGTGATCGGCCGGGATTCGAAGCTGAGGTGGTCGTCGCTGTGGGTGACGAGGAGTTGGTGCCAGGTGTTGGCGCGGAATTCGACGAGGTGGAAGGGCAGGGCGTCGAGGACTTCGTTGCCGAAGGCGATGCCCGGGAGCGGGTGGCTGGCGAGGGAGTCCGGGTGTTCGACGATGCGGATGTTGGGGAATGGGGAGAGGGTTTGGCGTTGGATTTCGCGGAGGCGGGGGAGTGGTTCGGAGATGGCGTATTCGACGGTGGCGGCGGCCTCGGGTGCGGTTTGGTGGAGGGCGGTGAGGATGTCGGTGGCGAGGGTGGCGTCGTGGGCGCCGAGTTCGAGCAGGCGCCATGATTCGGGTTTGCCGAGGGCATCCCATTCGGCGGCGAAGCGGCGTGCGAGCACGGTGCCGAAGAGCGGGCCGGTGGAGACGCTGGTGAAGAAGTCGCCGCGGCGTCCGACCTGGCAGGGTTCGCGGGCGTAGTAGCCGAGGTCCGGATGGTAGAGGGCGGTGGCCATGAAGTCGGGAAATGGCAGCGGGCCGTCTTTGGTGATGCGGTTGACGATGAGTTGGCGCATGCGGGTTGGCGACGAAGGGGTTGCGGTGGCGGAGCCGATGGGGTAATCGTGTGGGCGCTTGTCCGCGCATTCGGGCGGCGGAGAATCTGGATCTGGCATGGCGACCCCTCAGAAAACGAATCGAAGAAAGAATCACAAGAAGCGTTTCTACCAACGCAAGCGGGTGTGGTTGTCGTTGTTTTTGTTCATGGTGCTGGTGGCGGCGATCGGGCTGCTGGGGGTGAACCAGTATACGAAGGAGTATCGCGAGCGGGCGGAAACCTATGATTTGACGCGGATCAACGATCTTGAGATACCGAGTGTGATTGTTGACCGGGGCGGGACGGAGATTGGGCGGATTTTCGTGCAGAACCGGAGTTTGGTGGGATTTGACAGGATTCCCAAGGTGTTCATCGACGCGCTGCTGGCGGGTGAGGACAAGCGGTTTTACGATCACGACGGGGTGGACTACCGGGGGATCGCGCGGGCGGTTTACCTGAACTGGAAGGCGGGCGAGACGACGCAGGGTGCGAGCACGATCACGCAGCAGTTGGCGCGCAATGCGTTTCCGCTGGAAGACGAGCGGAAGAAATACAACGAGAGCGGGATTCAGCGCAAGATGGTGGAGGCGTTTCTGGCGCGGCGGATCGAGAAGACGTATTCGAAGTCGCAGATATTGGAATTTTACCTGAACCGGATTTATCTGGGCAGTGGGTTTTACGGGATTCGTTCGGCGTCGCTCGGGTATTTCGGCAAGGAGCCGGAGGATCTGACGGTTCTGGAGTGTGCGGCGATCGTCGGCTGCATCAAGAATCCGTCGAACAATTCACCGCTCAACAGCCTGAGTCGCAACCAGAAGGCGCGCAACATGGTGCTGGAGCGGATGAAGCAGATGGGGAACCTGAAGCGGAAGGATTACAAGCGGTTGGTGACGGAGAAGCTGAAGCTGAACCCCAAGCCGCTGCAGCGCGGGACATCCCATCTCTACGAGCGGGTGGCCAACGAGCTCGGGCGCCTGCTGGGTGAGGATGCGCTGGCGGCGGGTGGATTCACGGTGCATACGACGATTCTCTCCCGCGCTCAGGAGGCGGCGGAGCGTGCGCTTGAGGAAAGCCTGAGTCGTGCGGAGGCGCAGGCGGGGTTCAGCGGGCAGAAGCACGCGGATTACTCGAAGCAGAGCGGCGAGCGGCCGGAATATCTGCAGGGTGCGGTGCTGATGGTCGATCATCTGACCGGGGACGTGCTGGCGCATGTGGGAGGACGGGATTACGCGCAGGCGCCGTATGATTTCATTGAGCTGGGGAAACGTCCGCTCGGCACGGCGTTTTTCCCGTATATTTATGCGGCGGCGCTGGAGAATGGAATGACGCCGGCGACGCAGGTGGAGGATGAGCCGATGGACAACCGTTCGGTGATGGTGGGCGGGCGCGAGGGGATTTTGGGTGAGTGGGGGATGGAGGTGTTGAATCCGGAGTATGAGAATGGTCCGATCACGCTGCGCAAGGCGCTGGAGTTTTCGAAGGTGGCGGCGACGGTGCGGGTGGCGGACCGGGTGGGGTTGAAGAAGGTGGTGGATATGGCGGTGAAGTTCGGCATGCCGCTGGAGGATGTGGAGTTGCTGCCGCGTCTGGCGGTGGGGTTTGAGCCGGTGTCCTTGAAGCAGGCGATGCGGGCGATGTCCGTGTATGCGAACCGGGGGCGGATTTCACAGGGAGGCTTGGTTTACATCGACCGGGTGGTCGACCGTGGCGGGCGGGTGATCTACCGCAGGAAGCGCACGCCGCAGAACCGGACGCAGATCATTGATCCGGCGACGGCGTGGCAGGTGCACAGCATGATGGCGGGTTCGATGTACCGCGGGAGTTCCAAGGGGGCGTTAGAGGGGATGCTGGAGAGCCCGTTTCCGGGGGCGGGCAAGGGTGGCTCGACGAGTGATTTCGGCGATTGTTGGTTCATCGGCTACAACGCGCGGGTGACCTGCGGGGTCTGGACCGGATTTCTGAGTGGCGGCGGTGAGGCGATCTATCCGGGTGCGTTCAGCCGTGATCTTGCGCTGCCGGTCTGGAAGGCGGCGATGAACGCGGCGGCACCGTCGTTTGGCGGGGACAAGCTGACCGCGCCGTCCAATGTGCTGGAGGTGCCGATTTGTTCGGTGTCCGGCCAGCGGGCGACCGAGTTTTGCCATGAATATTCCGAGGATCCCGGATCGGGCATCGTGAAGACGCACTCGACGGCGGTGAACGAGTTTTTCCGGGAGGGCACGGAGAAGGTTCCGTATTGCACCAAGCACTCCGGGGCGCTGGGTGCGGGGTCGGTGACGGACATGCACATGCTCGATCTGCCGGCGCTGAGTGCGGTGCCGATCAAGCCGAAGGATCCGGTGTTGATCGGCAACGATCCGTTTCACACGCGGCTGCCGAGTTTTGCGGCGACCTCCGAGAGCAGTGGATTCGTCGGTGGGCGGACCAACGTTCTGGACAGCCTGGACCTCGGCGACGTGGAGGAGGCGATCCAGCTCCGGCGGCCGGGGCGGCTGGAGATCTACGACGAGTGAGGGGTGGGGAGAGAGCCTCAGGCGGTGCCGGCGAGGCGGTGGTTGAGGGCGATGGAGCGTCTGAGGGCGCGCATCACATCGACCATTCCGCGGTGGGATTTAGCGGCGGCGGCAGCGGCGGGGTTCTGGTTGGCGGAGCGGCTGACGAAGCGGCCGATCTCGGCGTAAAGCTGGCGCATGCGGGTGTCGATGAGTCCGCATTCGGCCTTGAGGGTTGAGATCTCCTTGTTGCCCTCGCCGATGACGACAAAGGCGCCGGATGCCATTTCGCGGCGTTCCTGGCGTTTTTGTTCGAGTTGTTCGTCGATTTTGTCGAGCTCGGCGTCGCCGGCGTCGATTTCCTTGCCGACTTCGATGCGTTCGGATTTGAGCGCGGCGAATTTATTCTTGAGCATCACGAGCTGGCTTTTGACGCGCTCGAAGTCCTCGGGGTTGTCGCTGGAGGTGTTTTCACCGGTCAGCACTTCGAGTTTGGTTTTGAAGCCGACGTAGGCGCGTCTGACTTCGCGTGCGCTGGCGACGATGTTGTCGCGTTTGCGGGAGAGTTCCTCGAGGTGGTTGAGGATTTTCGTCCGTTGTTCGAGGAGTTCGAGGTTTTCCTCCGGGGTATTGTTGAGGAGGATCGAGCGTTCTTCGTGTGCCTTGGTGAGGCGTATCTGGCAGTCCTCTAGGCGTTGTTGGATTTCCTCGCGTTCCTTGACGAGTTTTCTCAGGTTCCAGTATTCCACCGAGAGTTCGTCGATATTTTCGACATTTTCCCAGATGGCGGAGCCGAGCATGGTTTCGGCTTCGCGGAGGAGGTGCATTTCACTGGCTGCATCTCCCATGCGCTGGGCTTTGCGGTAGTAACCAAACGCCTGGCCCATTTGGGCGAGAAAATAGCGGGACGGGGTCATTTTACGAGGGTCTGGACAGCTGGTTCTTGAGGTGGTCGATTACGGAGAAGTCTTCGAGTGTGGTGACGTTGCCGGAGATGGTTCCCGTGGCGACCAATTCTTTCAAAAGGCGGCGCATGATCTTACCGGATCTGGTTTTAGGCAAGCCCGGGGAAAAATAAAGATCGTCGGGTTTGGCGATGGCGCCGATGACCTTGGCGACGTGTTTGCGGAGGGTTTCGCGGAGTTCTGGGGATTCCTTGTTGCCGGCTTTGAGGATGACGAAGGCGCTGACGGCCTGGCCCTTGAGGTCGTCCGGGCGGCCGATGACGGCGGCTTCGGCGACGGCGGGGTGGGAGACGAGGGCGCTTTCGATTTCGGCGGTGCCGAGGCGGTGGCCGGAGACGTTGAGGACGTCGTCGAGGCGGCCGATGATCCAGAAGTTCCCCTGTTTGTCGCGGCGGGCGCCGTCGCCGGCGGTGTAGAGGCCGGGGTAGTCCGACCAGTAGGTGGTTTCGTAGCGTTTTTTATCGCCGTAGATGGAGCGGAGCATGGACGGCCATGGTTTGCGGATGACGAGGCGGCCGTCTTCGCCGGCTTTGCATTCGTTGCCGGAGTCGTCGAGGATGGCGGCGTCGATTCCGAAGAACGGATGGGTGGCGGTGCCGGGTTTGCAGGGGGTGGCGCCGGGCATCGGCGAGATCATGATGGCGCCGGTTTCGGTTTGCCACCAGGTGTCGACGATCGGGCATTTTCCGCCGCCGATTTTCCGGTGGTACCAGTTCCATGCCTGTGGGTTGATGGGTTCGCCGACGGAGCCGAGCAGGCGGAGGGAGGAGAGGTCGTAGGCATCGGGGAACTGGTCGCCGGCGCGGATGAAGGCGCGGATTGCGGTGGGGGCGGTGTAGAAGATGGAGACGCCGTGGTCCTCGACGATTTTCCAGAAGCGGCCGAAGTCCGGGAAATTGGGGGCGCCTTCGTACATGACCTGGGTGGCGCCGTTGGCGAGCGGGCCGTAGACGATGTAGGAGTGTCCGGTGATCCAGCCGATATCGGCGGTGCACCAGTAGACGTCCTGCTCGCGGATATCGAAGATGTATTTGAAGCTCGAGTGGGTGCCGGTGAGGTAGCCGCCGGAGGTGTGGAGGATGCCTTTGGGTTTTCCGGTGGAGCCGGAGGTGTAGAGGAGGAAGAGCGGTTGTTCGGAGTCGAATGCCCGGGCCTTGTGGCGGGTGGAAACGCCCTTGATGTCGTCGTGCCACCAGGAGTCCCGGTCGGAGGTCATGGGGGTGTCGGTGTGGCAGCGGTTGACGACGATGACGTGGTTGACGTTTTGATAGGATTCGAGGGCGAGGTCGACGACGGGTTTGAGCGGCACGACTTTGCCGCGGCGCCAGCCGCCGTCGGCGGTGATGATGGTGGTGGCGCCGGAGTCTTCGAGGCGGTCGGCGATGGCCTCTGCGGCGAAGCCGCCGAAGACGACGTTGTGGGCGGCGCCGATGCGTGCGCAGGCGAGCATGGCGTATGCGGCCTCCGGGATCATCGGCAGGTAGATGAGGACGCGGTCGCCGGCTTTGACGCCCTTGTTTTCGAGGACGTTGGCGAAGCGGCAGACTTCGCGCTGGAGTTGGCCGTAGGTGATGACTTGTTTGTCGCCGGGTTCGCCTTCCCAGATGATGGCGGCTTTGTTGCGGCGCGGGCCGGCGGCGTGGCGGTCGACGCAGTTTTCACAGACGTTGAGTTTTCCGCCGACAAACCATTTGGCGAAGGGTGGCTTCCAATCGAGCACCTTGGTCCACTTTTTGTGCCAGTCGAGTTCGGCGGCCTCGCGCGCCCAGAAGGTGGCGGGTTTGTCGATCGACTCCTGATAGAGGCGTTTGTAGGCCGCCATTGAGGGGATGCGGGAGTTTTTCGAGAATTCGCGCGACGGCTTGATGACGGCGTCGTGGTCGTGGCTGGGGGTGGAGTTTTTGCTGCTCATGCTCGGGTTTGGGTTGTGGTGCGGGAAACGCAATTTCCGCACGATAACCGCTAACTAGCAGCAGATTTGAGGGAATCGCAAGGAGGAAGGGATTTGGATTGAACCGCCAAGACGCCAAGGGATGGAAGGAACTGGCGGGCATTGGCGGGTAGCGCGGCTTTGCCGCTGGTGGCGGATTTGTGGTTTTGAACCGCCAAGGGCACCAAGGCGGCTTCGCCGCGATTGTGGATCGTGGATGGGCTTCGCGCTTTTCAGAGGCTTCTCATTGTGGTGGAAGAGCCTGGGATTGGTGCGGACTGCGGGGCCGACTGGGGGCGGCGCGCGGTGGTTGCGGGGCCGATGCGGGCCGCGGGGGATGGGCCGGTCCGGAGGGGCGGCAGCAGCGGGCGAGGGGGGGCGGCTAGCGGTTTTTTTGGGCCGGCCGCCAGGGTTTGGCGGCGGGTTTGGCCGGTTTGGCCGGGACTTCGAGCAGGTCGATTTCCGTCTGGTTGAGGATGGCGGCGCGTCCGGTTTCGAGTTCGCCGAGCCAGAGTGAGCCGATGCGGACTCGGAGGAGTTTGGTGACCTTGTATCCGAGGGCCTCGAACATGAGGCGGATTTGGCGTTTCACTCCGTGGTCGAGGATGATTGAGAGCCGGCGCGAGGAGATTTTTTCGATCGACTTGGCCTTGAGGCGTCCTTCCGGGGTGTGCACGCCCTTGAGGAATTGTTCGATGTGCTCGGGTTCGATCGCCTGGTTGGAGGTGACGAGGTATTCCTTTTCGACGGACTTCGACGGATGCATGAGCCGCTGCGAGAGGTCGCCGTCGTTGGTGAGGATGAGCAAGCCCTCGGAGTCGCGGTCGAGCCGGCCGACGTGGTGGAGCGAGCGGAGTTTGGGCGGGAGCAGCGAGTAGATGGTCTCCCGGCCGAGTTCGTCTTCGCGGGTGCAGACGAAGCCGCGGGGTTTGTGGAAGGCGACGACGACGGGGGTGGACGGCGAGACGCGTTTGCCGTCGAGTTTGACGTGGTCTGCGGGGCCGATGCGGGTTCCCATGTTGAGGCAGGGGCTGCCGTTGATTTCGACGCGTCCCTGCTGGATGATTTCGTCACATTTCCGGCGTGATCCCGCGCCGCAGAGGGCGAGATATTTGTTGAGGCGGATGCCGTCGTTCATGGGAGCCGGGAATGAAAAACGCGCGAGACCCGGTGGGTATCGCGCATTCTGAAAGGTGGATTCGCGCTGGAACTCAGCCCTCGTGTTTGGTCTTGGGAAGACCGGTCGGGGACTGGTTGTTTTTCCATTCGCCACGCTCTTTGAGGAGCTTGACGCGTTCGAAACGCTTGAGAACGGAACGCTTGCCGCCAACTTTGGTGTTGTTTTTGAGACTGTTGTGCTTGGACATCGTAAGAAAGGGGTTGAGGTCGCGGGGGGCGGAAACTAGGAGCAGTCGGCCGGTCTGGCAATCCGAAAAAGAGGAAAATTTTGGAAATTGTTCATGAGGTGGCGAGGGATGCGCGTGCTTTTTCCAATTGTTCGCGTGCCTGGCTGATTCCGGAGAGTCCGCCGTATTCGATTCCGCAGTGGCCGTGGAAGCCGTGGTTGACGACGATTTTCATCATCCGGAGGTGGTCGAGGTCGGCTTGGTTGCCGTGGTTGTCCCAGACCTTGTTCTTGATGGAGACGCCCTTGGCCCATGGCATGAGTTGGTCGACGCCGTGGTAGGAGTCGCAGGTTTCGCCGTCCTTGATGCGGAAGTTTCCGGTGTCCGGGAGGGTTCCGCAGCGCGGGTGGTTGACCGTTTTCATGACTTCGGCGAGCCAGGCGGGGTTTGACGAGAGTCCGCCGTGGTTTTCGACGATGACGTTGATGCCGTGTTTGTCGCCGATTTCGGTGAGGCGTGCGAGGCCGTCTGCGGCGAGTTTCGCCTGTTCCTGCCAGGACCCCTGTGAGCCGGCGTTGACGCGGATGGCGTGGCAGCCGAGGAATTTGGCGGCGTCGATCCACTTGCGGTGGTTGTCGACGGTTTGGGCGCGTTTTTTGTCATCGGGGTCGCCGATTTTCCCTTCGCGGTCGCACATGATGAGCACGCTGGTGACGCCGAGGTCGGTGGCGCGTTTTTTCATTTCGGCGAGGTATTTTTGGTCCTTCGCCTTGTTCATGAAGAAGGTGTTCACGTATTCGACGGCGAAGATTTGGTTGTCGGCGGCGATTTTCGGGAAATCGAGGTGATCGATTTTGCCGGAGTGGATTTCTTTGACGAGGGTCCACTGGGCGAGGGAGATCTTGAAGAGTGGCTCGGTTTTTTTCTCGGCGCGGGCACGCAGGGTGAAGGCTCCGGCGGCGAGTGCGGAGGTGGTGAGGAAGCGGCGGCGAGTGGTGGGTGTCATGAGCGGATGGTGTCTTGAAATGAGGAACGGATGGAATGGGTGGATTCTTTCCGGCGGGTGCTTGTCGGCTGATGCCGGGTCAGGCGCAGCGATGGGCCGGCGGGGTTATCGTTGTTTTGCGGCATTGATCGCTTCTGCCCGTTTTTTCATCGCGACGGTGACCGCCTGGCGGAAGGCCTGCATGGTCTGTGGTTGGTCGGTGGTGAAACTCTCGGCGAAGTCCGTCCAGACGGTTTTGGGGATCAGGGATTTGGCTTCGGCGGCCTGTTGGGCGGTGGCGCGAGCGAGGTCTTTTTCTCCCAGCGCCCACTGCAGGCGGGCGACGATCGGGGCGTGCAGGAAGTGGGCGGATTTGGCGGGTTCGAGACGTGCGATGATCGCATGGAGGAAGCCGGCGGGGATTTTCTCTTCCGAGGTGTCGAGCGCGAGCCCTTGTCTGCGTGCGGCATGGATTGCCTGCGTGCTGTCGCCAAGTGATGCCAGGGTGGTTTCGGCTTCCGGCCAATTGCCTTCCGCGACGGCGATATCGAGTTTCATGGCGGTGAGGACGCCGGGTTCCGGGGATAGTCCTTTTGCCGCTTCGTACGCGGCGCGCATGCTGGCGGTGTTGTTGGCTTCGAGTGCGGCGTTGAAGTCCTTGACGGTCACGGTCATCGCGGCCCGGTCCGCGGCTTGTTTCCTGACGCCATTGACGAAGGCCGCTTCCTTTTCGCCACCGGCGAGGAGTCCGGCGATGATTTCTTCGCTGAGGGAGGCGGGGTGCATGCTGAAGAGCAGTTCGCCATTCTTGACGACAAACGCGTGCGGAATGGTGTTCACGCCGGCGGGTTTGAGCCACGCTTCATCAAAGCGTCCGCCCCTGCCAACGTAGGCGACGGGGTAGGACATTCCGTCGCCCTTGTTGTTGACGAATTTGACGACTTTTTCTTTGCCGTCTTCGAAGACGTTCATGCCGTAGACGTTGAGCCCTTGAGCGTGGAATTTGTCATAGAGTCTGTCGACGTGGGGGATGGCGGCGATGCAGGGGCCGCACCAGGTGGCCCAGCATTCGAAGATGTAGAGCTCGTCCCTGGCCCATGATGCGGGGGCTTCTCCCTTGACGAATTCCGCATTGGCGATGGCGTCGACGGTGACCGGGTCGCCGGGAGTGAGGGCGGTGGCGGGCAGGGCGAAACCGAGTGACAGGAGGCCGAGTTTGGTGAGACGGGTGATCATTTTCCCGAGTGTGAACCGGGGGTGGGCCGGATGCAATGCCTGCCATGGTGCGGGCCGGCGGGTGGAAACTACGGAGTGGGGGCGATGTTTTGGCCCAGCCACTTTTGGTAGGGTGCGGAGACGTCGGCGGGGTGGAGGGCGATGATTTCGGGGACGTCGTAGGGGTGGAGTGCGGTGAGTTCGGCTTTGAGGCGGTCGAGTCCGGCGGCGGTGGTTTTGATGAGGGCGAGGGTTTCGGTGTCGGTTTCGATTGTTCCCTGCCAGCGGTAGATCGACTGGATTCGGGGGATGAGATTGACGCAGGCCGCGTATTGCAATTCGACGAGCTGTGTGCCAATTTGACGCGCCTTTTCGGGATCGGGGAAGGTGCAGAGGATGACTCGAATTTCGTCCATGACCGTTTAGAGAATGGAAAACCCTAGGAAAGCAAAGTGAAACCTGGATTTCTGGCAAAGTTGGTGGCGCGGCTTGATCGTGTGGAGCCGGGTGAGGTGCAGCAGGTGGTGACGCGGTTGATCCAGGAGAAGGGATTTCTGGTGAAGGTGTTTGAGGCGCTGCAGGAGGGGGTGATCGGGTTGGATGCGCAGGGGACGATTGAGTTTGTGAACCGTGCGGCGTGCAAGATGTTCGGGCTGGATGCGGAGGGGTCGGTGGGTGAGTTGCTGTCGAAGCAGGTGCGGGGCTTGGATTGGGATGAACTGGGCAAGCCGGGGCGGACGATCAGCCGGGATCTGGAGGTGTTTTACCCGGAGAACCGGTATTTGAATTTCTATTTGTCGCCGATTGAGTCGGATGAGTTTCCGGACCAGACGCTGGGGTATGTGATGTTGATCCGTGATTTGACGCGGACGCGAGCGGAGGCGGAGGAGACGCTGGAGAGCGAGCGCTTGAACGCGCTGACCTTGTTGGCGGCGGGGGTGGCGCACGAGATCGGCAATCCGCTGAATTCGCTGGATATCCACATGCAGTTGCTCGAGCGGAAGCTGCGCAAGCTGCCGCCGGGGGAGCGGAAACCGCTGGAGGAGCATGTGGAGACGGCGCGGGCGGAGGTGCAGCGGCTGGATGGGATTCTGAAGCAGTTTTTGCATGCGGTGCGGCCGACGGCGCCGAAGCGCGAGCGGGTGGATTTGCACGGGATCATGCGGGATGCGCTGCGTCTGCTTGAGCCGGAGTTGGAGTCCCGGCATGTGGCGGTGGAGCTGGATCTGGAGGACCGGATGCCATCGATGCAGCTGGATGGCGGTCAGTTCCAGCAGGTGTTTTACAATTTGATCCGCAATGGCTACCAGGCGCTGAGCGGGAAGGGCGGGCGGATTACGATCCGGACGCGGGCAAACGACTATGAGGCGGTGGTTTCGATCGAGGACAACGGGACGGGGATTTCACCGGAGCACATGGGGTCGATGTTTGAGCCGTATCGGACGACGAAGTCATCGGGGACGGGGTTGGGGTTGTTGATCGTGCGGCGGATCGTGCGCGAACACGGCGGGGAGATATCGCTGGAAAGCGAGGAGGGGAGCGGGACGCGGGTGGTGATCCACTTGCCGCGGGGCGAGCGTGGGGCGCGTCTGCTGGGTGCGCCGGAGGGGGAGCCGGTGATTGATTTGGATTGAGAACCCGGAGACCAGGAACCAGAAACCAAACTGATGATGCTGCCGACTTTGTTGATTGTGGATGACGAGCGTTCGACCCGTGACGGGTTGCGGGCGGCGATGGAGGAGGAATTCGACGTTTACACGGCGGCGGGGACGACGGAGGCGCTGGAGATTTTGAAGAGCGAGAAGATCGAGCTGATGCTGACGGATCTGCGTTTGGGCGGGGATTCGGGGATGGATTTGCTGGATGCGGTGCTGAAGATGCCGGAGCCGCCGGTGGCGATCATGATGACGGCGTATGGCTCGGTGGATACGGCGGTGGAGGCGATGCGGCGCGGGGCGTGGCATTTCGTGACCAAGCCGCTGAATCTGGACGAGGTGGAGATGTTGCTGAAGCGGGCGCTGAGGAACCGGACGCTGGAGACGGTGAACAAGAAGCTGGAGTCGGAGAATCAGGAGCTGGAACGGCAGGTGAAGAAGCCGCACAAGCTGGACCGCTTGATCGGGAAGTCGCCGGAAATGGAGCGGGTGTCCGAGTTGATCCAGCAGGTGGCGCCGACGCGGGCGACGGTGTTGATCGAGGGCGAGAGCGGCACGGGCAAGGAGGTGGTGGCGGGATTGCTGCACCATCTATCGGGCCGGCCGGCGGGCAAGATGGTGACGGTGCATTGTGCGGCGCTTTCGGCGCAGTTGCTGGAGAGCGAGCTGTTCGGGCACGAGAAGGGGGCGTTCACGGGGGCGGCGCAGCGGCGGATCGGGCGTTTCGAGCAGGCGGATGGCGGGACTTTGTTTCTCGATGAGATCGGCGAGATCGACGCGGCGACGCAGGTGAAGTTGCTGCGTGCGTTGTCCGAGCGGACGATTGAGCGGGTGGGGTCGAATGCGTCGGTGAAGGTGGATGTGCGGGTGATCGCGGCGACGAACAAGGATTTGAAGGCGATGGTGAGCGAGGGGGAATTTCGCGAGGATTTGTATTTCCGGCTGAATGTGGTGAAAGTGGAGATGCCGCCGTTGCGGACGCGGATTGAGGATGTGGTGTTGCTTTCGAATGCGTTTTTGAAGGAATTTGCGGAGGAGAACGGTCGTCCGGTGAAGCCGCTGAGCGACGGGGCGATGGACCTGATGCTGGCGTACAAGTGGCCCGGCAACGTGCGTGAGTTGCGCACGGCGATCGAGCACGGGGTGGTGATGAGCAACGACGATGTGATCGGCGTGAGGCACCTGCCGAGGTTTCTCACGGCGCCTTCCGTTGAGGTCCCGGAATCGGCTGAAACCGGGGAATCTCCCGGATCAAACAAAAACTCCCTTGAAGGTGTGGGGGAATTCAACTTGCATGCGCTCGAAACGAACGCGATCCGCGCGGCGCTCGCCAAGGTTGGAGGAAACCGCACCCAAGCGGCCGATCTTCTTGGCGTGAGCCGGCGCACCCTGCAGCGCAAGCTGAAGGACATGGGTCTTTGACTGGCAGACAAGCCGTTTACCTCCCCTTATCCGACTCTCCATGAGCCCTAATACTTCCCAATTCGACACCGGCGTGCTGATTCGCCGGAGTCTCTTTTTCCTTGTTCTGATTTTGCTCACCCTGGGGAATTTGTTCACTTTGTTCAAAGGGTTGAACGCACCGCATGCGATGGATCAGGCGCAGATTGCGCGGGAGATCGCGCGGGGGAACGGGTTCACCACCAAGCTGATCCGGCCGGTGGCCTACTATCAGGCGGCAACCCATGAGAAGCGTGCGGTTTCGCTGTTGGGTTTTCAGGACACCTATCATTCGCCGCTCAATCCGTTGTTGAACGCGGCGGTGTTGAAATTGATTGGAGCGGATGACTCCGACGCGTGGCAGATGGGGCAGAATGAGATGGTTTATCCGCTGGACCGGGTGATTGCGACGGTCAGCACCCTGTTTTTCCTGATGGCGATCGGGGTGAATTACCTGCTGATATCGAGGATTTTCGACGGCAAGATTGCGGGGGTCTGCGCGATCCTGATGTTGTTTTGTGAGACGTTCTGGCAGTATTCGCTCAGTGGGCTGCCGCAGATGCTGATGCTGTTGTTGTTCTCGTGCGGTCTGTATTTCGTGTATCGGGCGGTCGAGAGTGCGAGCGAGGGGCGGATCGCGATGACGCCGGCGGTGATCGCGGGGGTGTTTTTCACCCTGCTGGCGCTGACGCACTGGATGACGGTCTGGATTGCGCTGGGCTACATCATTTATGCCGCGGTGGCATTCCGCCCGCGGGGCATCGTCGGCATCACGGTGCTGGTGCTGATCCTTCTCGCCGCGGTTGGTCCGATGATCCGGAATCACGGGATTACCGGGTCGCCGTTTGGCACGGCGTTCTTGACGCTATACGGCGGGCTTGGCAACGGCACGGAGGAGTCGGTGATGCGCACGGTGGACTTGGAAAGCGAGCCACTGGTGTTGAGCGGCCTGATGGGCAAGATTTTGCGGACGACGCTGCTGCAGTCCACCGACATCATTCCGTTCCTTGGCGGCATCATTGTCGCGCCGTTGTTTTTCATCGCGCTGCTGCATCCGTTCAAGCGGAAGTCGATTGCGGATTTCCGCTGGGCGATTCTGCTGATGTGGGTGTTTGCGGCGCTGGGTCTGGCATTTTTCGGGATCACGACGAAGGAGCTCGATCCGAACCAGATTCACCTGGTGTTCGCGCCGATCATGACGGCGTATGGTCTGGCGTTCATATCGATTCTGTGGAGTCGTCTGGATGTGGTGGCGAGCACTCCGATTCTGAGGAACCTGCATCACGCGGTGATCGTGATCATATGCGCGCTGCCGCTGGTGCTTTCGCTGCCGAGCAAGGTGAAGGTCGGCATGACGCTGCGGGACCGGGGCGGTGTGCCGCACTGGCCGCCATATTACGCCCCGGCGCTGAACAGCAAGACCGCGGGCCTGAAGGGGTGGGTCGCCGAAAACCAGGTGGTGTTTTCCGATCAGCCGTGGGCGGTTGCGTGGTATGCGGACCGGATGAGCATCTGGCTGCCTCCGACAGTCGACGGTTTCGAGTCGTTGGAGAGCACGGCGGATGACCTGCAGAGTCCCTGCGTGGGGATTTTGATTTCGCCGTCGTCCCATGGGTCCGGGCCGATGAAGGACGTGGCCTTCCGGTTCAAGGATTTCGCGGCGATGGTGTTTGACGGGCGGGTGGTTCTGGCCACCTATCCGCCGGGGATTTCGATTTACGACAAGAGCCAGAAACTGGGATCGATCGCCAAGCGCTTTCCCTACCGCCAGACGCTTGTGGGCATGGACATGGTCTACTACAGCGATCGCGCCATCCGGGTGGCCGAGGACGAACAATACTGAGATCCCAATGCCAACCAGCAGGAACAAAAAACAGGAGAAGTCCGCCGGGACCTTCGAGGAATCCCTCGCGGGTCTGGAGGAAATCGTGGCGGCCATGGAGAACGAGGAACTTCCGCTGGAAGACCTGGTGGCGTGTTATGAGAAAGGTTCCGCGCTACTGGGCCGTTGCGAGACCCTGCTGAAGGGTGCGCGCGAGCGGATCGAGTTGATCACGTTGCGGAACGAAGACGCCAGAAATGGGGGGGGGACCTCCGGAGAATCCGTGGAATCCGGGGACGAGGAAGAAGCCGAAAACGATGATATCCGACTATTCTGAACCACCCGCGCTGGGTCCGTTGTTGCGGGCGATCAAGTCACCGGATGATGTGAAAGACCTCGGTGAGGACGAATTGTCGGATCTGGCCGAAGAGGTCCGGCACTCGCTGATCACCTCGCTTTCGAAAACCGGCGGCCATCTCGGGCCGAACCTGGGGGTGGTCGAGTTGTCGATCGCGCTGCACCGGGTGTTTTCGACGCCCGAGGACAAGATTGTGTTCGATGTGTCGCACCAGGGGTATGTGCACAAGATGCTGACGGGGCGGGCGGACAAGATCCACACGCTGCGGACCTACGGGGGATTGAACGGATTTCTGCTGCGCAGTGAATCCGAGCACGATTGTTATGGTGCGGGGCATGCCGGCACGGCGCTGTCCGCGGCGCTCGGGATGGCGGCGGCGCGCGATCTGGCGGGTGATGACTCGCACGTGGTGGCGGTCGCGGGTGATGCGGCGTTCACCTGCGGGCCGACGCTGGAAGCGCTCAACAACATTGCCGGCACGACGCGCCGGTTCATGGTCGTGCTCAACGACAACGAGTGGTCGATCGACAAGAATGTGGGTGCGATCGCACGGTATTTCAACGATCTGCAGACGCACCACACCTTTGCTTCGGTGCGTGCCAAGGCGGCGGAGTTTGTGGAGCGGGTCGCGGGCAAGGCGGCGCGCACGCTGGCGCACAAGGTCGAGGAGGGGGCGAAGAACCTGCTGTTTCCGAACGTGTTGTTTGAGAAATTCGGGCTGCGGTATTTCGGTCCGATCGACGGGCATGACCTGCCGTTGCTGGTGAAGACGTTCGAGCACCTGAAGAACGTGCAGGAGCCGGTGGTGCTGCACATCATCACGGAAAAGGGCCGGGGGTATCAGCCGGCGCTCGACAATCCCGGCAAGTTCCACGGATTGGGGACCTACCAGATCGACGATGGTTCGACGGATGTTTCTCCGACGCCGACGTGTTCCGAGATTTTCGGCCGGACGGTGACGGACATGGCCAAGGAGGATCCGCGTGTGGTTGCGATCACGGCGGCGATGCCGGGCGGGACCAAGCTGGATATTTTCAAGAAGGAGCTGCCCGACCGGTATTATGACGTCGGGATTGCCGAGGAGCACGCGGCCTTGTTTGCGAGTGGATTCGCGACGCAGGGTTTCCGTCCGTTTCTGGCGGTTTATTCGACCTTCATGCAGCGGGCGTATGACATGATCGTGCACGACATCGCCCTGCAGGGATTGCCGGTGCGGTTGTGCATGGACCGGGGCGGCTTGTCCGGTGACGACGGGCCGACGCATCACGGGTTGTTCGACATTGGATTCCTGCGGCACATTCCGGGCTTGGTTCACATGCAACCGAAGGACGAGGACGAGTTGGTGGACATGCTTCACACGATGGCGGCGTATGACGACGGGCCATCGGCGATTCGTTATCCGCGTGGATCGATCCGGGGGGTGAAGCCGAAGGCGAAGCCGGAGATTCTGGAGATTGGCAAGGCTGAGGTGGTTGCCGAGGGGACGGACGTGGTGCTGATTGGTCTGGGAACGATGTTTGAAATGGCCGAGCGGACCAAGGCGATGCTGGAGGTCTGGGGGCTGTCGGTCGCGTTGATCAATCCGCGTTTCATCAAGCCGATGGACGAGGAAGTGATTCGCGAACACTGCGGAAAGTGCCGGGTGGTGTGCACGTTTGAAGACCACGTCATGCTGCATGGATTTGGCGCCGCGGTGATTGATTTGCTGCATCAGGCGGGGATCACGACGCCGGTCGAGCGGATTGCGTGGCCGGATGAATTCGTCGAGCACGGCAAGGTGGAGGTCCTGCGTGAGAAGCACGGGCTGACTGCGGAGGCGGCGGCCTCGAAGATCCGGGCGCGTCTTGGATAGACCCGGCTAGCAGGCGGTTGTTGCGGGTCGCGGTGGGTTCCGCCGGTGGCTGCGATGTTTCGCAGTGACCGGGCCCGCGCGAGGCGGTCGTCGGAGGATTCATCCCGCCGGTGGATGAGCCGGCGGTTGCGAGCGGATGTTGCCGGTGTGGAAGGGCCGCATGCAGGAGTCGTCGCCGAGCCATGCCGCGAAGAACGGCCAGTCGGCGCCTTGTTTCCAGAGGAAGACGAAGAAGGGCCGGTCGAAGTGGAACTTGCGTGGTTTCGGAAAGGTGCGGATGGGCGGCTTGTCGCCGAATGGCTCGAATTCGGATGCGGTCCGGATGGCGATTCTGGCGCCTTTTTCATCCAGCATGAAGGTGGTGAGTTGTTGTGCTTTGACGATTCTCCACGGGTCTCCGGGATGGCCGTGAATCCGTCCGCCCTGCAGGCGCTGTTCGCAGGAGGCGTTCGCCTCGAGCGTGATGAACGGGATGCGCAGGTCATCGGTCGGGTGGAGGTGCTGGAGGGCATCGCCGAAGTGTTCGTCGCCGGTGGCGTCGATGGCGGGGGTTTCCAGCAGCGATTTGACGGTCCGGCTGGCGGTGGCGATGGTGGCGGGTTTGCCGGTGGCATGGAGGATGACGTGGTATGCGGCGGAATTTCCGGCGGATTTTCCGGCGAGGTCGATGGTCATGGTTTGTGAATCCGGCAGCCATGAGAGCACGGAGATGGTCTTGCTGAAGCGGTCGGTCAGCGGTCCCCTGACGCCGAAGAATGCGACGTTTTTGGTTTTTCCCGGACTGCGGAACTGCATGCCGTGTTTTTTGGAGGGGTAGAGGTGGGGATCGAAGCGGACCGTGTGGTTCAGGTAGCCGAATGAGGCGAGGGCATGCGGGGATTCGGCACCGAGGGTGAAACAGCCGGCGGGAGCGCCGAGTTTCGACGCTTGTTCGTTGGCTTGATTGACGAGGGCATTGGTCGCGGGGCCGGCCCAGACGTTCCAGCTGCCATCGGGCATGACCGAGTCCGCTTGCCAGCTGAAGGTGTCGAGGCGGGTCATCAAGGGATTCGGCGGATCGATCCGTTGCGGTGGCCCGCCGAGCGGGCGGTTGAGAGCATCCCAGCCAGCCTGGAACAATGGCGACCAGATGACCGTTTGGTCGATTGGATGCGCTTCGTCCGGGTGGAGGATGGTGTGGACATCCGCAGCGGATGCGGTGCCGAGCAGGCCCGAGAGAAGCAATGGAGCCACGGTTGGTTTGCGGAGCATGACGGCTCCTATACCCATTCCGCGGGTCAGGCGCGAGCGAGCTTTCGGTGTTCCTCGCGGATTTCCGGAAGGATCAGGAAGGTGGCGGAGGTCAGCAGGATGGCGGAGGTCCACGCGACCCAGGCGGGGCTGAGGAGGTCGACGGCGGTGAAGGCGATGATCGGGGCGGCGATGCCGCGCAAGCCGGTGAGGAACGAATGCACGCTCATGTATTCGATCACGCGGTCGGCTTTGGCGAAGCGGGTGACCCAGAGGTTCCAGAGCACGTTTCCGCCGGAGCGGGCGAGGCCGTGGATGGCGATGCCGATGCAGAGGCCGGTCAGGCTGTCGCTCTGGAGGTAGATGAAGATTCCGAGCATGAAGAAGAGGTTGACCAGCGCGCGGACGCGATAGAATGGCAGGCGGTCGAAGATCCAGCCCCACGGGAGCACGGAGACGATGAAGACGAGCATGGGAATGGTGCTGGTGATCATGCCGACGGTTCCGGCGTCATAGTGGAAGCCGTATTTCGGGTTGCTGATGAACTCGACGAAGAGGGCCCATCCGAGCAGGTTGCCGAGGCCGAGAATCATCCAGACGATGAGGAGTTTGCGGAATGGCGCGTTCTGGCCGACGTGTTTGAAGGCGTCGAACCAGACGATTTTCACGCTGCGGCGGAGGTAGACGGGGGCGATGCCGATGACGCATGCGGCCATGGCGACGCAGCAGAGCGAGTAGGTCCAGAATAGCGGGGAGAACGCGTTGCCGCGGCTGCTGATCCAGAGTCCGACGCCCCAGCCGGCGGAGGCGGCGACGGCGGCACGGACCAGGGAGGTGGCGGAAAACAGCTGGCCGCGGACCTTTCCCGGGTAGTGTTTGCGGTAGAACTGGGACATCAGCGGCATCGACAGGCCGAAGCTGACGAAGGCGATGCAGACTCCGGCGAAGTAGGTGGCGGCGTTGTTTTCGGAGAGTGCGGCGATGGCGAATCCGAGTGCGCCGAGCAGCCATGAGGAGGTGGCCATGGTGTTCACCGATTTTCCCGAGCGGCGGATGAGCTGGACGGTGAAGAGGCTGAGCAGCAGGCCGAGGCTGCCGGAGCCGACGATGGCGGCTTTCATCCAGGCCGGGAGATCGAAGATCCGGATGGCGACGAAGAGGGCGAAAGTGCTTGGGGCGGTCTCGACGAAGCCGTTGGGGAGGGCTCTGACGAGTTCGAGTGAGAAGGTTCTGCGTTGTTGGTCGAAGGCTTCCTCTCCCGGCCGTGGCTTCGATGATTTCATACGCGGCGCGGAGTGTCCGTCGCCCGGGCGGGCTTGGCAAGTAACAGGTAAAACCGTTTTTCGCTTGCGAAGGCGTGATCCCGGCGGTGGAGTAAGGGCGGATGGTGAATACACGCAACAGACTGGGGATAGGCGTTTTGGCGTGGTTTTTGGCGATGACGCTGTGGTTTGCCCCGTCAGCGGATGCCGGCAAGGTGAAGGTGAATCTGGCGGATGGCTTTGATTTCCCGGTCGGCAAGCCGAATGCGGCGGGGTATTACAAGGCGCGGGGGCTGAGATTGCGGTCGCCGCGGCATTTTGGCGAAGACTGGAACGGCCGCGGTGGTGGCAACACGGATTTGGGTGATCCGGTGTATGCGATCGCCGACGGGGTGGTGACCTTTGCGGCGGACGTGCGGGGCGGCTGGGGGCGGGTGGTGCTGACGCGGCACGCCTACCGGGATGCCTCCGGCAAGGTGCGATATGTGGATTCGCTGAACGGGCACCTGCGGCAGATGCTGGTGAAGAAGGGGGATCTGATCAAACGGGGGCAGAAGATCGGCACGATCGGCAGCAACCGCGGAATGTATCCGGCGCACCTGCATTTTGAGATTAGGCACAATTTGAAGATCGGGATGCAGCGCAACAGCGTTTCCCCCACGCTCACGAACTGGGCGGATCCGACGCAATTCATCAACGCCAACCGGAAGAAGAACCGGGAGTGGCGCAAGGTCGAGCTGCCGACCGGCACCTACCAGTCCTACAAGGGTTTCACTGGCTTGTGAAATGAAGCGTATGGCGAAGGGAAGGAAGGGGAGGAAGTCGTGGGTGTCGGTGTTGTTGATCATCGTGGCGGTGGTCGTGTGGTTGCTGGATGACCGGAAACCAGGGACGGCGGAGACGGCCGGGGACGAGGCGGTTTCCGGGCGGACGATCACCGGGGACTATGAGGTTTTCCGGGACTGCCGGCTCGAGGAGGCGCGGGGCAACGACGGCGACAGTTTCCTGGTCCGGCTGCCGGACGGCAGGAAGGCCTTGTTCCGGTTGTATTTCGTGGACACGCCGGAGAGTGCGTTCAAGCGCTACTCGAGCGGCGAGACGAACTACCGGAGGATCAGCGACCAGGCGCGCCAGATGGGGGGGATCACGCCGGAGCAGGCGGTGGAGGTCGGCCAGCAGGCGAAGAAATTCACGCTGGGCTTGCTGGGCCGGGCGCCGTTTGTGGTTCACACGCGCTGGGACAGCCCGTTCAACGACGACCGGTATCATGCGTTTGTCGAGGTGGCCAAGGATGGCGGCAGCGTGTGGCTGCACGAGTTGTTGATTGAGAACGGCCTTGCGCGGATCAAGACCAAGCCCGCGGAGCTGCCCGACGGCACGCCGGCGGCGCGGCAGAAGGAGCGGCTGGCGGAGCTCCAGCGCGACGCGAAGGATGCGAGGCAGGGTGCCTGGGGCATGAAGTGACCGCCCCGAGCGGTGGTGATGCGGGTGGACTTCCGGCGGGTCGCGGGTCGTCCCGGTGAATCAGGGAGCGGTGGGGCGCACGGCCCGCAAGCGGTAGAACCGGGTGGGCGGTGTGGAGTCGGGAATGATGGGGAGTGAGATGATTTCCGCGTCCGGGTTTCCCGGCGCAGCGGTCACGCTGGAGCCGGTGAGCGGGTGGGGGGCCCAATTGCCATCGCTCATGTCCTCGGAGACGAGGAGGTCGAGTGCGACGTCCGGGGCGAGGGTGTTGCGCTGGAACTGGTAGGAGAGGTCGCCCGTGGCAGTGCTGGTGAGGGATGGGAGGTGGCCGCTGGCGTCGGCGAGCGGGTCGATGCCGAACGAGTAGGCGAGCAGGTTGGCGATGCCGTCGTTGTTGGGGTCGGCCGTGGGGATCCGGTCGGCGGGCGGGAGGGCGAGAAAGTCGGGGTGGCCGGCGGTCCAGAGGTCCCACGCGGTGGTGGAGCCGGTGGTGGCCTGGGCTTCGGCGGAGGGTGCGGAGTCGCCGGATTCGTTGGTGCTGCGGATGCGGTAGTTGTAGGTGGTGTCCGCCGCGAGGTTCGCGTCCTGATGGGTCGTGGTGGTTGCGGGCAGGGTTGCGATGGGTTGCCAGGTTCCGGATTCGCCGGTCATGCGTTCGAGGGTGAAGCCGGATTCGTTGGCCGATTGCACGGTCCAGGTGAGTGCCACGTGGTTCGAGTCCAGCGGGGTGGCGGCGAGGTCGGTGGGTGCGGGGGGGCTGGCGGGCAGCGGGGCGGCGAAGACTTTGACGAGTGCGATGGAAAACGGTTCGGCGTCGGTTTTGGCGATCCGGATGTAGCGGAATGCCGTGGGATTGGAGACGTCCGCCGTCCATGTGGACGCGTGGTCGAGCGGGGTGGCTCCCTGTGAGGCGAGGACGTCGAAGGTCGCGAACGACGGGTCCTGTGAGGCACGGATTTCGAAGTTTTTGCGTTCCGGTTCGTTGTCGGCGTCCTGGCGGGTGGTGAGTTCGACCCGCTGGATCCGGTAGTCGTTCTGGAGGTCGACCTGCCAGTGGGCGGAGGTGTCGCCGGGGTCGGACGACCACGAGGTGTCGGGGTTGGTGTCGTTTGCGGCCGGTGCCTGGTGGGACGGGTCGGCCTCGGTGGACGAGGATGCGGGTTTCGCGTCTGCGGCGTCCACGGGATCGGGGGACCAGGCGATCCCGCTCCAGATGGAATAACCGTTTCCATTTCCCGCGCGGACCGCGAAGCCGTAGGGGTGGACGGCGGTTTGCAGGCCGGTGACGGCGTGGGTCGTTTGATCCGCGGCGACGGTGGCCAGTTGCTGCCAGGTTCCATCGGTGCCGATTTTCCGAGTGATCTGGAAGACCTGCTCATTGGACGAGTTGTCAGTCCAGCTGAGATTGATGCGGGAGGGTGAGACGACGCTCAGGGTGAGGTCGGACGGGGGGGGCGGGCTGCCCTCCGCGGTCGGGATGAACGGGTAGTCCAGGGAGATCGCCGCGTGCCAGAGATCCGCCATTTGGTCGTAGCCGGCCTTTCCCGGGTGGACGCCGTCGCCGGGTTGAAAGAAGTCGTCAGCGGTGCCGGAGTCTCCGGTGTAGTCGAGGGTGGCGTTGAGGTCGACGAGTGAGACGTTGAGTCCCTGGTCGGCGTAGAATTGGACGCGTGCCCGGAGTTGGGTGTTGTAGTTGTCGACATCGGCGTTGAGCACGGAGGCCGGGACCCCATTTCCCTGTGGTGGCCATTGTTGGGTGATCGGCACGATGGTGGCGACGTAGAGTTTCCGCTCGGGGTCGCCTTCGGTGATGGTGGTGATGATGGAGTTGAGGTTGGCGATGGCGGTGGCGACCGGAATGCGCTGGAGGATGTCGTTGGTGCCGGCCTTGAGCAGGACCACGTCCGGGGCGTCATCGAGCCAGCCGGGGAGGCCGCTGAGGATTTCGTCGGTGCGCCACCCCGGGTTGCCGTTGTGGTGGGGGTCCATGCCGGTGGCGGCGTTGTCACTGCGAGTGCCGACGAAGTCGAAATCGATGTGGCTGTCTTCGAGGAGATTGCCGAGTTTGAGGCGGTAGCCGCCGGGGATGTCGCCGTTGGGGTAGTTGATGTCGTTGTTGCCGCGGGTGATGGAGTCCCCGAGCGGCATGATCCGGATGGTGGGGTAGAGGGATTCGTCGGCCGCGAGCGGACTGGGGATGGCGGCCAGCGTGAGGATGGCGGCCGCCAGGGGGGAGGCGCGGAAGTGCGTTCCTTTGTTCGTGCGAGCGAAGGTCATGGAGCGAAGGGGGAGTTCTGGGGGGAGCGAAGCATTAGCTACACCAGATTCCGATCATGTCGAGGTTGGAAAAGCTGCGAAAATGTTGGACAAATTGGCGGTCCGGGCGTGAATGCGGGCAGTTTAAGCCATGGAGAATCAGGAAGTTCAGGAGCCGGAAGACGGTGAAAACGAGGTGCCGGCCGAGCGGCCGGGACTGCGGAAGGACCTCGGTGTCCTGATGAAGGTGCGGCTGAATTTCTTTGTGCTGGTGACCACGTTTTTTGGTTATCTGCTGGCCTCGGCGGGCAAGGATCTGGACTGGTGGGGGCTGGTGCACACGCTGGTGGGGACGGCGGCGGTGGCATTTGGTTCGGCGGCGTTCAACCAGCTGATGGAGGTGGATCTGGATGCGAGGATGAAGCGGACGGCGGACCGGCCGCTACCGGCGCGGAGGATGGATCCGTTGTTTGCGTTCGGCATCGGCTGGGTGCTTTCGGCGGCGGGGATCATTCATCTGGCGGTGCAGGTGGGGGATTTGGCGGCCTATCTGACGGCGGCGACGCTTGCGATCTACGTGTTCATTTACACGCCGATGAAGCGGGTGAGCTCGGTCAACACGCTGATCGGCGCGGTGCCGGGGGCGATCCCGCCGGTGATCGGCTGGGTGGGTGCGGGTGGCGGGCTCGACTGGGGCGCCTGGTTTTTGTTCGGCCTGTTGTTTTTCTGGCAGCTGCCGCATTTCGTGGCGATCAACTGGCTCTGCCGTGAGGAGTATGAGAGCGTGGGCTACCGGATGTGGTCGAATGGGGACGGGAGCGGCAGAAAGAGTGCGATTCTGGCGGCGGTGTTTTCGCTGGCGCTCGGTGTGGTGTCGATGATGCCGGTGATGATGGATGCGGTGGGGCTGGTCTGGGCGGTGTTCGGGCCCTTGCTGGCGTTGTTCATGATGGCGCTGGCGCTGAGGTTCGCGCGGGACGGCGAGCGTTCGTCGTTTCGCGGATTGTTTTTGTTCACGCTGCTTTATCTGCCGGTCGCCCTGTTGCTGCTGGTGATTTCATGGAAGGCATGATCACGATGGAGCGATGAGCGAGCTGATCGAACCGACGCAACGACTGACGGAGGCGCTTTCGGGCCTGGAGTTTGGTGATCCGGTTGCCTGTGTGTATCGCCCGCTGGAGTATGCCTGGGAGCCGCACGCCGAGTATCTGGCGCGCTTTGGCAAGGGGAGGAAGCGGGTGGTGTTTCTGGGGATGAATCCGGGACCCTACGGGATGGCGCAGACGGGGGTTCCGTTTGGCGAGGTGGCGATGGTCAGGGACTGGATGGGCATCGAGAAGCCGGTGGGAAAACCGCAAGACGAACATGCGAAGCGACCGGTGACCGGGTTCGGATGTGAGCGGTCCGAGGTGAGCGGGCGGCGCTTGTGGGGCTTGTTCGCCGAGAAGTTCGGAACCCCGGATGCGTTTTTCGCCGACCATTTCATTCTGAATTTCTGCCCGCTGGTGTGGATGAAGGACACCGGGGCGAACCTGACTCCGGACAAGATCCGTGGTTCGGAAATGGCTCCGGTGGAGGATGCCTGTCGGGCGCACCTGCGCGAGGTGCTGGAGATTCTCGAGCCGGAGTATTTCGTCGGGGTCGGGGCGTATGCGGAGAAGCATCTCGTCCGGGCGGCGGAGGAACTGGGGAGCGATGCGGTGGTCGGCCGCGTGCTGCATCCGTCTCCGGCATCTCCTGCGGCGAACCGGGGGTGGGGGCCCGCCGCGACGAAGCAACTGGAAGCGCTGGGGATCTGGTAGGTCCGGCGGCGGGGGCGCTCAGGTCAGGGACTCGCGGAGTTTGCGGACGAGTTTGAGGTCCAGCGGGCGGTTGCGTTCGAGGAAGGTGTTTTCGAGGTTGTTGAGGAGCCGGACGAGCATGATGCCCGGGTGGGCGGCCTGCTTGAGGACCTTTTTGAATTCGCGGGTGAGGTCCGGGCTTTCCAACAGACTGGACTGGAGGTGGACCTGACCGTGGTCGTAGCAGTCGATGATGATCGGGTAGCCGTCCTGGAAGATGCGGGTGAGGAAGTGGCCGGGGAAGTTGACGGGTTCGATTTCGAGACCGAGTCTGCGGCCGACGAGGATGAAGATGATGCCGAGTCCGAGCGGGTTGGATTTGCCTTCGGCGATGGACCAGGCGAGGTCGGAGTTTCTCGGGTCGAGCAGGTCGTCGTTGTTGCCGGAGAGGCGGTCTTGCTCGAAGAGGAACGAGCGCAGTTCCATGGAGTTGGTGACGCCGTCCTGGGTGGCTTCTTCGGCGAGGAGGTCGAGGGCGTCGGATAGCGGCTGGCGGATGGTCACGCCGTCGTGGAGGTAGTCCGAAATGGCGCGCAGGAGGGCTTCGAAGCGGTCCCAGTCTTCGCGCAGGGCGGCGGCGCCACCGGAGGGTGCCTGCCATTCCTGTTCGAGCGTGGCGCGGCGTGATGGCAGGAGGAGGTCCGAGAGGACGCGGTGTTCGTTGTCGGAGAGGGAGACCGAGCTGTCGGTGATGGACTCGCTGAGGTCACCGCCGTAGCTGGCGAGGCGGGCGCCGATGGTTTCCCGGACTTCGGGGGTTTCGTCATCCAGAAGGCGCAGCAGTGCGTCGAGTTCTGCTGGCGGGGGAGGGGCACCGGGACCTGCGGGTGTCAAAACGAAACGGCTGGAACGGGTGACGGAGCTGGGGGCGGTTCGGGAAATCGGAGTGAGCCGCCGGATCTGACCGGCTCGGGAAGGCTCGGGGGCGGATGGTGCGCGATACTGGGTTCGAACCAGTGACCCCCTCCGTGTCAGGGAGGTGCTCTACCACTGAGCTAACCGCGCATTGCCGTTCCGGCCAAGGCGGCGGGAAGCTAGGCCGGATGGGAGCAGAGATGCAACCCCTTTTTTGCTGAAATGAAGCAGACGGGGGATGTGTGGGTCCCCCGTCTGAGTGATCGCGGGCCGGGATGCCGCTGAAATCCCCGCGAATTTGAAACTTAATTGGCTGCCTTTTTCGCCACCTTTTTCCTGGTGGTCTTCTTCTTGGCGGCTTTTTTAGCGACCTTTTTGGTGGCGGCTTTCTTCGCGGCTTTTTTGGTCACCTTTTTGGCGGCCTTTTTCGCCGCTTTTTTGGCGGCTTTCTTGGTCACCTTCTTGGCGGCTTTCTTGGTCACTTTTTTGGCGGCCTTTTTTGCCGTTTTCTTGGCGGCTTTTTTGGTCACCTTTTTGGCGGCTTTCTTTTTCACCGCTTTTTTAGCGACCTTTTTGGTGGTGGCTTTTTTGGCGGCTTTCTTGGTGACTTTTTTGGCCGCTTTTTTGGCGGTTTTCTTTTTGGCGGCCTTAGCCGCAACTTTATTCGGTGCTTTTTTTGCAGCCATGGTTCTGTGTTGTTGGAGTTCGCGTTCTACGTTTGTTTTCTCTTCCGGCGTGAGGTGGCCGGCGGAGAGGATCGCGAGGATCGCCTCGCCGAGGCGCCCTCCAAAAGTATGGGTGAGGAATTCCTCAGTGGCCCGGCCGACGATGGCGGCCTGCGGTTTGGCAGCTTGATAGACATTGGCCCTGCCGACGCGCGAGCTGGTCACGAGCTTCTTGCGCTCGAGGTTCTGCATGATGGTGAGGACCGTCGTGTAGGCGCGCGTTTTGTGATCGGGTAGTGCATCTGCTACGGCGGCGACCGTGGATGGGCCATCGTGCCAAAGCACGCAGAGTGCCTGAAGTTCTAGATTGGTTGGGTGGGACAGTCCTCTCATGCGGTGTGCATTTCGTTGCTTTTAGAGATGTAAGGCAATATTTGCGATAAGCGTCAAGTTGAAATAACCATATTTTAAGGAAAAGTTAAATAAATGGGGGCTTTTCCTGCTACGAGAGTGCTCGTAGTGGCGGTTGGTTCCTGCCGGAGGCCGGGAGGAGCGGGTGCGGGGCGGCGGGATCAGCCGACGATCCGCGTGTTGGTTCCCGGTGACGGGTTCCGGAGCGCGCCGCGTGCGGTGGCTTGAGTCCGGGTGGGCTTGGCTGCGTCAGGTGCGGATCCGGGTCGGGTGTGGATCCGTTAGTTCGATGACGGGCGCGGGATGCCGGGGGAGACTTTGGCGAGGGTGGACCAGAACGCGGGGTCAGACGGGCTGCCGTTGAAGAGGATGCCGCCGCCGGGTGAAACTATGACCATAGTTGGAAGTTGGTTGATCCGGAGTTGGCGGACGAGAATCCGGTCCGTTGAGTCGGCGAGCCAGTTGCCGGCGGACTTGTCACCGAGAGCGGCGATGGATTCGGCCGCCCGGGCGATGTGGTCTGCCGAGCTTTCGGGCAGGATGGATGCGACCGGGATCCCGTGTTTGGCCAGGGTGGCGGAGGTGGTGATGAAGTCGGGCATGGCGGCCTCGCACTCGGGATTCCATGGCGACCAGAAGTGGAGCACGAGCGCCTGGTTTTTCCCGAGCAATGATTCGAGGGCGACGGATTGGTCGCGGTCGATGCGGTTGAGGCTGGTTTTGAGATCGAGTTTCACGGTGGCCATGGCTTCGTTGAGGCGCAGGCGGTCGATGTAGGGGGCGTATGCGGCTGCCTGGCCGGGGCTGAGCCAGAATGCCTCGGTGATGTGTTTTTTGAACCCGGCCTTGTCGTTCTTCCGGAGGCAGTCGATGGCCCGGACGTATTGGACGACGGCGAGCCAGTCTTCCCTGACTCCGAAGATGGCGGACTCTTCGAGTTGGAATGTTTTGTCGCGTTCGAGGATGGCGGGAAGCATGGCCGCGATTGCGGCGTCGTCCTGGTGGTCGACGTGATAGAGGAAGCGTGCTTCGAGGATCGCCTGTTCACCGATGCCCTGTCCGCGCGCCTTGGTGATGGCGGTTTCGAGTTCCGTGATGGATTCGCGGATGGAGAGCAGTTCGTCGATCGCCTGTTCTCTTGCGGCAGGGTTTGGCTGCGCGGCGAGGGTGGTGGTGGCGACGACGAGTGCGGCGGCGCAGGTCGGGAGGATGCGCATGTGGTTATTGTGCGGGGATGACCATTTTGCGGCCGAGCACGACGATGTCGCTGGTCATGTTGTTGGCGCGTTTGATGGAGTCCATGGTCACGTTGTATTTCGAGCTGAGCCCGGAGAGGGTGTCTCCCTTGACGACGGTGTGGATGCGTGCGGGCGCGGTGGGTGCGGCGGCGGGCTGCGGGGTGTAGGAGGGTTCGTCGATCGCGGGTGCGGGTTCGAATGGTGCGGGATCGGAGTAGGCGGAGGTGTCGCCGTAGGCGGAGGTGTCGCCGTAGGCGGCCTGCGAGTCGTAGACCGGGTTTTGTGAAGTCTCGAGGGACGGATCCGCGCCATAGGGGTTGGCGGTGTCGAAGCCTCCGGTGGAACGGCTGGCACATGAGATCAGCAGTGCGGAGGTGGCGGTGGCGGCGATGATGTGTTGTGGGTAGGTCATTGGAGTCGCGTGGAGCAGGTGTGGAAATGGAGTGGGGTGCACATGGCGCACAATGGGAGTGGGGCGCACATGGGGCACATTGGATTTAACGATACCGAAGCCGGGATTTATTCAAATCAGGTGGCGGGAAAGCGGAAAAATCCGTTGGCGGTTTGTTCGGTGTGGGCGGCGAGGGTGGTGAGGGTTTCTCCGCGCAGGCCGGCGATGAAGTCGGCGGTGTTGCGGGTGAATGAGGGTTCGTTGCGTTTGCCGCGGTGGGGGACGGGGGCGAGGTAGGGGGAGTCGGTTTCGAGCATGAACGATCCGGCGGGGCATTTGGTGACCGTGTCGCGCACGACGGCGGCGCTTTTGAAGGTGGCGACGCCGCCGAACGAGACGAGGCCGCCGAGGTCGAGCACGCGTCTGGCGTTTTCCCACGGGCCGATGAAGCAGTGGAAGACCGCGCGAACCGCTGGCGCGTAGTCCTGATAGATGGCGATGGCGTCGCGGAACGAGGCGTCACCGGATTTGTCCCGGGTGTGGATGACGACGTTGAGGTTTTCCCGTGCGGCGAGTTCGAAGTGCTGGCGGAGGAAGTCGCGCTGGCGCTGGTGATAGGCGTCTTCCCGCCAGCCGTCCGGGGCGGGGTGATAGTAGTCGAGTCCGGTTTCGCCGATGGCGCAGACGCGCGGGTCGGCGGTGTGTCCGGCGATGGTGGTGACGGCGTCGTCCGGCTGGGTGTGGACGTCGCAGGGGTGGATGCCGATGCAGGCGTGGACCTGCGGGAGGGATGCGAGGTCGAGGTTTTGCCGGAGGTCGTCGAGGCCGGTGGCGAGGGTGATCATGCGGGTGATGCCCGCGGCTTCGGCGCGCTGGATGAGTGGTTCGATTTCGCCGGGTTCGAAGCGGTGGGAGGCGAGGTGGCAGTGGGTGTCGGTGAGCATTTGTGGGAATGTTAGAGCGCGGCCTGGATGGCGGTGACTTTGTCGATGTCCTTGATGCCGGGTTCGAATTCGGCGCCCGAGGCGACGTCGAGCGCGGCGGGGCGGACGGTGTGAACGGCCATGACCGCGTTGCCGGGGCCGATGCCGCCGGCGAGGATGACGGGGATGTCCGGGTGTTGTTGTTTGAATCTGATGGCCTGGGTCCAGTCGAAGGTGTGGCCGGTGCCGCCGTAGGTGCCGGGTGCGGGTGCGTCGAGCAGGATGGCGGATGCGCCGAAGTCCGCGGCGCGTTCGAGGTCGGCGATGGTGTTGACGCCGATGGCCTTGATGAAGGGGATGCCGTTGTTGCGATAGATGGCGGCTTCCTCCGGGGATTCGTCGCCGTGGAGTTGGACGACGTCGATGAGGTCCTGGCCGTAGAGTTCGGCGGGGAGGACGGGTTGGTTGACGAAGACGCCGACGCGGAGGATGCGGCCTTTGAGTTGGCGCAGCCAGCCGGCGTTTTCCCAGGGCAGGTGGCGTTTCGACTGCGGCCAGAAGTTCACGCCGAGCGCGTCCACCTTGTGCTCGATGAGTTGATGAGCGTCGTCGGGCAGGGTGACGCCGCAGATTTTCAGCGAGACGTTTGCCGGGTCGAGGAATTGGGCGAGCGTGGACATGGCCCGACGCTAGGAGGTCGGGGGGCCGACATCAACCGGCATTGGCGAAATGTTTGCGGTCGATGCGGCGGCGGTGGTAGGCCTTGCGGCGGCGGAGGGTTTCCTCGTGGGAGTAGAGTTTTCCGGCGAGTTTGAGGAATCCGTTTTGGAGTTCGTCGGGGGACATGTTGGCGGGCCGGATATTGACGTCGAAGAGCGTGCAGAGGTTCCAGTTTTGCGGTTCGATGATGCGGTCCTGCTCAAGCAGGCGGGAGTGGAGCGGAGTGCCGGGAAAGGGGGTGAGCATGGTGATCTGGACTTCGTAGAGGCCGGATTGGCGGACGAATTCGAACACCTGGTCGAAGGTCCGCGGGGTGTCGGCATCGAGTCCGAGGATGAAGCAGCCGTTGACGGTGATGCCGTGGCTCTGGATGCGGTCGATGGACTCGAGGTAGCGGTCGAGGCGTCGCGCCTTCCAGTCGGAAGCGAGGTCGATGCCGGTGAGGCTTTCGGGGTTGGGGCTTTCGAGGCCGATGAGGACCTGTTGGCAGCCGGCGTCGCGCATACGCTTGAGGAGGTCCGGGTCATCGGCGACGGAGATGTCGGATTCGGTGAACCAGCGGAGTTGTTCCTTTTCGAGTGCGGTCATGAGTTTCCGGTAGTGTGCCTTGTGGACGAAGCTGTTGTCGTCGGCGAACTCGATGAACGGTTTTGCCCAGATGGATTTGATGGTGTGGATTTCGCGGATGACGTTTTCGACGGGTTTGAGCTTGTAGTGTGGGGTGAGGAGGATCGAGCTGGCGCAGAATTCGCAGCGGTGCGGGCAGCCGCGGCTGGTTTGCACGGTGATGCGGTTGTATTCGTCGGGGTCGAGCAGGTCGAAGCGGGGGACGGGGGCCCGGGCGAGATCGTAGCTGCCGTGCGGGATCGATTGATAGATGGGGCGGAGTTTGTCGTGTTTGAAGTCATCGAGCAGCAGTGGCCAGACGGGTTCGCCTTCTCCGACGACGACGCTGCGGCAGTGCCGGAGGGCTTCGTTCGGCAGGGACGAGACATGGAGGCCGCCCATGACGACGGGGGTTCCGATGTGGCCGAAGTGGTCGGCGACCTTGTAGGCTTCGAGGATTTGGGCGGAGAGGGAGGTGATGGCGACGAGGTCGAAGCCTGAGGGCAGGCGGTCGAGTGAGGCGAACTCGCGGATTTCGTGATAAGTGATGTGGTATTCGTCGGGCGTGAGGCCGGCCAGGGTGAGCAGTGAGAGGCTGGGCATGGAGGCGATGACCTTGCTGCGTTCGACGAATCCGGGGAGGGTGAGTCCGATCTCGAGGAGTTGTTTGTTTTCGGCGCGGATGCCGCTCATGGCGATGAGGCCGATGTGTTTTTTGGTGGTTTTCACGATGATTGGATGAGTTGGGAGATGACGGCGCCGGTTCCGAAGGACAGCGCGAGCACGGGGATGGCGAAGAGGCGCTCGGCTTTGGGAAAGGACGCGGTGAGGATGCAGGAGAGGGGCATGGTGGCGGCGCCGATGAGGAAGGCGGCGGAGGCATGGCTGATGACCGGTGCCCCGAGGGACTCGAGGCGGACGGTGAGCCAGAAGATGAAATTGATCATGGCGAGGCCGAAGAACGAGATGTGGGCGAGGCGGTAGAGGCGCCTGCGTGGGGAGGCATAGCCGCCGAGGAACTTGTCGTTGAGGAAACCGGTGCCGAGCAGCATGCCGGAGAGGATGCCGAGCGCGATGCCGATCCATGAGGCGGTGAGGTTGATGTGGGGGACGTCTGAAAACATGGCGTGAGTGTGGGAGTGGGTGGGTGGTGCGGGGTCAGGCGCGGGCATGGGACATGGTGCCGTGGCATCGGGCGTGGATTGCCTGGGGAGCGGTCGGGGTCATTTCAGCGTGACGATACCCGGAGCCGTGGAACTCCCCTAATCGATAAAATTTGCGCGACTATTGAGTGGGTCAATATTAGAAGGCGGGATGAACATCCACCATCTCGAGTTGTTTTACCATGTGGCGAGGCACCAGGGGATCAGCCGGGCACTGCCGCGGATTCCGTATGGGATCCAGCAGCCGGCGGTGAGCGCGCAGTTGATCCAGTTGGAGAAGGCACTTGGGGTGGTATTGTTCCGCAGGCGTCCGTTCAAGTTGACCTTGGAGGGCGAAAAGCTGTTTGCGTTTGCGCGGCCGTTTTTCGAGCGACTGGATGACGTTGAGAACGAGTTGCGGAATGGTCGGCGGTATCTGCGGATTGCGTCGGCTGAGGCGGTGATCCGGTATCATTTGCCGGAGCCGCTGAGGAGCTTGAAGGCGGAGTTTCCCGGGCTGCATCTGACGATGCGGGCGATTGACGACCGGTCGTTGGAGCAGCTGGCGCATGGTGAGCTGGATCTGGTGATCGGGGCGGAGTCCGGGGCGATTCCGGAGGGGGTGATCGAGGAGACGCTGATCGAGATGAGGATGCTGCTGCTCGCGCCGGACGAGGCGAAGGGTGCGGGCGTGCCGGAGTTCCTGAATCGGCATGCCGGCGAGACGCCGTTGATCAGCCTGCCGGAGGACCAGCTGGTTTGTCGGCTGTTCGCGGACGAGCTGGCGCGGCGCGGGCTGGTGTGGAAGCCATCGCTGGAACTCGGCGGGCTGGATTTGGTCCGGCGATATGCCGCGGGGGGATTCGGGGTGGGGCTGTTGGTGGAGGGAGCGCTGAGCGAGGAACTGCCCGGGATGCGGGTGATTCCGCTCAACGGATTTCCCCGCTTGCGGGTTTCCGCGTGCCATGCGGGGAAGATGAATTCGATTGCCGCGCGGTTGCTTGAGATGATTCGGGAGTGGGCCGGGAGGATGCGGCTCGGGAAGGTCGGCCGGACGACGGAGCCGACGTGATGGCAAAAAACGCGGAATGAAATGACCGGGAAATAAAATTCAAATTTCTTGGTATTTTGATCTTGCGTATTATTTATTTTGTGTTGTCATCATTGGCAGTTTTTTTGAGTCGCATTTGTCACAAAGGAGTGTATCCTTGCGTCGTTATGGCAATCACCACGAAACGTACCCGGTTCTCACGCCGTCTTCCTGATCATGTCACCGATGAACTCGTGAATGTTCTTTCCGAGAAAAAGGTGTTTGGTTTCAATGACCTTTTCGAAAAGGTTTTTGCGAATCTGAAGCTCAGGAATGCAGTGAGTGGCGGGGAAGAAATGCTCCGTCTGCGGGCATATGAAAAGCTTCAAAATCTCGTGACCCGCGGTCTTGTTGAAAAGATCGGCAAGGAATACAAGGGCACCGACCGTGTTCACGAAGCGTCGAGCGCGTATGCGGCTGCCCAGGAAGCTGCAGCACAGGAGTAATCCTTGCGATTGGAGATATTTCTTCGAATGAAACCCGCGTCCATCCGGATGCGGGTTTTTTTTCTACCCATGGCGCGGGTCGGGGTTTAAGACAGGTGCGTTCCCGAAACCACCGCACGACATGCCCGAGCAGTATCTTCCCGTTCTCCTTCAAGTGCTCATCGCAATGGGCTTCGCCGCGCTGGTGTTGATTCTGAGTGTGGTGTTCGGCAAGTCCGGCAAGCAGAATGCGACGAAGGACAGCGCGTATGAATGCGGCATGGTTCCGGTTGGTGATGGAGCGCCGCGATTTTCGGTGAAGTTCTACATGGTGGCGATGTTGTTCGTGTTGTTCGATATCGAGGTGGTTTTCATGTATCCGTGGGCGGTGCAGTTCCGTGATCTGGTGGCGAGCAACGGGGTGACGGTTCTGGCCAGCATGGCGGGATTTGCCGGGATTCTGGCGGTTGCCTACGTGTATGCGCTGAAGAAGGGCGCGTTGAGCTGGAAGTCCTGATCCGCACGGCCGGGAGGCTCGATTCTGGATCGAGGATCGTGGAATGCGCGGTCGGATTGGCGAAGGTGGCGACTGGGGCTGGCGACAGAGCCTGCCGCTGAAGGCGCCACAAGCCGTCAAGGAGCCTTGGCGGGAATGATGATGCCTCCGTTTGCGGGTTGACCGCGGGCGGCCGGGAGCATCGGGGCCTGGAAGCTGCGTGGCATTGTGAGATGATCGCTCGCGGGGTCACCTGCCCGCTTTGAGCGTCTCAATGGTTCAACGACGTGCAACGGGGTCACTGCACCTCATGGTGGCGTTGCGGGTGAGTCACGCCGCAAGGGGAAGCATGGTGGCGGATGATTCCGCCACCGGTTGGTCTCACGAGGGAGGGGTGCTGCGGGCGAGCCGGTTACGGACGCTCTGAGCGGCGGCCCTGTTCTTCGAGGAAGATTTGGGCGAGGCGGAAGCAACGGCGTGCGAGTTCGCGCGCATCGTTGTCGCCAACGAGTGCGACGCCTTCTTCGCTGACTTCGGCGAGGTAGATTTTCCAGGCGAATTTGGCGAGCAGATCGGCATCGACGGGCGGGCGTGGCGGGCGGTTTTGGCGTCCCTGGCGTTCGCCGTGTTCGGCGCCTTCGCTGTCGCTTCGTTCGGAGGATTTGTCGTCGTGTGAGCCTCCGCCTTTGCCGCCACGTTTGCGACGTCGGTTCTGGTTCCTTTTGCGGGAGTCCTCGCCGGATTCTCCGTCGGATTCGGAGGTGTTGTTTTCCCCTTCGGTTCCGGTTTCGGGTTGGGCCTGAGCTTCTGGTTGAGCTTGGGCTTCGGTTTGGGGGCTGGCGGGTTGTGTGTCGGCCGGCTCGGATGCGGCGGGGGTTTCCACGACGACTTCGATTTTATCCGGTGCCACGGGTTCGGGGCTGGCAGGAGAAGGGGTTTCGGAAAAGTCCGGGAGTGCCTGAGGTGACTCGGACGGAGATTTTTGGGCGGCTCTTTTGGTGGCGGCCTTTTTCGCCGATTTCCTTGGGCGCGGGTTTGAAACGCGACGAACTTTGGTGATTTTCTTCGCCGGAGTTTCTTCGGGAGTCTCGTTGGAGGGTGGAGGAGATTCTTCGCTCATGAGGGTGCGGAGACAGAAAGGCAGGCGGGGGCGGGCGTCGAGCACATTCGGTGGTGAATATGGCCGATGGCCCACAAAAAAGCGGCCCGTTGCATGCAACGGACCGCTGGTTGAAGCTTGAGCGTCTGGCGGGATCAGAAGTTGCCGATGTCGTCGGCGACCGTGTCCGAGGCGGGGTTGGTGCTGGTTGCACCGTCCTTGCCGGAGGACCAGAGATCGAAGTCCGGGTTTTGCGTCCGGGAATTGCTGCTGCCGGTCTTGCTGTATGCGGTGCGGTAGCGGTAGGGGTTGCCCCAGGGGTCGAGGATGTTGTCGCTGCTGCTGGAGGTCCAGCCCTGCTTGTTGTTGTCCGGATCGAGTTCGGGGATGTAGATCGGGTAGTCCTCGTTGTCGTCGTCGAGTGCCTCCACGCCCTTGGTGTAGAGCACGTAGAGCAGGGATTTGGCCGGTTGGCTGGTCTCGCTCATGTCATAGACGGTGATCGAGTTGGTGCCGGTGAGTCCGCTGGATGAGTTGGCGGTGGCCGGGTAGGACCCGTGGTCGAGTTTGTATTCCTCGATGGCCGCCGAGAGCATGGCGATCTGGGTTTTGGCCTTTTCGGTTGCCTGGCGGTCGTTGACGAAGCCCATCCCGCCGACGACGAGGCCCGCGAGGATGACGATGATGGTGATGACGGCGAGCATTTCGATGAGCGTGAAGCCCATCGCATCTTTGCGACGTAAGTGATTCGTGGTCATGGCTTTGTAAGTTGGATGCGAATGAGGGAGCGGGATCAACCACCACTCATGTTCGAGATCATCTTAATCAGGGGTAGGAACAAAGCAAATACAACCGAACCGACGATCAAGGCCAGAATCACGATCATGATCGGCTCGAGGACCGAGGTGAGCGCGGTGACGGCGTTGTCGACTTCGTCGTCATAGACGTCGGCGACCTTGAGGAGCATTTCGGGGAGCTGACCGGTTTCCTCCCCGACGTCGACCATCGAGATGACCATGCTGGGGAAGACGCCGGATGCCTGGAGCGGGGTGACGATGGTTTCACCTTCCTTAACGGCGGCGTGGACTTGTTCGATGGCTCGTGAGATGACGACGTTTCCGGCGGTGTCACGGGTGATGTTGAGTGCCTGAAGGATCGGCACACCGGAGGTGACCAGGGTTCCGAGGGTTCGTGAGAAGCGGGAGACAGCGGACTTGCGCTGGATGTCGCCGAGCACGGGGAGGTGGAGTTTCATGGTATCCACCGCCTTGCGTCCGCCCTTGGTGCGTCCCCAGAGGTTGAAGAGGAAGCCTAGGAAGAAGAATCCGAGGATGACCCAGACGATATTGGGCAGGATCATGGACCGGCTGAGGCAGAATTCCGAGAAGCCGAAGACGATCTGTGAGATCAGCGGCAGTTCGGAGTTCTGGGCTGCGAACATCTCCTTGAACTTCGGAACGATGAAGATCATGAGGAAAATCAGGATGGCGACGGCGATGAACATGACGATCACCGGGTAGACCATGGCCGAGACGATCTTGTTTTTGAGTTTCTGGGCCTTTTCCTGATATTCGGCGAGGCGGTTGAGGACGATTTCGAGCACACCGCCGAGTTCGCCGGCCTTGACCATGTTGACGTAGAGCTTGTTGAAAATCTTCGGGTGCTGGGCGAGGGACTCGGAGAATGTGGAGCCGCTCTGGACGTTTTCGGCGAGGGTGCCGACGGTTTGCTTGAGGATCGGGTTGGGTTCCTGTTTTTCGAGCACCGTGAGGCTGCGCAGCAGCGGCAGGCCGGAGTCGATGAGCGTCGCCAGCTGGCGGGTGAAGATCATCAGGTTCTTCGGTTTGACGCTGCCGCCGATAACGATCGATCCTTTGGATGATTTCTTTTTGGCCTTGGCCTTTTTCCTGGCCGGCGCGCCTTTGGCTTTTTTGGGTCCCTTGCCTTCCTCATGAATCTGAGTGGGGTAGAGGTTTTGGGCCTTGAGCTTTTCGATTGCTTCAGCCTCTGAATTGGCGGAGACGACGCCGTCGGTTTGCTCGCCTTTGGCGTTGAGCGCTGAATATTGGTAGTTAGCCATAAGATTAAGTCAGGTTTTCGGGGCTGATGGATAGGTGGGAAATGAGAGGGGTGGCCGGTGGGCGCGGAATTTCCGGGGACTGGCGGGAGGCGGGAGGCGGCCGGTGGATTCGATCAGGTGTATTTGAGGACTTCCTCGATGGTGGTTTCTCCGAGGTAGATGTTTCTCAGTCCGTCTTCGCGGAGGGAGTTCATGCCGAGTTCCACGGCTTTTTGTTTGAGGACCACGGTGGGGGCGCGCGCGGTGATGAGTTCGCGAATCGGGTCGGTGACGTTAAGGAGTTCGTAGAGGCCGCGGCGGCCGCGGTAGCCGGTTTGTCCGCAGACGTCGCATCCGGCGCCGGTGTAGAATTGTTTGTCGCCGAGTTCGTGGGGTGAGACCCCGAGTTGGGCGAGAATGGCCTCGGTGGGTTCGTATTCGGCCTTGCAGTCCTTACAGATGGAGCGCAGTAGGCGTTGGGCGAGTACTCCTTCGAGGGAGGCGGCGACAAGGAAGGGTTCGCAGCCCATGTCGATGAGACGGGTGACTGCGCCGGCGGCGTCGTTGGTGTGGAGGGTGGAGAGCACCAGGTGGCCGGTGAGTGCGGCCTGAATCCCGATGGTTGCGGTGTCTTTGTCGCGCATTTCCCCGATCATGATGCGGTCGGGGTCCTGCCGGAGGAAGGCGCGGAGGACGCGCGGGAAGTCGAGGCCGATGGCTTCGTTGATGGGGATCTGGATGATGCCGTCGATGTCGTATTCGACCGGGTCCTCGGCGGTGAGGAGTTTGGCGTCGATGGTATTGATGCGGCGGAGTGCGGCGTAGAGGGTGGTGGTCTTGCCGGCGCCGGTGGGTCCGGTGACGATGAAGATGCCGTTGGGTTTTTCGATGGTTTCCGAGATGTATTCGAAGATATGGTCGGGCAGGCCGAGGTTTTCCATGGTGAGGTTGACCGACGAGCGGTCGAGGACCCGTAGCACGATGGATTCGCCGTGGTGGGTGGGCAGTGAGGAGACCCGCATGTCCACCTGTTTTTCACCGACCTGTTTGACGATGCGGCCGTCCTGGGGGACGCGTCGTTCGGCGATGTTCATGTTCGCCATGACCTTGACGCGGGAGAGGATCGGCAGGGCGAGGTGGACGGGCGGCGGAGCCATCTCGTAGAGTGCGCCGTCGACGCGGTAGCGGATTTTGAAGTCTTTTTCGAAGGGTTCGAAGTGGATGTCCGAGGCCTTTTCCTTGATCGCCTGGTAGAGCACGAGGTCGACGTAGCGGATGATGGGCGCGGAGTTAGCCTCGTTTTCGAGGTCTTCGAGGTTTTCGGAGGGTCCGCCGACTTCGAACTGGCTGAGGATGTCATCCATTGCCTTGCCCTCGCCGCCATAGCAGTCGTTGATTTTGGCTTCGACGAGGTAGTCCGGGGCGACGACGACGTGGATTTCGCGGTCGAGTGCGAAGCGGAGGTCCTCTGCGGTCTGCGGGTTGAGCGGGTCGACGAGGGCGACGTGGAGGCCGGTGTCGTCGAACTGGACCGGGAGTGCGCCGTGGAGGCGTGCGGTTCCGGCGGGGACGAGGTTGAGGAGGGCTTCCGGCGGTTCCCAGTTTGAGATATCGACGACGTGGGTTCCGAGTTCGGAGGCGACGATGGGCCAGATGTCATCGCGGGATTGGATGACTTGGAAATCGGTGAGGATTTCGGCGATCTCTTTGCCGCTGTGGGTGATCTCGTTGAGGATGTCCTGCGCGAGGCTGCGGTCGATGAGGCCGCGGGACTGGAAGAGTTCGACGATCTGGTTGTTGTCCATGGGACGGTGAGGCGAAGTGGTTTTTTGAAAGGGGTTTGGGGAAGGGAGGGATCAGTCGGCGTCGGACATGGTGGTATGAACGACTTCGTTGGCGGAGGTGAGTCCTGAGAGGACTTTTCGGATTCCGTCCTCGCGCATGGTGCGCATGCCGAGTTCGCGTGCGCGCTGGCGGAGCTGGCTAGTGGTGAGTCCGGTGTTGACCATTTGTCGGACTTCGTCATCGACGATGAAGATTTCGAAGATTCCCATGCGGCCCTTGTATCCGCTGTTGCGGCATTTTTCGCAGCCGCCGGGACCGAAGATGGTGGCGTCGGTTATTCGAGTGGGGTCGAGGGAGAGGGCGCGGATTTCCTTGTCGGTGAGCTCGGCGGGTTGTTTGCAGTTTGAGCAGAGCTTGCGGACGAGGCGCTGGGCGAGCACGGCGCGGATGGCGGAAGCGATGAGGAACGGTTTGACGCCGATATCCGCGAGACGAGCGATGGCGGAGGGAGCGTCGTTGGTGTGGAGGGTGGAGAACACCAGGTGACCGGTCAGTGAGGCGTTGATTGCGATGTTGGCGGTCTCGGCGTCACGAATCTCACCGATCATGATGATGTTCGGGGCCTGGCGCAGCATGGCGCGCAGGGCGGCGGCGAAGGTCATGCCGATGTCGGTTTTGACCATGACCTGGTTGATGCCCGGGAGTTCGTATTCGACCGGGTCTTCGACCGTGATGATCTTGCGGTCCGGGCGGTTGATGACGTTGAGGCAGGCGTAGAGGGTCGTGGTTTTACCGGAACCGGTGGGGCCGGTGACGAGCAGGATGCCGTCCGGCAGGCCGAGCATCTCCTCGAAGGTGGCCTGGTCATCGGAGAAGAATCCGAGTTCCGGCAGTCCGAGCACGAGAGCGGACTTGTCGAGAATCCGCATGACGATGGATTCGCCGTGGTTGGACGGGACGGAGGAGACCCGGAGGTCGACTTCCTTGCTGCCCATTTTGAGCTGGATGCGGCCGTCCTGAGGGAGGCGTTTTTCCGCGATCGACATGGATCCGCTCATCACCTTGAGGCGGGCGATGATGGCGGGGAGGAGTTTTTTCGGGTGGGACGCGACGTGCACGAGCTTGCCGTCGAGGCGGTAGCGGACGCGCACTTCGGTTTCCAGCGGCTCGATGTGGATGTCGGAGGCTTTCGCGCGGAAGGCCTCGGAGAGCATTTCGATCACCAGGCGGATGATCGGGGCGTCGCCTTCGTCGCCGGCTTCGGCGTCACCGGTGGTGACTTCGAGTCCGGTTTCGACGGCGGAGGCGGTGTCCTCGATGCCGTAGAATTGTTCGAGGTGTTCGGTGATGTCCTTGCGGGTGGCGCAGACGAGGCTGAGTTCGCGGCCGACGAGGTGGGGCAGGGCGTCGAGGGTATCGAAATCCAGGGGGTCGGAGACGGCGATGGTGAGGGTGATTCCGTCATCCTCGACCGGCAGCACTTTGTAGCGGCTTGCGGTTTCCTGGGTGATGGTCTCGGTGATCGCGGGGTCGAAGGTGAGGTCGCCGAGATTGACAAACGGGATGGCCGCGTTTGTGGCGAGGGTCTGTGCGACGCCTTCGTGGGTGAGACTGGTGTGATCGAGCAGGTGCTCGACGATGGTCTCTGTGCCGGAGAGGGCATTGCGCGCCTGATCGACTTCTTCGGCGCTCACCAAACCGGCTTCGGTGAGCAATTCTGCTAGGTAATCTTCGTTTGAAAACACAGGGCGGGGATCCTGGGGTTGGATTTTTTTGGAAAGTGGTTTGATCAGACTGTATCCGTGCTGAATCTGCTTGAGATTGGTCAAGGCGGCCCTCCGTTGTCAACCAGCCACATGGCCGGAAATGAGGATTTTGGCATTTCCTTGGTGCTTTCCGCGGATGTGTAAACACCATGCGGTTGCAATGCGGATTCGGCGGGGAGTGATGGTTAGCGGGGAGTGGAGAGTTTCCGGTTGGCGAGCCAATCGGCGAGGAGGCGGGGCCAGTTGGCGGAGTCGCCCTTGCCGTTGAGTCCGAAGCCGTGGCCGCCTTGTGACAGGAGGTGGCAGACGACCGGCACCTTGTGGTCGAGGCATGCGGAGGCGAATTCGAGCGAGTTGCGGGCGGGGACGCCGGGGTCGTCCGCGGCGTGGAGGAGGAAACAGGGCGGGGTGTTTTCGGTGACGCGCAGATCAGTGGAGAGTTTTTCCTGGAGTCCGGGGGCGGGGGTGGTGCCGAGCAGGTTGCGGCGGGAGCCTTTGTGGGTCCAGTCGGTGGAGAGGCTGATCACCGGGTAGATGAGGATGGCGAAGTCGGGTCGGCACGAGAGTTGGTCGACCGGGTCGTCGGGTTCCAGTTCGAGTGTCTGGTCCCAGAGTGTGGCGCACATTGAGGCGAGGTGGCCGCCCGCGGAGGAGCCCATGACGCCGATTTTTTCGGGGTCGAGGTTCCATTCGGTGGCGTTTGAGCGTGCGGTGCGGATGGCGCGGCGGGCGTCGAGCAGCGGGACGGGGAACTGCATGCCGGCGGCTTGTTTGCGGCTGACGCGGTATTTGACGACCATTGCGGAGATGCCTTGTTGGTTGAGCCAATTGGCGTAGTCGTCGCCTTCGTGGCCGGCGGCGACCACTCCGTATGCGCCGCCGGGGAAGATGACGACCGCGGCACCGCTGTGTTTGTCCTCCGGGGCGGGGAAGAATTTGAACTGGGGGGTGGAGATGTCGGAGAAATGGCCGCGTTCGGAGACGGTTTCGGTGATGGTCGCCGGGTGGGTTCCGCCGGGCGGGGTGTCCGGCCAGAGGTTTTTCCAGTCAGTGGCGGCGGGGGTTGCGTAGGTGGCGCAGGCGGCGAGCATGGAGATGATTGCGGTGCGGGACATGGCGGGTTTGGGTGCCCGAGGATCCGTGGTGGGCACGGGAATGGAAGGGAAAAGGGGGGACGGCGGGGAGATTTCCCGCGATCGCGTAGTTTGCAGTCGGTGAGTGCGGGCTATCTTTAACGCGTCTACCCCCCAATCCCTGACATGAACAACAACCTACCCCCCCGGGTTGTGATGGGTTGCCGTGGCATCACTCTTCTGGAGCTGACCGTGGTGATCACCATCATCCTCGCCCTCCTCTCAATCACTTTCGTCGGCGCCAAAGCGTGGAAGCGTGGTAGTGACCGCGCCGGTTGTATTTTGACGACCCGCAACGTCCAGCTCGCCACCCGGGCCTACCAGAATCTCTACGGCTACGAATATGGCGGCCGTCCGTTTGCGGTGGATGGCACGCAGGACATTGCGCAGCACCTGTATTCCAAGGGATACATCGACGCGAACCTGTTCAGCCAGGCGATTGGCGTTGGTGAATGCCCTGGTGGCGGGATTTACAGTCGCGAGGTGCCGGATGTGTTTCCGGCATTGGGCCAGCTGTACATGGTCTGTTCGCTTTCCGCCGACGAGGAGCATATTCCCTCAAGCTACGCGCAATGGTAATTCCCCGCTTGGCAGACGGCGTGATCCGGGTGATGGATGCGGCGTCGCCATGAATTATCGCGAGTCCATCGACTGGCTTTTTTCCACCCAGACCTTCGGCATCAAGCTGGGGCTCGGGGGAGCTCGTCTCCTGCTAAGGGAGTTCCTTGCGTTTCCCGCGTCCGGCGTGCGCGTCATTCAGGTGGCGGGCACCAATGGCAAGGGGAGCACCTGTGCAATGATCGACAGCCTTGCGCGAGCGATGGGAACCCGGACGGGGCTCTTCACCTCGCCGCACCTGGTCGACTATCGCGAGCGGGTCCGGGTGTCCGGAGAGGAGATCTCCGAGGAGGCGTGTGCCGACCTGCTCACGCGGCTGCGGGAAATCAGCGAGCGGCTGGAGACGCATCCCACGTTTTTCGAGATCACGCTGGCGCTGGCGATGCGCTGGTTTCGCGAGTGCGAGTGTGAGTTGATCATTCTGGAGACCGGGATGGGCGGCCGGCTCGACGCCACCACCGCGGTGCCCGCGGATGTTTCGGTGATCACGCCGGTCGGGATGGACCACACGCAGTGGCTGGGTGAGACGCTTGAGGAGATTGCGGTCGAGAAGGCCGGGATTTTCAGGCCGGGGAAACCCGCGGTGTCGGCACCCCAGGAACCGGCCGCGCGGTTTGCGCTGGAAAAGGAGGCGAACGAACGGCGGACGCCGCTGGAGTTTGTCGCCGAACCGTTGTTAGGCTATCCGGTGAACCTTGCCGGTCCCCACCAGAAATGGAATGCGGCGCTCGCTGTCGAGGCGCTGCACATGGCCGGGTATGCGCTTGGCTACGACTCGGTCCGGTATGGTCTCTCCAAGGTTTCGTGGCCGGGACGGTTCGAGCGGATCCGCCCCGATCTGGTGCTCGACGGGGCGCACAACGAGCATTCCGCAAAGGCGCTGGCGGAAACGTGGAGGAGCGAGTTTCCCGACCGCAAGGCGACGCTGGTTTTCAGCGCGGTGAGTTCGAAAAACATTCCCGCGATTCTGGCGGAGCTGGCGCCGCTCGCCGCCGGGATTTTGATTTGTCCGGTGGACAACAACCGTGCCGTGCCGCCGGAGGAGATCGCCGCGGCGCTTCCGGCTGGTGCGCCGCCGCACGAGTGCTTTCCCTCGCTGGAAGCCGCTCTCGGTGCCGCCTTGGAGAAAGACGGGCCAAAGCTGGTCGCCGGTTCGTTGTTTCTGATCGGCGAGGCCCGCGCCCTGCTGACCGACGGTTGTTTCCAGTCCAGCGAGCAATGATCAGATCCGCCACTCGGGCCGGGTGGGGCGGGTGAGCAGCGCGTTTGCGTGGGCGTCGTTGCGGAAGATTTCGCGGGTTGCGTCCCACTCGAGCGGGCGGCGGAGTTCCATCGCGATGTTTGCGAGATGGCAGACGGTGGCGGAACGATGGCCGACTTCCACCGGGGCGCGCAGTTGGTCTGGGTTGCGCGAGCGGATGCATTGCAGCCAGTTGGCGAAATGTCCGCCGCCGGTGCGGAGTGCTTCCTCCAGGCCTTTCGAGCGCGTTGTCAGCAGCGCCCTGGGATTGGCCTCGAGCTTGCCGCGGGTGACGAAGAGCGAGCCCTCGCTGCCGATGAAAGTCACGCCCTTCCTCACTCCCGGGAGGCTGGTGAGTTTCACCTCCAGCCCGTTCGCGTAGCGGTAGGTGACATCGACCTTGGAATACGTCGAATGCACCGAGCCGGCCGGGTGGCGTTCGCCGGTCCCCTCCACGGCGACCGGGCCGCCGGCGTCCTCGTCAAGCGCCCACTGGGCGATGTCCAGGTGGTGGGCACCCCAGTTGGTCACGTCTCCTCCGGAAAACTCGGGAACGAAGCGGAAGTTATAGTGCACGCGCTTTTCGTGGTAGTCCGTCCAGACCACCGGGCCCAGCCACATGTCGTAGTTCAGCTCGTCGGGGACCGGTTGCGCCTGCCACTGCTGGTTGAGGCCCGGGCGAGCGCCGATGCCGACTTCCACCCGCTGCAGCTGGCCCAGTCCGCCCTTGCTCACGATGTCGCGCGCGATCCAGAACCGGATGTCCGACCGCTGCTGGCTGCCGACCTGGAGGATCGTCCGGTTTTCCGCCACGACATCCGCCAGTTCGCGGCCTTCCTGTATATATAGCGACATCGGTTTTTCCACATAGACGTCCTTGCCGGCCCGTGCGGCGGCCTTGGAAATCGGCACGTGCCAGTGATCGGGGGTCGCGATCACCACCGCATCCACATCTTCCCGCGCCAGCACTTCGCGGAAATCCTCCACCGTATCCACGCCCTTGAAGCCGCTCTTGTCCTTGTGGGTCGCGTAGATCTGCTCGGCATTCGCCGCGGCCGTCCTGCGCACGTGGGCATCGACGTCGCAGACGGCGACAAGCTGGCACTCGCTCGAGCCGACGATCGTCGGCAGATGCGTTTTCCCGCCCATGTTGTTGGCGCCGATGAGGGCGACGTTGATGCGTCCGTTTGCCGCCGGGGTCGCGGCGCCGGCTCTGCCGATCCCCACCGCGGTGGCAGCCCCGGCCAGACAAGTTGCTTCAAGAAAACTGCGTCGATTCATGATTGGAAAACTGAGGGGGAACTACGGGCCGCGTTTGCGGATTCTTTCCCGGGCCGTCGGGTGCGTCCGGCGCGTGTCCGCCGGGGCACCGGATTTTACTTGCCTCCGCCGCTCCCGCGCCAAGGGTTGAGGCGTATGGATGACGCCAACGCCAACGCAAGCACTGAGGAAATCGGATCCATCCTGCGGTCCCATGATTCGTTCATCCTGCTCAGCCACGTGCGCCCGGATGGCGATGCGATTGGCTCCCAGCTCGCGCTCGGTCACGCGCTGATGGCGATGGGGAAATCGGTGCGCATCCTCAGCGAGGAGGGGCTGCCGGAAAACCTCGCGTTCCTCCCCGGATCCGGGCTGGTGGAATGCCCGCCGTCCGAGCCGATCGAGGCGGATGTCGCCATCGCGCTTGATACCGCCACCCAGGAACGCGTCGGCGCGAAATGCCTGCACGCCGCGTCCAGAGCGGCGCTCTGGCTCAACATCGACCACCACATTTCCAACCACCGCTACGGTGACCTGGTGCACGTCATCCCGACCTGCCCCGCCACCGGTCAGATCGTCTATCAGCTGCTAACCGGGCTGGGCCTGCCGTTGCCCGACGAGTCCCGCGACTCGATTTACGTCGCGGTTTCCACCGACACCGGATCGTTTCAGTATCCCAACACCACCGCGGAGACCTACGAGATGGCCGCCGATCTCATCCGCCGCGGCCTTGATGTCGGGACGATCAACTCGAAGACCTACGACGAACTTCCGTTCCGCCGTCTGGAGTTGATGCGCGCCCTGCTCAACACCCTCGAGCTTGCCGAAGACGGTTGGCTTGCCCATTGGGAACTCACTGAGGCGGTCCGCGACAAACTCCACCTCCAGCCCGCGGACAGCGAGGGGCTCATCGACCACATCCGCGCCATCCGGGGGGTGAAGGTCGCGGTCTTTTTCGAGGAAATCCAGAACGGCAAAATCCGTGTCTCGATGCGTTCGAAGGACCCGGCGATCGACGTCTGCAAGATCGCCAGCCAATTCAACGGTGGCGGCCACGCCCTCGCGGCCGGGGTGCGCATGCCCGGTCCGCTGGCGGCCGCCAAATCCCGGTTGATCGGCGCGATCCACCAGCGCATCGCCGAGATCCGCGCGGAGGGCTGAGGTTAGAGCGCATCCAGCGTCTTCACCGTCTGCCAGGCCGCCTCGACATCGTGGAGGCGGAACAACTGCGCGCCGCGCGCCATCGAGGCCGCGATGCAGGCCACCGTTCCGGCGTCGCGTTCCTGCGGGTCATCGATGCCGAGCACCTCGCCGATCACCGTTTTTCGCGAGACCGGGACCAGCACCGGCCGGCCGAACTCCTGCAGCAGGGCGAGCTCGCGATACACCGTGAGGTTGTCATCCCGCTGCTTGGCGAAATCGATGCCCGGGTCCAGCACCATCGCATCGTCCGGCAGGCCCGCCGCCGCCGCCAGTTCGAGCTTTTCCCGGAAAAACGCCAGCATTGCGCCGATCACGTCGTCCCACTGCTGGTGCACGTGCGGCACCTTCGGTTCGCCCACGCTGTGCATGATCAGCAGGGCCGCGCCCGCGTTGGCGCAGAGCGCGGCGTTGCGTGCGTCCGGCAGCCCGCCCATGTCATTGACCAGCTCGACTTTTCCCGTCGCGAGCACCGCCTCCACCACCTCCGGCCGCCAGGTGTTTGCGGAAACCAGCGGCGGCCAGACTTGATCGGCATCCCTCGGTTCCAGCCCGCTCCACACGTCGTCCCAGCGGTCCAGAAACCCGAGAAACCGCCGGATCTCCTCGGCCACATCCACCGCCGCCCGGTTCGTCCGCGCGCTCTCCGCCCCGACATCGATCACATCCGCTCCCGCCCGCACCTTGTCCCGCGCCATTTCCACCGCCGCCGCGAAATCCAGCGTGCCGTCGCCGGAAAACGAATCATCGTTCACATTCACAATCCCCATCACCAAGGGCCGCCGGGGAAACGAAATCACTCTCTCGCGCAGACGCAAACGCATGGCGCATCCTTAGGTCGGCATCCCGCGATCCGCAATCCCTGCTTCCCGTGCCTCTTGACTCTTGCCGCTTCACTCTCAAGTCTCCCTCCATGTCATCCACCTTTGGCCAGGCTTTCCGCATCCACACCTTCGGCGAATCCCACGGTGGGGGAGTCGGCGTCGTCATCGACGGCTGCCCGCCCCGCGTCCCGGTCGCGCTCGAGGACATCCAGCGCCAGCTCGACCGGCGCCGCCCGGGCCAGTCCGAGATCGTCACCCCGCGCAACGAAGCCGACGCCGCCGAAATCCTCTCCGGCCTGCAGGATGGCCAGACGCTCGGCACTCCGATTTCCATCATCGTGCGAAACAAGGACCAGCGCCCCGGATCCTACGATGAAATGGCGGTGAAATACCGGCCGTCCCACGCCGACTACACTTACGACGCCAAATACGGCGTGCGCGCCCTGTCCGGCGGTGGCCGCGCCTCCGCCCGCGAGACCATCGGCCGTGTCGCCGCCGCCGCCGTCGCGAAAAAGGTGCTCGATACCCTCGCGCCCGGCATCGAAATCCTCGCCTGGGTGAAATCGATCCAGGATCTCACCGCCGACGTCGATCCCGCCACCGTCACCTCCGCAACCATCGAGTCCAACCTCGTCCGCACCGGTGACCCGGCCATGGCCGAAACCATGGTCGAGCGCATCAAGCAGATCCGCGCCGACGGCAACTCGGTCGGCGGCGTCATCGAGTGCGTCGTCCGCAACTGCCCGACCGGACTCGGCGAGCCGATTTTCGACAAACTCGAGGCCGACCTCGCCAAGGCGATGCTCTCGATTCCCGCGACCAAGGGCTTCGAGATCGGCTCCGGATTCGCCGGCACCCAGCTCACCGGCCGCGAGCACAACGACCCGTTCCGCATGGAGGACGGCAAGGTCCGCACCACCAGCAACCGTTCCGGCGGCGTCCAGGGCGGCATCTCCAATGGCGAGGCGATCATCTTCCGCACCGCCTTCAAGCCGACCGCCACCATCATGACCTCCCAGCAAACGGTGACCAGCGGCGGCGAAAACACCGAGCTCGCCGGCAAGGGCCGCCACGACGCCTGCGTGCTGCCGCGCGCCGTCCCCATCGTCGAGGCCATGGCCACCCTGGTGCTCACCGACCACCTGCTCCGCCAGCGCGCCATCAGCCACTGATCACTCTCACCCTTTCCTCCATCCGCTTTCCCTCCCCATGATTCCCGAACTCAGCCTCGGCACCGCCATCCTGCTCATCCTCGCGCTCAGTTTCGCGTTTCTGATGCTGCGCGGCCTGGTCCGGATGATCGTCGGCTCCATCTGCCTCGGCCTCAGCGGTTGGGCCGCCTACGTCGTCTGGCAGCGTGCGCCGGACCTCTCCGTTCAGTTTCTCGACAAGTCCGTGACCGCCGTGATTTACGGCCTGCCGATCATCGCCTTTCTCTCGGTGTTTCTCTTTCTGAGGTTCATCGTCATGTTCCTCACCAAGCCGCTCGGCATGGACAAGCCGCCGGTCGCGCCAAAGGGCGGCATCTTCCTCCGCCTCATCCTCGCGCTCATCCCCACCAGCTTGATCAGTTTCATCGGCGCGGTGATCGTCTATCACTTCGGCTCCGTCGCGGAGGTCAACTCCGCCGCCACCGATGAGGAACCGTCGTCGATTCTTGGCATGTTGAAATCCGGCCTCGATTCGCTGCCGGACTCGTGGAAGGAGAAACTCGACCCGTTTTCCGATCCCAACCGGGTCAAGCTCGCCAAGCTGATCGCCGCCGAATCCAAGATCACCGTTCCCGAGCCCGTGATCGACGAAGCCACCGGCCAGCCGATTCCGCGCGCGATCATCGTCGAGGACCACGAACTGCAGACCCTCGCCCGCGAGAAACAATTCGGCGCCCTGCTGCGCCACCCGCGCCTCAAGGAATTCCTCAACGACCCCAAAATCAAAAACGCCCTCGAACACTTCCAGGACTGAGTCTCCACCATCCCGGATTTCCGATTTTCACCATTCCAGTTTTTCCCAAGTCATGTCCTACCTCGTCACCATCGGTCTAGAAGTCCACTGCCAGGTCAAAACGAACACCAAGATGTTCTGCGCCTGCGAAACCTCCTTCGGCGACACGCCCAACACCCACACCTGCCCGGTCTGCCTCGGCCTGCCCGGCGCGCTGCCGGTGCTCAACCAGGAGGCGATCGAAAAAACCATCCTCGCCGGCATGATGATCGAGTGCACCAATCCGGAAATCTCCAAGTGGGACCGCAAGAACTACTTCTATCCGGACATGCCGAAGAACTATCAGACCACCCAGATGGATCTTCCGCTGTGCATCGGCGGCGCCGTCCCGCTCTACGAGCACTGCTACCCGTCCGACCACCGGAAGAACATCCAGACCCCGGACAAGAAAGTCCGCCTCAACCGCATCCACCTCGAGGAGGACGTCGCCAAGTCCACCCACCTCGGCAGTTCGTCGCTGATCGACTTCAACCGCGCCGGCACCCCGCTCATGGAGATCGTTTCCGAGCCGGACATCGAGTCCGCCGAGGAGGCCTTCGCCTACCTCCGCTCGCTCCAGATGATCCTCCAGCAGGGCGGTATCTCGGACGCCGACATGGAAAAAGGCCAGCTCCGTTGCGACGTGAACATCTCGCTCCGGAAAGAGGAGTCCGACCCGCTCGGGCCCAAGGTCGAACTGAAAAACCTCAACTCGATTTCCGCCATCCGCCGCGCCATCCACTTCGAGATCGAGCGCCAGTCCGAGGACATGGACCGCCACGTGCCGCAGATCCAGAGCACCCGGCGCTGGGACGACGCCCGCGGCGAAACCCAGCTGATGCGCACCAAGGAGGACGCGCACGACTACCGCTACTTCACCTGCCCGGACCTGCTGCCGATCCGCACCGCGCCGCTGGTCGAAAAAGTCCGCAAACTCGTTCCCGAGCTGCCGCACCAGCTCGCCGAGCGCTTCGAACGCGACTTCGGCGTCACCCGCTACGATGCCGAGGTGCTGTCCTCCGACCGCGACCTCGCGATCTACTTCGAGGCCGCGATCGACAAGGCGATCCCCGGAAAAAAAGTCGCCAACTTCATCATCAACAACCTGCTCGGGAAACTCAACGAACAGGGAATCGCCATCGCCGACTGCCCGGTGAAGGCGGAAAAACTCCGCAGTTTGTTAGCCCTTGTCGAAGACGGCACGCTGTCCTCCAACCAGGCCAGCGAAGTCTTCGCCGTCCTCTACGAAAGCCCGGACAAGGAACCCGCCGCCATCGCCGATTCGTTAGGTTTCAAGAAGGCCGACGCCGGAGAACTCGAAGCATTGGTCGATGCCGCCATCGCCAACAATCCGAAGGAAGTCGATGCCGTGAAAGCCGGCAACGAGAAGCTGCTCAACTTCCTCACCGGTCAGGTGATGCGCAACGCCCCGACCAAGCCGAACCCGAAGCGGGTCACCGAGCTGCTCCGCTCGAAACTCCTCTGAGGAGGGGGGGAGTGGGAGGCGGAGATCTCATGGAGCGGCGCACTCCGGTGCGCCGGGCTTGGTGAGGAGGCAATGGGCTGTGCGAAGCGATTCCGTGGGCAGGCGGATCGGAGTCCGCCTCTCCTTGGTGTTGGGCGGATCGGAGTCCGCCCCTCCTTGGAGAGGGTGCTGCTCGAGATTTCATGGAGCGGCGCACTCCGGTGCGCCGGGCTTGGTGAGGAGGCAATGGATTGTGCGAGGCGGTTCCCGTGGGCAGGCGGATCGGAGTCCGCCTCTCCTTGGTGGACGGTCGGTGTTGTTTACGATAGCAGGCGTTTTACCCAGGGGGCTTCATAGAGGGTGAAGGAACCGTGCCGCTGTTTGGCTTTCACGGGGTTCCGTCGGATGTATCTGGCGACATTGATGAAGTGTTCCCAATTCCTGATGAGTCGATCAAAGTAGTCCTTTTGCCAGACGGGTCCCGATCGATTGTCCTTGCGGTTGATTTTTGTCGCGGTGAATCGTTTCCAACTCGCAACTGTTTTCCCGAGGTCTGCGGACTCATCTAACGTTAACAGGAGGTGCACGTGGTTCGGCATGATGACCGAGGAGTGAAGAAGATAGCGGGAGTGGTCGAAACAGCGGAAGGCACTGGCGACAAGGGTGGAGTTATCAGGATCGCGGAGCAGACAGGAACCGTGACCCTGGTCGAGGTGGCGGTCGATTCTGGTGGAAATAAGTGGCGCTCCTGAGAATTTAGTGGGTTGAGGGATGGCATGTCGGGATCACGAGACCGCCAGCGATCCAGTAGGCGATGGCGCGGAAGTTCTCGAAGCGCCGGTATCCGCGTGCTCTCCGGCGGGCGAGTTGGAGGAGGCCGTT
>JAUTCT010000029.1 GCA_030673875.1 Verrucomicrobiota bacterium JB025 | reverse complement strand
GAAGGTCGAAGGTCGAAGGTCGAAGGTCGAAGGTCGAATAGTCGGAGGTCGAAGGTCGAAGAGTCGAAGAGTCGAAGGTCGAAGGTCGAAGGTCGAAGGTCGAAGGTCGAAAGTCGAAAGTCGAAAGTCGAAAGTCGAAAGTCGAAGGTCGAAGGTCGAAGGTCGAAGGTCGAAGGTCGAAGGTCGAAAGAGCGGAGAGAGCGGGGAGAGTGGAGAGTGGAGAGTGGAGAGTCATTCGACAAGAAAGCGCCCCGTCCAATCAAGGGCGGGGCGCTGTGAATCAAGTCTGTGGCGTGCCCGGGAGCAACCGGGCCGCCCTGACGGAGGAACTACGGGAGTTCGATCCGATAGAACTCGGCGTCACCATAACCATCGAAGGTGGTGGTGGCGTAGCCGGTGGCATCCGTGGTGATCAATGCCAGATGGTAGGGGAAGACCTTTCCTGTGCTATCTGGTTGCATGTCAGCGCTTGCCTTCACGGCGTATGTCGTATTCGGAGTTGCCTGCAACTCGAGGGTGACGACCGGGTCCTTTGTGGCGGAGGTTTGGACGCTGATCGAGGTGATTTTCGGGACGACGGCCGGAACTTTGACGCCTACAAGGATTGAGGCGGAGTATGAGCTGTCGTTTCCGGTCACCACAATTTCGTATGTGGTTTCCTCCGTGAAGGGCATGGTCGTCGTGTAGGTTCCCGCGCCGGAGATGGTTTGAGGCACGCCGTTGATGGTGACAGCGGTCGCCTGATCGGAGATGGTCCAGGTGAAGGTCACGTCATCACCCACGAGCACGTATGAGGCGCTGCTGGTAAATCCCAGCAGGGGATCGGCTGCGGCGGTGAAAGCGGCGCTGTGAGCGGCGATTTGTTCCTCAGTGAGGGCCGACGTGAACACTGCGGTCTCATCGATCCAGCCGGAAAAGAACTGGCCGTTGCGCGTCTTGTTACTACCGATCATCCAGCGGCCTTTGGTGCTATCCACATCTCCAACGGGATCCGTTCCGTGGAGAACTCCGTTCACATAGAAACGGACTTCAGGAACCGAACTGTCGTAGACGAGGTGCACCAGGTAGCTGGTTGTGTCCGTGAGCAGCGAAGTTCCCGAACTGGGATTGGTCGTGCCGTCGATGTAGGACTGGAACAGTCCTCCGCTGGTGTAGAAGACCGAACGTCCGGGTCTGAAGCTGTATTGGTCAGCCATTGAGAAGATGGCTTGGGTCCCGGCGGAGAAATCCTCGAAATACACCACGGCTGTCGTCGTGAAGGAATCGTCCAGATAGCTGGAGGCATTCGATTTGATGGAGCCTTCGTCAAACTGACAGGCGCCCTGCATGCCTCCCGGGCTGCTGCCGAACGTGAGGCCACCCACGAAATCGTTGGTGTGCCAGCCGTTGCCGGAGGAGTCATAGATGAATTCCGGATCCTCTCCGTCCTCGAAGCGGTAGTAGAACAGCGGGGAATCCGCCTTGAGGGCAAGGCTGAAGGCATTGTCAGCCGCCTCGTTGGACGGATCCGCGACCAAGACCCTGACGCTGGCGCTTTCATCCACAAATCCCGCCCTGACGGCGAGCACCTCGTAGGTGTGGCTCACGGTTGGTGCGTAGTCGTAAACGACTTTTCCGTCTCCGGCAATATCGTCACCGTTGGTCGCGCCATCATCGAGAGCCATGAGGTCGATGGCACCGTCGGGAGTCGACAGGGTGGCAGAATCCGCTCTCGGGTCGAAGGTGATTTCAAATTCAACGGAATCACCGATATCGATCATGTCGTCGTCAACTTCGATGGTGGGATCCCACATGGTTCCGTCAGAGATCGCACCATTCAGGCTGAACCAGACCCGGTCAGTCAGCCCGCCGTCGTAGACGGTGTTGGTGGAAACCGGCACCGCCAGGGTCGTGTCGGTTTTGGTTTCGATATAGATACCCTCGGCATTGGCATCATTCGATGAGCCGTTTCCTTGGGCGATGTTGAAGTAGGAGCCGGCGTCGTCAGCGCCATCGACGTAACCAACGAGGAAGCCATAAGCCTTGTTTTCCTCGAAATACAGAGGATTCGAGCTGAAATCGACGGTGAAATACTTGTTGGGGGAAAAGGTCAATCCTTCCAATGGCAGCGATGCGGTCAACATGGGTGTCATTCCGGTGCCGCTGAGGGGGTCACCATCCGAGGTGCCGTTGGTTCCGCTTGCCATCCAGGAACTGGTATCCGAGCTATTGGTGGAAGGAGTCCATTCAAAGATCCAAAGCTGCAGTTGGTCCCCGGCTTCGAAACTTTGTGAGACAAGGCTTTTGAAGGAAATGCTGGTGGCTTCGTATCCGACGTTGTCGTCTTCCGTGTCGGGCATCATGAAGGAATTCCCCAAAGTCGTCTTTCCTTCCCCACCCGAATCGTTGTGGTAGGCATACGCGAATTGCCCGTAATAGGAGGTATATGCGATTCGTTCTGACGAGGATGGTTTGCTGGTCTGGTTGATCAACAGGGTCTGTCCGGTTGCCAGGCTGATTCCCCCGAGCAAGCTCAGGGCCGTTAGGGTTGTGGTCTTCATGTGGATAGTTATCGACTTACGTGGTATGGGGTGCGGTTTTTGAGGAGGAGTTGTGCTGTGTGCGGCAAAAATCTTCAGAATCCAAGGGTTTGGCGGTTTTCCCGGTTGCTCAGGGGGGCGGAGGCTCGGCCGGATCACAGGAACACGTGCGGGTTGAAAGCAATTATGATGCCACGGCTGCAAGATAATTTTCATTTATTACTTGTTGACGCTCCGCATTTCTTCTGATTCGGCACAATGCTGTGCGATTCACCCGGGGCATTGACACGGCAAGCCGTGATAATCGAATGTGCCGTCCACCCGCGGCGGGTTCATCACGGTCCGCGCGTGCTCTGGAAGGCGGCGGATCAGGCGTGAGATCCGCTGTTTTTGGTCAGCCGGTGATGGCATCCACGGCGGCGAGGATGTGAGCGAGGTCGGCGAGTCGGCCGACGCCCTGGTAGCCGCAGGCGAGGTCGCCCTCGGCGGGGTCGATGAAGGCGCAGTTGTCCTGTTTGAGTTGTTGCACGTTGCGGCGGGTGGCGGGGTGGAGCCACATTTTGCCGTTCATGGCGGGTGCGATGAGCACGGGGGTCTGGCGCGGGAGCGCGAGGTAGACGGAGGTGAGCGAGTCCGGGGCGAGGCCGTTGGCGAACTCTGCGATGACGTTGGCGGTGGCGGGTGCCACGAGGAAGAGGTCGCAGGTGTCGGCGAGGTCGATGTGTCCGGGTTTCCAGGATTGTTTTTCGTCCTCGAGCTGGAGCAGCACGGGGTTGCGGGTGAGGGTCTGGAGGGTGAGCGGGGTGATGAACTCGGTGGCGGCGGAGGTCATGACGCAGTGGACGTCGTGGCCGCGTTTGACGAGTTGGGAGGCGAGGTCCGCAGCCTTGTAGGCGGCGATGGATCCGGTGATGCCGAGAACGATTTTCATGGCGGGGTGAAATTAACGGAGCATGGAGACGGCCTTGCGGGTGGTGGAGGCGAGGATGTCGATGTCGCGGTCGGTGTTGTAGAGGCCGAGGGATGCGCGGGTGGTGCCGGTGATGCCAAAGCGTGCCATCAGCGGTTGGCAGCAATGGTGGCCGGTGCGGACGGCGACGCCCATTTGGTCGATGAGGGTGCCGAGGTCGTAGTGGTGGACGCCTTCGATGGTGAAGGAGAGCGATCCGGAGCGGTCGGCGGGGCCGTAGAGTTTGATGCCCGGAATATCGATGAGTGATTCCGCGGCTTTGCGGATGAGGCGGGATTCGTGGTCGTGGATGGCCTCGATTCCGAGTCCGTTGACGTAGTCGATGGCGGCGCCGAGGGCGATGGCACCCTCGATATTGGGGGTGCCGGCCTCGAATTTCATCGGTGGGTCGTTGTAGGTGGTTTTTTCGAAGGTGACTTCACGGATCATTTCGCCGCCGCCCTTGAAGGGTGGGAGTTCTTCGAGGTGGGCAAGTTTGCCCCAGAGCACGCCGATGCCGGTGGGCGCGTAGATTTTGTGGCCGGAGAAGGCGAGGAAATCGGCGCCGAGGGCCTGCACGTCGACGGGTAGGTGGGCGATCGACTGGGCGGCGTCGATGAGGACGAGGGAGCCGTTTTGTTTGGCGATTTCGGTCATTTCGGCGACCGGGTTGACGGTTCCGAATGCGTTGGAGATCCAGGTGAGCGAGAGGAGTTTGGTTTTTTCCGTGAGCAGATTCCGGAAGGCGTCCTGATCGAGCGTGCCGTCGTCGTGGCAGGGGATGACCTTGAGGATGGCTCCGGTGCGTTCGCAGAGGAGTTGCCAGGGGACGATGTTCGAGTGGTGCTCGAGGGTGGAGATGAGGATTTCGTCGCCTTTGCGGATGGGGCCGTCCGGGTGGTTTAGCGAGCAGGCGACGAGGTTGATGCCCTCGGTGGTTCCGGAGGTGAAGATGACTTCTTCCGGGGCGCTGGCGTTGAGGTGCGAGGCGACGGTTTGGCGTGCCTTTTCGTAGGCCTCGGTGGCGGCGCGTGCGAGTTTGTGGGTTCCGCGGTGGATGTTCGAGTTGTAGGTCTCGTAGTAGTGTCGCGATGCGAGGAGGACGGGCAGGGGTTTCTGGGTGGTGGCGGCGTTGTCGAGGTAGACAAGCGGCTGGCCCTTGATCCTCTGGTCGAGGATGGGAAAATCGGAGAGTAGGGTGTCTTCGGCGATCGGCATGTGCGATTTGGGAATTGGGCCATGGCCCGCTGGGAGAGAGCGTGGGGCAGGAGCAGGCGGCCTGCAACGCCGGATTTGGGATCGGAAACCGTTAAGAGGGAACTTGTATTGGAGTGGGGGCAGGCCTTACATTATGGGCCATGGCCCGCCCGTTTTGTCCCCGACGCATTGCAAACCTGCCTGGAGTTGTCTTTTTCAAGCCCGCCGGAATCCCGTTGAAGGATCTGGAGGAGGAGATTCTTTCGCTGGATGAGTTTGAGGCGGTGAGGCTTTCCGACCACGAGGGACTGGCGCAGGCTGCGGCGGCGGAGTTGATGGGGATTTCGCGGCAGACGTTCAGCCGGATTTTGTGCAAGGCGAGGAAGACGATCGCGAGTTGCCTGACGGAGGGGAAGGCGGTGAGGATCGAGGGTGGAGTGGTGCATTTGGAGGGGGTGGCGAAGGAGCGGGTTTCCGATCTCAATCCGTTGGGCAAGGACTGCTGAGCGGATGGGTGGACCGGGCGGGAGCGAAAAGGTCTTGAACGGCCGAGAAATGGGCATATGCTCACAACATGTCGTGTTCATCCGATCGGTTGAGAGTTGCGGTAGCCGAAGAGACGGTGACCGAGGAGTTGGCGCTTCATCTGGGGCGGGCGACGAAGTTTGCGGTATTTGACGTGCGGGAGGGTCGGGTGAGGGGGCCGTTTTTCCGGGTGCGGCACATGGACCCGGGCGGAAACTGCGACGGGCAGGAAGAGTTGGCGAGGTTGTTGCAGGACTGCGACGCGGTGCTGGCGAGGTCGGCAGGCCGGCGGCTGTCGGAGAGGTTGGCTGAGTTTGGAGTGGAGGTGGTGGCGACCGACGAGCTTGGCAGGCCGTGGGAGATGGTGATGCGTTTCGCGCAAAGCGCGTTGCGGCGGCGGGAGTTGGCGGAGCCGGCGAGCGTGAAAGGCGTCTAGTCGAGGGGGATTTCGAGGCCGGCGTGGACATCGAAGCATGCGCTGGGAAATTCGTTCCAGATGCGGCGGATGGCGTGTGCTCCGGTGCAGTGGCAGAATCCCATCCGGCGGGGTGAGATTTCGCGGAGGCGGGCGACGGTTTCGGCGATCCGGGGTTCTGAGGCGTTGAGGAGGTGGAGGCCGCCGACGAGGGTGCCGAAGGGGAGCTTGCCGGTGTGGTTGGCGATATGGCGGAGGGTGTTGATCGCGCCGGCGTGGGCGCATCCGAAGACGACGCTGACTGACGAGTCGCCGATGAAGTAGAGGGACATGTCATCGAGGATCGGGTCCGGTGTGGTGGCTTCGGCATCGAGGAAAAACGGGCCGCCGGTGTCCTCGTAGTCATTGGTTCTGGGGATTTCTCCGGTGACCCAGAGACCGGGGACGATTTCGGTCGGTTGGGTGACCCGGTGGACGGGCCGGCTATCGCCGAAATTGGCGCGTTCCATGAAATCCGTGGAAATCCGGCGGGCGGGTTTGGCGGTGGGGCAGGAGAAGCGTGTGGAGATGGCGGCGGGATGGAGCCAGAGGCTGGCGGCGGGGGCGGCGGCGAGGGCGGCGGGCAGGCCGGAGACGTGGTCGTAGTGGCCGTGACTGAGGACGATGGCGTCGGCGGAATTGAGGTCGATTCCGAGTTTGCGGGCATTGGTTTCGAGGGCGAAGCCCTGGCCGGTGTCGAAGAGGACGCGGTGTTTTCCGGTGTCGATCCAGTAGGCCAGTCCGTGTTCTCCGATCAGGCCGGCGGAGCGAACGGTGTTTTCACAGATGAGGGTGATTTTTCGCATTTTTGATTGGAAGTTGTGGGTTTTTGCTCATAACTGACCAAGTGGAATTGTTGCAGGTATGTGTAGTTAGATGAAAGCTAATTTTGATTGTGTTTCCTGTTTGGTGCGCCAGGCCACCGAGGCTCTGGAGTTGAGCGTGGAGGATCCGCGGCGGAAGAGTCGTCTGCTTCGATGGATGTTGCGGAACATGGTGGATGGAAACTGGGAGGTTTCGCCACCACTGCTGGCAGGACGATTGCACCGCAAGATCCGCGAGGAAGCCGGGGTTGCTGATCCATATCAGGTGATCAAGGAGCGGATGAACGAGCGGGCGCAGGAGATGCTCCCGCGGTGCCGGGAGTTGATAGCGGAGGGGCATGATTCGAGGGAAGTGGCGGCGAGGATTGCGGTGGCGGGGAACCATCTGGATTCGGGATCGCGGATTCGGATGGGCGGCGACGGGATCGGGAATCTACTGGAGTTTGTCGACGAGGTGCCATTGGTCGGAGATGTTGGGGTGATGTTTCGCGAGGCGGAGGAAGCGGAGCGGATTCTGTATTTGACGGATAATGCGGGTGAGATTGTTTTTGACCGGTTATTGATCGAACAACTTCCGATGGAGAAGGTCACGGTGGCGGTGCGGGGGGCGCCGGTGTTGAATGACGCGCTGCTTGCCGATGCGGAGAAGGCTGGGATCGACCGGTTGGTCCGGGTGATTTCGAACGGGTCGGACATGCCGGGCACGGTGCTCGAGGAGTGCAGCGCCGAGTTTCGCGAGCACTTCGAGGCGGCCGACCTGATCCTGGCGAAGGGGCAGGGGAATTTTGAGACGCTTTCCGAAGTGGCGGCGCCGTTGTGGTTTCTCTTTGCGGTGAAGTGCGATCTGGTGGCGCATGAGGCGGGGGCGGAGATGGGTGACTTGATCGTGAACCGGTCGCTGGTGTGGCGCGCGAGGAATCAGGACGCGGCGAGCGAGAGGAACTTGGCCGACGCCTGAACGACGGTTTCGCCATTCTGGCGGATTTCCGCGCTGCAGTAGTGGATTCCGCGTTTGGATTCCGCGTGGAGGCCGGTGATCACGAGCGGGAAACCGAGTGTGACGGGGTGGCGGAAGCGGATGTCCATCGTCGCGGTGACGCCCTGAATGCCGCCGGTGAGAAGGGCGTGGACCATCGCGCTGTCCATCAGGGTGGTGAGGATTCCGCCGTGGATGCGGCCTGCGTAGCTCTGGAACTCGGGTGCCGGGTGCCAGGTGCAGGTGGCGGATCCGGGGCTGAGTTGGAAATCGAGGTGGAGGCCGGCGTGGTTGTTCTCGCCGCAGGTGAAGCAATGGTTGTGGCTGGTGAGGAACTCGGCGGGAGCGTCGCGGGTGGCTGGGGTCGTGGTCACAAATGAGCGTATGCCCAAAATTTAGGCTGTCAAATCCTCTATCCAGGTGGGGACTGGCGATCTAACAATGGCTCCGGTGGCTGGGCGTGTGTCCGGATTTCGGTGGAGTGCGGTTGGAGGGCTGTGGCTTCGCGGTGTTTTGGCGGGTGATCTCGCGGCTTGGTTCGGCGGGGGCGGACGCGAGGATTGACGCGGGGGTCAATCTGGTCACCTTTTCCTGCATGTCAGACACCGGTGCACGTGATTCCGCTTCCCCGCTGAGATGGGTTTTGTCCTATCTGTTAAAGGAGAAGGCGGTTTTTTTGCCGTCGTTGGTGGCACTGGCGTTCACTGCGGTGTTATCGCTGGGTTTTCCGTATTTTCTGAAGGATCTGGTGGGCAATCCGCTCGACGCGCTGCGCGAGGGGGTGGATGCGGAGGAGGTGATGAGCGGGTCCAATGCGGTGGCCCTGAAGCTGCTGGCGGTGCTGGCGCTGCAGGCGTTTGTCGGGTTTTTCCGGGTGCAGGGGTTCATTCGTTCCGGTGAGAGCGCGCTGAACCGGCTGAGGACGGATGTGTTTTCCCAGCTGACCCGCCTGCCGATGGCGTATTTCCACGAGCAACGGTCGGGCGCGCTGAGCAACCGGGTGAGCGCCGATTTGGGGGTGTTGCGCGAGACCTTGATCACGACGGTGCCGCAGGCGGTGAGGCAGAGTGTGATCTTGATCGGTGGGACGGTGGCGATCTTCCTGTTTACCTGGAAGTTGTCGCTGATCATGCTGGCGAGCGTGCCGGTGGTGGTGCTGGCGATTGCGTTTTTCGGGCGCAAGGTGAGGGGGTATTCCAAAGCGGCGCAGGATTCGCTGGAAGAGGCGGGAACGGTGATGGAGGAGACGGTGCAGGGGATTGCGGACGTGAAGGCGTTCACCAACGAGGGGCTGGAGGCAAGGCGCTACGGCAGGGCGCTGGACGGATTCTTTGATGTGGTGAAACGAGGGGCGATGAACCGCGGGGCGTTCCTGTCGTTTGTGATTTTCGCGTTGTTCGGGACGATCACGTTCGTGATCTGGCACGGTGCGAGGATGCTGGCGTCGGGTGAGGTGACATCGACGAATTTTGCGGCGTTCGTGTTGTTTTCGGTTTTTGTGGGAGCGTCGTTAGGGGCGTTTCCGGAGATTGTTTCGCAGATGCAGCAGGCGGCGGGAGCGGCGGAGCGGCTGCGTGAGTTGTTTGATGAAAAGCGGGAGCGGGAGGGCGGCGACGAGGTCGGGCTGGCTGGCAGGCTGGCATTCGAAGGCTTGTCATTCGCGTATCCCTCGCGGCCGGATGTGACGGTGCTGGAGGATGTGTCGTTCGAGGTGAACACGGGGGAGCGCGTGGCCCTGGTGGGGGCATCGGGCGCGGGGAAATCGACGGCGTTTTCGCTGATCCTCGGGTTCAACGAGGCGAGGACCGGCAGGGTGTTGTTCGACGGCAGGGCGGCGGACGAGTTGTCTCTGAAATCGATCCGGTCGGAGATCGCCATTGTGCCGCAGGAGGTGTTGTTGTTTGGCGGCAGCATCCGCGAGAACATTGCTTACGGAAGGGCGGAGGCGAGCGATGCGGAGGTAGAGGTGGCGGCAAAGCTGGCGAACGCGCATGATTTCATCTGCGAGCTGCCGGATGGCTATGACACCCTGGTGGGGCCGCGGGGCACGAAGCTCTCGGGCGGGCAGCGGCAGCGGGTGGCGATCGCGCGGGCGGTGCTGGCGGATCCGAAGATCCTGTTGTTGGATGAGGCGACTTCGGCGCTGGACTCCGAGAGTGAGCGATTGGTGAATGAGGCGCTGGAGCGGTTGATGGAGGGGCGGACGAGTCTGGTGATCGCGCATCGCTTGTCGACGGTGCGGCATGCGGACCGGATTCTGGTTTTCAACCACGGCAGGATCGTGGAGAGCGGGTCGCACGACGAGTTGATCGCAAAGCAGGGGACCTACCGGTTCCTGGTCGACACCCAGTTGCTGTGATGCGCGGGTGAGCGGGCGCTTGATTTGGCGTGGCCGGCGGATGTTCGCCGCCCGGATCGGATGAGTCGATTGAGATCGACGAGCGGAAGCGGGGGCTCGGAAATCCGTCAGGGGGAGAATCCGCTGCAGGTAGCGCTGGGGAGGCTGAAGCGTCCGGGTTTCAGCGTGACGGGGCGGGCTCGATGGCCGTGATTCATGGCCGGCCTCCGTTCGGTTCGGTGGCGGAGAAATTGTGGTGGATCCTTGGCCCGCTGAGGTCGGCAGAGCTGGATCGTGCAGAACAACCGCCTGGTTTCGCCGAGTGCCTGGCTTGGTGCCTGGCTTGGTGCCTGGCTTGGGTGAAAAAAAATCCCGCCGACGGACTGGCCGTGGCGGGATTTTTGAGATTTGGGAAGAACCCGTGGTCCGCTTAGTATTGGTTGGTGCGGGTGTGCGAGTAGTAGGACTCGGCACCGAGTTCCGGCGGGAATTCGGAAAGACCATTTTCGACATCCATTTCCATCCGGTTATCGGAGCCACACTTTTCGTATGGGGGCTTGAAGGTGCCGCGATAGGTCGGGCAGGTGAAGGTGAAGAGCTCGTAGAAGCCGTAACCGAGGCGACGGAGCGCACGGCTGGTTCCCTCGACACCGCCAGTGGTCCAGCCACCTTTGCGGCCGTAAGCCGGAGTCTTGCGGAACAAGATTTGTTCGGGGATTTCAGTGACACCGTAGATGATGTTACTGAGGGCACGTCCGAGCTTACGGCTGGAGGTGTAGGAATTTCCCGGAGGAGCCTGGATGTCCGCCGAGGCGATGGCGGTCATGGCGGCACAAGAGGCAGCAATAACGAAGAGTTTTTTCATGCTGAAGAAAGGTTAATGATCGGGGCTGGGGATTGGCAACGCGAAAAATCGGGAATTTTCCGGAAGTCGCGGATTCTGAATTCTTTGTAAACACAGATGGGGGTTAAAGGTCGAAACTGCGGACCTTGAGGATGCCCGGAGTGGCTGCGAGTTTGTCGAGCAGTTCGGCGGTGGGCTCGGTATCGACTTCGATCACGGTGACGGCGCGCTTGAGTTCGGGGTTCCGACTGAGCGCCATGTTGGCGATGTTGACTTGGGCTTCGCCGAGCAGGGTTCCGATGGTTCCGACGATGCCGGGGCGGTCGTCATTTTCGACGAAGAGGAAGCTGCCTTTGGCATTGGTTTCCACGTTGTGGTCGGCGATGTGCACGATGCGCGCGGTGCGTCCGAAGAGCGTGCCGGCGACGGTCGAGGTTTTGCTGCCCTTGATGACCGTGATCTCAATGAGCTCGGTGCAGTTGGTGACGAGGCCGACGGTGGATTCGGAAACATTGAGTCCGAGGTCTTTGGCGATGGCCGGAGCGTTGACGAGGTTGACGGATTCCTCGCGCGCGTTGGTGAGGTAGCCGGTGAGCGCGGTGCGGGTGATGAGCTCGGTGTCGAGCTCCGAGACCGGGCCGAGGTAGGAAACCTGGATGGTGTCCGCCTGGGCGGGGCCGGTGATGGCGGCCAGTCGGCCGAGTGAGCGTGCGAGTTCGAGGTAGGGGCCGACTTTTTCGAGCGTCGCGCTGTCGAGGCTGGGCATGTTGACGGCGTTGCGGATTTCCCCGGTGGCGAGGAAGTCGCGGACTTGTTCGGCGACCTGGATGCCGACGTTTTCCTGGGCTTCGGCAGTGGAGGCGCCGAGGTGCGGGGTGTAGGCGCATTTCTTCACGGCGAAGAGCGGGAAATCCGCGGCGGGCGGCTCGTCTTCGTAGACGTCGAGCGCGATGCCGGCGAGGTGGCCGGAGTCGATGAGTTTTTTGGCGGCCGCTTCATCGACGAGTCCGCCGCGGGCGCAGTTGACGATGAGTGCGCCGGGGTTCATCAGCGAGATGCGCTCTTCGTTGAGGATGTGTTTGGATTCCGGGGTGAGCGGGATGTGGAGGGTGACGACGTCGGCTCCCTTGAGGGCGGTTTCGGGGCTTTCTGCGAGTTCCACCTTGAGTGACTGGGCGCGAGCTTCGGTGAGGAAGGGGTCGTAGGCGACGACGGTCATGCCGAATGCCTGGGCGCGTTTGGCGAACTCGGACCCGATGCGGCCCATGCCGAGGACGGCGAGGCGTTTGCCGTTGATCTCGACGCCTTGGTAGAGTTTGCGGTCCCAGCGGCCGGCAAGCATCGAGGCGTGGGCCTGGGGGATGTTGCGGGCGAGGGAAAGCATCAGTGAGAAGGCGTGCTCCGCGGTTGAGATGGTGTTGCCGCTCGGGGTGTTCATCACGACGACGCCGTGGTCGGTGGCGGCGCCGCGGTCGATGTTGTCGACGCCGACGCCGGCGCGGCCGATGACCTTGAGTTTGGGCGCGGCGGCAAAGACCTCCGGGGTGACCTTCGTCTGGGATCGGACGACGAGGCCATCGTAGTCACCGATGATTTTGAGGAGTTCCTCGGGAGCGAGGCCGGTGTTCACATCGACGGAAATACCCTCGGCTTTACGAAGGGCATCGACGCCGATATCCGAGATAGGGTCCGAAACGAGCACGCGATAGTCTGCCATAACGCCGTGGGATTAACGCAGTGGATCGCGAGTGGCAAGGGTTTGCGGAGAAATGCAGAGGGATTTGTCCGGGTTCGGGGGTCCGCGGTGGATGTCTTTAGCTGAGGCGTATTTTGCGGTTTTGTTGAGATTCTCGAATTGGACGCCGGAAACCGCAACGGAAGCCAGAAACCCAGCGGGGGCGGCGGGGGGCACGGTGGGGGCTCGGGCGGCAACCCGTGGGGAAGTGATGGCGCAAGGACTCACTTGATCGGCCGGGAGGAAGTCGCCCGCCCCGGTGCGCTGATTTCGGACTCCGGTTCATGCGGTCCGGGAGATCCTCCGGGGGCGGGGATCGGTTGCGTCCGCATGAGATGCGATGGAGTTGGTTGGTGACAACTGTCTGCCAGGATATCCGTCTATCTAACGGGTATGGTTCCGGGGTGGAGCTTGATGGCTGTCTGTTAGGTGGGGTGGCGGGAAACTTTTGGCAGGTTTCCGGGGTCATCGTGCTTGCACGCGGGGGGCGGGTGGTTTGTGATCCCGCCGATGAGTGAGAACGCCTGCCCGCTTTGCGAAATGACTGACGTGTTGGAACGTGCCGATGAATTCGAGTGCATGACCTGTGGCCACGAGTGGCCGAAGGATGAGGTGGAGGAAGCGCCCGAGGAGCGGGTGGTCAAGGATGCCCACGGCAACGTGCTGGCGGACGGCGACGTGGTGGCGATGGTGAAGGACCTGAAACTGAAGGGGACTTCGCAGGTGCTGAAGGTGGGGACCAAGTCGAAGCCGATCCGCCTGGTGGACGGTGATCACGAGATCGACTGCAAGATGAACGGCCTGTCGATCGCGCTGAAGGCGCAGTTTGTGAAAAAAGTGGGTGCTTAGGGCGCGGGGCTTTCCCGCTCGACCCGATGGCAGCGTCATTCGCGGCGGACGTCTCATCGAGACGTCCCTACCGGTGCGTGTGCGTGGTGAGTCGGTAGGGACGCACCGCCGGGGCGTCCGGTGGTTGGCTGGCGCGATTGAATTTGCGAATGCGCACGCGCGCAAGCCCATGGCAGGTCATGTGCGGCGGACGTCTCATCGAGATGTCCCAACCGGTGCGTGGGCGCGGTTAGCCGGTAGGGGCGCACCGCCGGGGCGTCGGGTGGTTGACTGGCGCGATTGAATTTGCGAATGCGCAGGAGCCCAAGCCGATGGCGCGATCGGTCCGGC
>JAUTCT010000028.1 GCA_030673875.1 Verrucomicrobiota bacterium JB025 | reverse complement strand
CCAGTGCGGCGGGCCTTTGCTTTGTAGCGGGCTTTTACAGACAAAGATTTACACTACCTCCTGGCATTTTTTCCACGAATGCCACGGCCCCCGGATTGCAAGTTCGGAAGGCCTCGTTCACTCTTCGGAATGTTGAGTTTCGCGGGCATCGAATGGTGTTCGGATCAAGAACTATAGGTTTCCTGCTTCCAGTCAAACCACCTCTTGCTAGATGAAGTTTATCAGAAGAAATTGGATCAAGATCGTGTTGCTTGCCATTATCGGATCGGTCGCAGGCTCCGGGTGCATGGTGCTCTGGGCCGGAAGCCAAATCGCCAGTCCAAGCCGGCGGGAGCTGATGCCCTATCATCTCGACCTTCTTTCGGATCCTGAGGAGATTGGAATGGTGATCGCTCATTTCAGCGCGAGCGACGGCACTCCCTGTCTGATCTGTGAGCCGCATCCGTCCGGAGAATCGGGAGAACGCGGCAAAACCATTCGGGAGCAGCTTTCCGGCCGCGGCCTATCGTTGCCGCCGCCCGGAACCATCAATGGAACCCTGGTGCTCTGCCATGGGCGCAAGGGACGCAAGGAGGATTATCTGCCGATCGCCTCGCGCCTTTGCGCGGTCGGTTTCCGCTGCATTCTCTTCGACATGCCGGCGCATGGCGATCATCCGCAGGAGGTTGCGACGTATGGGGTTCGGGAGGCTTCGTTGCCGGTGACGCTTCTTCACGAGGCGTCGGCAAAGTTCGGCTTCGATGAACGTCCTGCCGGCCTGCTGGGGATGTCGATGGGCGGTTCGGTCGCCGTGCATTCGGCTGCGGAAGCGGACGCCCCGTGGATGGCTCTGGTGGTGATTTCCAGCTTCGATTCATTTGCCGAAGTGACCGGTTATCAGGCGTCGAAGGTATTGGGAGACGGATTGGCCGGATACTTTTCGTCCGCGGTCGACCGGGTTTACCAGGGCGATTCGGGAGTTTCCATCCGGTCGATTGTGCCGCGGGACAAGGCGGCGGAGATTGGGATCCCGACCATGGTGGCGCATGGCTCGGACGACGAAGTCGTGCCGCTCGATTCGGGCCGGAGCTTGTTTGACGCGTTTCCGAATGGAGGCGGGAACAAGTGGGTCGAAGTGCCGGGTGCCGGGCACGACAACGTGTTGGTCACCGATTTTCCGATCTATGCGGAGATCGCCGGGTGGATGCTCAGGCACGTGAAGGCCGGCGGGTTTTCCCGCTAGGGGACTGATGGGATCGCCCGGATGGTTTCGTGGGGTGCCGCCCGGCAACGCCTCATGCGTGTCGGCGGACATGGTCCGGCGTTCCTTTGGTCCCGCCTCGCTCAGTCGCACAGCGCCCAGTCTCCCACGGCGCGCTTGCGCTTGCCAGCACATGGGAGGGGCGTAGGGTGGCTTCATGAGTCCTGTTTCGTTGAGTTGGTTGGGCATGGTCGTCGCTTCCACCATGGCCGCGGTTTCCTGCGCCGCCCCGGAAGTCCCGGAGAACGCGAAACTCATCCCGGTGGTGCATGACAAGGGCTATCAGATCAGCCTCGGGGGATTGGAAAAGCTCCACCCGTTCGACATCGCGAAGTACCGCAGGATTCATGATGCGCTGAAAGGCGACGGTTTGTTGGGCGGGGGCAATTCGCACGCGCCGGACCCGCTGTCGCATGACGACCTCTTGCTGGTCCATGGCGAGGCCTACCTGAAATCACTGGAATCCCCAAAGAAAGTCGCCACGTATCTGGAGGTTCCGCAGGTCGCCCACCTGCCCGCGTTTCTGGTAAAGAAGGGCATGATCAAGCCGTTCGTTCTCGCGTCCGGCGGCACGCTCAAGGCGGCGCGGCTGGCATTGGAACACGGTGTTGCCGTCAATTTGGGCGGCGGCTATCACCACGCCAAACCGGACAGCGGAGAAGGGTTTTGCGTCATCGCGGACGTGCCCATCGCCATTCGCAAACTCCGGAAGGAAGGTAAGATCAAACGGGCCCTGGTCGTCGATACCGACATCCACCAAGGCAACGGCACAATCGTCTGCCTGGCCAAGGATCCCGCGTCATTCACCTTCTCCTTGCACGAAGATGATATCTATCCGGTGCCGAAGGAAGCCGGAGACCGCGATGTGATCGTTCCCGCCGGCACCGGCGACGATGGCTATCTGAAACTTCTCGAGCACTGGCTGCCGATCGTGATCAGGCAATCCAACCCGGACATCGTGTTTCACGTCGCAGGTTGTGATGCCCTGGTAGGAGATCCGCTGGCGAACGGTCGGATGACCCACGAGGGAATCGCGAGACGCGATGCCTATGTGGTTTCCGAATGCCGGAAACGGAACATCCCCTACGTCATGACGCTTGCCGGTGGATACAGCGACGGCGCATGGAAAGCCCAATACGAAAGCATCGCCAGGCTGATGCGCGGCGAGTCCCGGCCATGACCGCGGGCTTTCTGAGCACCGCGACAGACGAACAACGCCGCATTGGGACAATAGACGCCCGAATCTCCTGCCTACTTCAATCGCAAGATTGCTGATCTACGAACCCAACAAACAACAAAGTCCATAGGTTTTTCGAATTTGGTATCAGAGTCCGGGACGTGGTGATTTCACGCTACCCATGGTGCAGAGAATCCCGGTGACTCCCGCCAGGCAAAACCCCACATCGCCGAAGAACGGTGTGGGGCCGGCACCACGCCATCGTCATGCCTTGCCATTTTGAGAAACCACTCCGGCATTCATCTCTTTTGATTTGCTACGTGGTATAACAGGAGGCGCAGGGGGCGTTCTGGCGTTTCGGTCATCGTTGGTGTTGTTTCTGAGTCTGCATTTCCAGCGGCCGGGATTCCAGCATTCTGTCGATTTCCCGTTCCTCCGTGCGCGCGTGGCCTGCCATTTTCCGTGGCGGAAAACATCGCGCTGGTTTCGGATTTCGGCGCGATCCGCGGTTCCTCGCGCGGGCGCCGGTGGAATGCTCTTGCCTCGCGGAGGGCCGGAGGGCGAGCTTTTGGCGTTCCATGAAATCGGAGAAAGAAAAAATGCTCGCAGGCGAGCTCTATGTCAGCATGGGGCCGGAACTGACCGCCGAGCGGGCCAGCGCCCGCTCCTTGCAGAAGAAGATCAATATCGATTGCTACGAGGATGCCGGAAAGCAGCGGGAGTATTTGCGCGAGCTGCTTCCCCATTGCCCGGATGATCTGGTGGTGACCACGCCGTTTTACTGCGACTACGGCTACAACATCCATTGTGCTGAGAAGGTCTATCTCAACTTCAACTGCACCTTTCTCGACGTCGCCGAGATCCGGATCGGCGCGCGCACGCTTTTCGCTCCCAACGTGCAGCTCTACACCGCGGGCCACCCGCTTTGCGCCGGGCAGCGGGCCGCCGAGTTGGAGTTTGGGAAACCGATCACCATTGGCGAGGATTGTTGGTTCGGTGGCGGCTCGATCGTGCTGCCGGGTGTCACCATCGGAGACAGGGCCGTGATCGGCGCCGGAGCGGTGGTGACCAAGGATGTGCCGGCCGATACCGTGGTGGCAGGTAACCCCGCGCGGGTGATCAGGAGCCTCTGAGAATCGCGGGTGGCCATGCGGGGCCTGGTGGGCGTGCCTGCCGGGGACGCGCGAATCAACTGCCGGTCTTGGGTTTCCGGATCACTGCGAAGCCCGAATCCCATCCAAATCGCATCGAATTCCCATCCAAATCTCGTTCCGTTTCGGCGATGAACGATCGCTTCACTGTGACAGACTGGGTTGCTCATTTGCTGCGCGGGACTCATCGGGGAGCCGTTGCCGGCTGCGGGAGTTCCGGATTCGAGAGCCCTTTTCCAAGCCACGCCGGAATGGGGGCCGTCGACGCATGATGTCTCTTTTTTATTGAACTTTCAGAAATTACTGAAAACAATGAATCATCCCTAAGGGAAACCATCGTGATGAAACTGAAGAATCCTCGGTTGGTCAGGTCGCTTCAGACGGCCTATTCGGCGGAACGGGCGGCGAGCTTCGCCTACATCGGGCATGCGGCCTCCTTGAGGAATCCGGAGGATGTCGAGGCCATTCGGAGGATCGAGCAGGATGAATGGGATCATCGCCGGGAGGTGCGGGCGATCATGGACGCGTATCAGGTTCCGGTGTCCCGTTGGCTGGAGTGGAAGTATTGGTGGATCGGCCGTCTGATCGGCCTGAGTTGCCATCTGATCGGGAAGTTCATGCCCTATTTTTTCGCGGGCAAACTCGAGAGCGGAAACGTGTGCGAGTATTTCGTGATGATGAAGGAGTTTCGGGAACTCGGGATCAACAGGCACGATGAAGCCCTCTACGAGATGGGCGTGCGGGAGAAGGAACACGAAGTGTATTTCCTCGGGATGATCAAGGGCGCCTCGTGGCTGCCGCTGTTTGAGAAGGTGTTTTCGTGGGGTGTCGAGCAGAGCGCGAATGACGTGGACCTGGATGACTTGCTCGGCGTGGACCGGGCGGACGCCTATTGCAGGAAGTTCCGGTCGGGTGTGCGGTGATGACGTTGTATGGGGTGAGTTTCCGGTCTGTCCGAGGCCCGTAGCCCAGCCTGACCGGGCTGGAATACGGGCCTGTCTGCGGGTGGCTCAGCGGGCAACCAAGTGGAGCGCTCCGGTTGCGAAGCAGATGGCGGCGACCAACGAGGCGATGGTGCGGAGGTGGTTCCACGGTTGCCATTTGGTCACGTATTCATTCCATGCCGTGGCTGCGTCAGGGGCCGCCGGGTTCACGGTGTCGAGCCAGTGGTTCAGTGGCACGTTGATGGCGGCGGTGACCAGATAGAGACCGATGAGGAGAGTTGCGGATCCGGTAGTGATCCAAATGCTGGACGGGTGCTGCCAGTTCCGGATGGCCATGATCAGGGTGCCCATGCTTCCCAACGCGGTTCCTGCAAAGATCACGAAGAATCCGGGATTGACGATACAGGCGTTGATGGACTGCATGGCGGAGATTCCGGATCCGGATGGGATCCTGCCGAAGGCCTTCATGGCGAAGTTGGAAAACACGAAGAGCAGACCGGAGAGCATGGCGCTCGAAAGTGCGAGCACAGTGACGAAGATGATATTGAGAGACATGGTATCAGCTTGGTTGGGGTTGGCGATGATGAGAGGTCATTCGTTCCAGCAGCCGGCGGCGGCGGCTTTTCTCGCGTAGTCGGCGAAGCTCCGGGGAGGGCGGGAGAGCGCGCGCTCGACACCGTCGGCGAGCAGTTCATTGCGGCCATCGAGCACCTCCCGGAAGAGGTAGTCGATGAGGTCGCGGAGCTCGGCCGGCAATTGGGCGGCTTTCATGCCCGCCATGTAGTGGTCGTGTGAAACCGGCTGGAAGCGGATGTCGCGGCCGTTTGCTTCTGACAAGATGGCGGCCACTTGATCGAAGCTCAGCAACTCCGGGCCGGTCACTTCGTAGATCTCCCCGTCATGACCGTCTTCGGTGAGGGCGGCGACGGCGACTTCGGCGATGTCATCGGCGTCGACTAACGGCTCGCGGACTCCATGGACCGGCAGTGCGATGGTGCCTTCGAGCACCATGTCCCGCATGAAGTTTTCGCTGAAGTTCTGGTTGAACCAGGCTGCGCGGACGACGGTGGACGGGATGCCGGAGTCGAGCACCAGCTTTTCGCAACGCTGTGCTTCCTCCTCACCGCGCCCCGAGAGCAGGACGAGCTTGCGGACCTTGTGCTCACGGGCGAGTTCGATGAGTGCCCCGATGTGTTCATAGGCACCGGGGGAGGCGAGGTCCGGGTAGTAGGCGATGTAGATGGCCGTGACGCCTTCGACCACGGGTTTCCAAGTGGATTGATCGTGCCAGTCGAAGCCTGGAGATGCCGAACGGGAGCCGATGCGGACGGAATGTCCCCGTGCCTCGAGCAGGCGGACGATCCGTTGGCCGGTCTTGCCCTTGGCGCCGAGGACCAGTGAAGTTTCGTGGAGGGTGGATGTGTCTTTGTTTGGTGTTGTGATTTTCATCACGTCCAACTTGATCGAAATATTTCGGGGTTTCTATCCCAGAGGGTCTTGAAAAATTGACAAAACGTCCAGATTGGTGACGTTCAGGTGAAAAATGAGTGCGCACCGCATTGAAGACGCTTGGAAATCCGTGGACCCACTTGGGGAGGCGCTTCATTCCATGAGAATGAGCGGAACTTTTTACGCACGGTCGGAGTTGTCGGAGCCTTGGGGCATGGACCTGCCTGCGATGCCGGGTTGTCTGCTATTTCATGTGGTGACGGATGGCGAATGCTGGGTGGAGAGTCCGAAGATCGGCCGGAAGAAGCTAAAGACGGGAGACTTTGCGCTGATTCCCCACGGGCGGGGGCATTGTCTCAAGAGCGGGCCGAAGGCTGAGGTGGTGGATCTTTTCGACCAGCCGCGGGAAATGGTGAGCCCCCGCTATGAACTGATGAAGTTCGGAGGCGGCGGAAAGGAGTGCCGGCTGATCTGCGGAGCGGTCCGTGTGGAGGACCCCGCGGCTCTCGGGTTGATCGAGGCGCTGCCGGAGATGATCCTGATGCGCACCGATACGCCGGGGAACGAATGGCTCATCGGCATGATTCGATTGATGATCGCCGAGGCCCGCGAGATGCGGCCGGGGGGAGATACTGTGATCACCCGAGTTTCCGACATCCTGGTCGTACAGGCGATTCGGCACTGGCTGGAGCATGATTCACTGGCGCGGACCGGTTGGTTGGGGGCGCTGAGGGACGCGCAGGTCGGAAAGGCGATTGCATTGGTCCACCGGTACCCGACCCGGCCCTGGAGTGTGCGCGATCTGGCGGAGAGTGTCGGTTTGTCCCGCTCGGCGTTTGCCTCGCGCTTCATGGAACTGGTGGGCGAACCGCCGATGCGCTATGTGCGCCAATGGCGATTCCGGGTGGCGGTGAACTGGCTGCGGGAAACCGATCAGTCGCTCGCGGAGATGGCTGAGAAACTGGACTATCAGTCCGAAGCGGCATTCAACCGTGCCTTCAAGACCTTCACCGGCAAGACGCCGGGCATGGTGCGCCGTGAGGCCAGAAAGTCCGTCTCACTCAGGGCGACGGCCTGAGTGAGAGTGTGGTTGCCGTGCTTGTCTGTTCCCGCTCGTTCTGGTCCGTCATGCGGAAGGTATGAGCAAGAGTGGGGGGCCGGTCAGATGCCGGCGAGGATGGTGTTGAAGGTCGCGCTGGGGCGCATGGCGGCGGAGGTTTTTGCCGGGTCGGGGCGGTAGTAGCCGCCGGTGTCGACGGGCTTGCCTTGGACGGCGATGAGTTCCTCGACGATTTTGGTTTCGCCTTCTGCCAGAGCCTTGGCGACGGGTTCGAACTCGGTCTTGAGTTCGGCGTCGGCGGATTGCTCGGCGAGGGCCTCGGCCCAGTAGAGGGCGAGATAGAAGTGGGAGCCGCGGTTGTCGATGCCGCCGAGGCGGCGGGTGGGCGACTTGTCGTTGAGCAGGAACTTGCCGGTGGCGGTGTCGAGGGTTTCGCCGAGGATCCTGGCCTTGGCGTTGCCGGTGACGGTGGCGAGGTGTTCGAGGCTGACGGCGAGTGCGAGGAATTCGCCGAGGGAGTCCCAGCGGAGGTAGTTTTCCTGTTCGAACTGCTGGACGTGTTTGGGAGCGGATCCGCCGGCGCCGGTTTCGAAGAGTCCGCCGCCGTTCATGAGGGGGACGATCGAGAGCATTTTGGCGGAGGTGCCGAGTTCGAGGATCGGGAAGAGGTCGGTGAGGTAGTCGCGCAGGACGTTGCCGGTGACGGAGATGGTGTCTTCGCCTTTTTTGAGGCGTTCGAGGGTGAACTTGGTCGCCTCGAACGGGGCGAGGATGAGGATTTCGAGGTCGTCGGTGTCGTGGTCGCCGAGGTATTGGCCGACTTTGGCGATGAGTTGGGCGTCGTGGGCGCGGTTTTCATCGAGCCAGAAGACGGCGGGCATGCCGGTGGCGCGGGCGCGGTTGACGGCGAGTTTGACCCAGTCGCGGACGGAGGCGTCCTTGGTCTGGCAGGCGCGCCAGATGTCTCCGGGTTCGACATCGTGCTCGATGAGGGTGGCGCCGGAGCTGTCTACTACGCGGACCGTACCTTTGGCGGGGATTTCGAAGGTCTTGTCGTGTGAGCCGTATTCCTCGGCTTTTTTGGCCATGAGTCCGACGTTTGGCACGGTGCCCATGGTGCGGGGGTCGAAGGCGCCGTGTTCGCGGCAGAAGTCGATGGTGGCCTGGTAGACGCCGGCGTAGGAGCTGTCCGGGATGACGGCGAGGGTGTCCTGGGTTTCGCCTTTGGCGTTCCACATTTTGCCGGAGGTGCGGATCATGGCGGGCATGGAGGCGTCGATGATGACGTCGGACGGGACGTGGAGATTGGTGATGCCCTTGTCGGAGTTGACCATGGCGAGGTCCGGGCCGTTCTGGTAGGCGGCCTGGATGTCGGCCTCGACCGCGGCCTTTTGGTCGGCGGGCAGGCTGTCGAGTTTGGCGACGAGGTCGCCGAAGCCGTTGTTGAAGTCGACGCCGAGTTGGTCGAGCAGGTCGGCGTGTTTTTCGACGAGTTCGCTGAAGAAGGCGCGGACTCCGTGGCCGAAGATGATGGGGTCGGAGACCTTCATCATGGTGGCCTTCATGTGGAGGGAGAAGAGGACGCCCTGTTCCTTGGCGGCGGCGATTTGTTGTTCGAGGAAGCTGACGAGTGCTGCCTTGCGCATCACGGTGCCGTCGATGATTTCGCCGTCGAGCAGCGGGGTGCTTGGTTTGAGCACGGTGACGGAGCCGTCATCGGCGACGAACTCGATGCGGACGTCGGTGGCGGCATCGACGGTGACGGATTTCTCGTTTGCGAAGAAATCGTCGTGATCCATGGTGGCGACGTTGGTTTTGGAGGTGGTTTCCCAGGCGCCCATCGAGTGCGGGTTGTTGCGGGCGTATTCCTTGACGGCCTTTGGTGCGCGGCGGTCGGAGTTGCCCTCGCGGAGGACGGGATTGACGGCGGAGCCCTTGACCTTGTCGTAGCGGGACTTGATGTCTTTTTCGGCGTCGGTTTGCGGGGTGTCCGGGTAGTCGGGGAGCGGGTATCCCTTTTGCTGGAGTTCGGCGATGGCGGCCTTGAGTTGGGGGATGGAGGCGGAGATGTTCGGCAGCTTGATGATGTTGGCCTCCGGGGTGAGGGTCATCTGGCCGAGTTCGGAGAGAGCATCGGCGATTTTCTGATCGTCTGAGAGGAAATCCGGGAAGAGGGCGAGGATGCGGCCGGAGAGCGAGATGTCGCGGGTTTCCACGGAGATTCCGGAGGACTTGGTGAAGGTCTGGATGATCGGGAGCAGCGAGTAGGTGGCGAGGGCCGGGGCTTCGTCGGTCTGCGTGTAGATGATGGTTGGGCGCTGGGACATGATGAGAATTGTTTCGTGTCGGGTTTACGCTAGGGAGTCCTGACGGTCAAAGGATTTGCTGATTGCAGGTTGAGGTCCGGGCCGGCGGTGGAATTCGGGCAGGGCGATTAGTTAGGGAGAAACGCTTGATCAGCCCGGCAGCAGACCCACTGAATGCACTGATGGTTCTCTGTCTGGGAAGGCATGGTGCTCCGAATGTCTCGCGAGTTGGGGGTTCTTCACCCTCAAAGGTCTTAAAAAATCAGTGGAATCCGTCTAATCAGTCTGAATCCGTGGTTCTTATTGGCGCTTCTTGAGTGAGTTGTGCTTTCGCTTGATCGCCCTGGGAATTCCGGCGGGAATCTGGAATGGACGAGGGGGAGGAACGCGTCCAATCTACCGGCCCGTCCGAACCGTCATGGAATGAGGCGGAAAAACCCTTAACACCCCCAGAACCCAACTATGAAAGATGCAGTCATCGTTTCCCGGAATGGCATGGGCATCGGCGATCCCGTGCTCGGCCTGACATTGCTGGCCCGATATTTGAAGGCGGATTATGAAAACCCCGAGCAACGTGCGTCGCGCTATGTGTTTTACAACGGCGGGGTGCGTGCGGCGCTGCTCGCGCCGGAGGTGAATGATTATCTCAAGAAGCTCGAAGCCGAGGGCGCGCTGGTGCTGCTCTGCGGGACCTGCCTCGACCACTTCGAACTCACCACGAGTGTGAATGTGGGCAAGAACGCCTGCCTCGGCGACGTGCGCGAGTCGATGGCGATGGCGCGGGTGGACTATCTGTGAGCCGGCGTGCCCCCGGAATCCGGGGGTGTTTTCTCCTGCCGCCGGGGCCGTGTCCGTAGCCGGGGCGGGCTGGGCGCGGGGAGGATCAAACGCCCTGGGCCTGGATGGCGGTGATGGCGATGGTGTAGATGATGTCGTCGACGAGGGCGCCGCGGGAGAGGTCGTTGACCGGTTTGCGGAGGCCCTGGAGCATGGGGCCGATGCTGACGACATTGGCGGAGCGCTGGACGGCCTTGTAGGTGGTGTTGCCGGTATTGAGGTCGGGGAAGACGAAGACGTTGGCGCGTCCGGCAACGGGGCTGTCCGGGGCTTTGGTCTTGGCGACTTCGGCGATGGCGGCGGCGTCGTATTGGAGTGGGCCGTCGATCGGGAGGTCGGGGCGGATCTGGCGGGCGATTTCGGTGGCGCGGCGGACTTTGTCGACTCCGTCGCCGGCACCCGAGGCACCGGTCGAGTAGCTGATGAGTGCGACGCGGGGCGGGATACCGAAGCGTTCGGCGGATTCGGCGCTGCGGATGGCAATATCGGCGAGTTGCTCGGCGTCGGGGTCCGGGTTGACGGCGCAGTCGCCGTAGACGAGGACCTGCTCGGGCAGGCACATGAAGAAGACGGAGGAAACGACTTTGGCGTTTTCGGTGGTTTTGATCAGCTGGAGGGCCGGCCGGATGGTATTGGCGGTGGAGTGGATGGCGCCGGAGACCAGGCCGTCGACTTCGTCCTTGGCGACCATGGCGGTGGCGAGCACGACGTTGTCTTCGAGCGCCTCACGGGCTTGTTCCTCGGTGAGGTTTTTGTGTTTTCGCGCCTCGAGCAGGTAGGGGATGTAGTGTTTGCGGACGCCTTCGGGGTCGATGATTTCGATGCCGGTTCCGAGTTCGACGTCGAGGCTGTCGGCGATGCGTTTGATTTCGGTTGGGTTTCCGACCAGCACGCAAGTGGCGATGCGGCGGCGGGCGCAGGCGTCTGCGGCGAGGATGGTGCGGGGTTCCTCGCCTTCCGGGAGGATGATGCGTTTCATGGCGCGGCGGGCGTCACGGGTGAGCTTGTGGCGGAACGCGGCGGGAGACATGCGGTGGCCGAGGTCGACGCGGAGGCGGCTCTGGAGCAGGTCGCAGTCGATGCGGCGGGCGATGAAGTCGGTGGTGGATCGGTAGCGTTCGGTGTCGGAATGCGGGACTTCGTTGCTCATCCGGGCGAGGCGGGTGGCGGTGCGGAAGCTGTCGGTGCGGACGCGGAAGATGGGCAGGCCGGTATCGAATGCGTGTTTGCAGAAGTCGATGATGGCGGGGTCTTCCTTGGCGGTCCCGGTGAGGACGATGCCGGCGATCTGGACCTTGTTGAGTTCCGCGAGGGAGGCGGCCATGATGACGTCGTGTCGGTCGACGGGGACGAGCAGGAGGGCGCCGGCTTTGAAGACGTGGAGGATGTTCTGCACGTTGCGTGCGCAGAGGGCGATGGAGGTGACGCGGCGGATGTCCTCGTCACCGGCGGAGACGACTTCCGCGCGGAGGTGTCTGGCGACGTCCGACATGCGGAACGAGAGCAGGCTGCGGTTGGTGGGGATGCAGCCGATGAGGTCGAATTTCCCCTGTTTGAAGAGGGTTCCGCGGGAGAGGAAGTTTTCCTTGATGCGGTCGAGTTGCTCGGGGTCGTAGCCGTGGCGGGATCCGGGGGCTTTGGAGAACTCGGGGTTGATCATTTCCGAGACTTCCATGGCGGCCTCGTTTCCCTGGGTTTCGACCTTGTTGAGGATGCAGCCGATGATGTTGGTGTTCTTGATGCCGCCGAAGAGGGTGGATGCGGTGCGGATGGATTCCTCGGTTTCGCGGGCATCGGCGTTTTCGACGCCATGGACGAGGATGACCTCGGCGTTGAGGGCGGTGACGATGGCCGAGTTGATGCGGTTCTGGAAGGTTTGTTCGCTGGTGGGCAGGAGGCCTTCGACGACCATGACGTCGAGGTCCTCGATGTGGTGGTTGACCTTGCTGACGACCATTTCCATGAGGTCCTGCATGCGGTCCTCGCGGAGGTATTGTTCGGCTTCCTTGAGGGGGATCGGGGTGGTGGGGGTGATGGCGCTGGTGGCCTTGACGAAGTGGGTTGAGGGTTCCGGGGAGTCCGGAGTGGTGATGTTCTGGCTGATGGGTTTGCAGAAGCCGGCCTTGATTCCGAGGCGGTCGAGTGCGTGGAAGACGCCGAGCGTGACGGAGGTGAGTCCGGCGTTCGGGGTGGTGGCTGCGAGAAAGAAGGTGTGCTTCATGGTTGGCTGTCTGCGATGACGGCGAGGGTTTCCCGCGCGATCATGAGTTCCTCATTGGTGGGGATGGCGATGCAGGGGAAACTGTCGTCGGTGGTGACGAGTCCGTTGGTTGCGCGGCCGTTGATGTCGTTGCGTTCCGGGTCGAGCACCGGGCCGAGGATGGCGAGTTGTTCGATGACGAGGGCGCGGATGATGAAGGATTTTTCGCCGACGCCACCGGTGAAGATGATGGCATCGAGGTGGGAAAGTGCGGCGGTGAGGCCCATGATGGCTTTGGCGAGGCGGTAGGCGAAGACTTCGAGCGACATCAGCGCGCGTTCGTGGCCTTCGAGGGAGGCGTCTTCGATGGTGCGCAGGTCGTTGCTCATGCCGGAGAGGCCGAGCATTCCGCTTTCCTTGTGGAGGGCCTGCATGATGCGGTCGAGCGACCAGCCCTTGCGTTTGGCGAGGAATTCGTGGAGGGCGGGGTCGACGTCGCCGCTGCGGGTTCCCATGACGAGTCCCTCGAGCGGGGAGATGCCCATGGTGGTGTCGAGGCTTTTGCCGTTTTCCACGGCGGTGGCGCTGCAGCCGTTGCCGAGGTGGGCGGTGATGATGGCGAGTCCTTCCTGCGGGCGGCCGAGGATGCGGGCGGCTTCTTCCGAGACGTAGCGGTGGCTGGTGCCGTGGAAGCCGTAGCGGCGAATGCGGTCTTCGGTGTACCATTCGTATGGGACCGCGTAGAGGAATGCCTTGGGCGGGAGGGTCTGGTGAAATGCGGTGTCGAAGACGCCGACTTGCGGTTTATCCGGAAAGAGTTCGGTGGTGGCGCGGATGCCGGCGAGGTTGGCGGGGTTGTGGAGGGGTGCGAGCGGGGTGCATTCCTCGAGGCTGGCGATGACGTTTTCGCAGATCCGCACGCTGGCGCTGAATTGTTCGGCGCCGTGGACGACGCGGTGGCCGATGGCGTCGATGGGGACGTCGGCCGGGAGGATGGTCATGATTTCCCTGATGCACGCGGTGAGGTCCGCGCCGGGGAGTTGGCGTTCGTGTTTTTCCCCGTCGATTTTCCATTTGAGGATGGTGCCATCGGCTCCGATGCGGTCGGCGATTCCGGTGAGGATGGCTTCGCCGGTGGGCGGCATGAGGGCGAATTTGACAGAAGAACTACCGCAGTTGATGACGAGAACCGTCTGAGAGGAAGACATGGCAAAAAAGGGGATGAATCAAGCAAGCGGGGCGAACCCGCGACGTGCGGGCAGGTTATGATCCCATGCCCGAGTGGCTGTCAATGGCGGGAAGGCGAGCAGGCCGAATACTGCCGAATTTTGTCCGGATGAGGGCATTTGTTGCGGCGTGTTGGCGGTGAATGGATGCTGGCGAGCGGAAATGGCCGGTTTATTGCGAGGTGATCGCAATAAATTTCAGGCGTGCACCCTGCCGCAGGGCGGGGCTGACGATGCGGGACGGGGGGCAACGATTGGCCCCGGGGGATGGGTGGGTGCCGGTGGCGGTGACGGAGGCCGGGCGGCGGAGGGGAGGATTACCGTGGGGGGTCGTGGAGATTCTTGCTTCGAGTGGGCGCGGATTTTCCGAGCGGATCCGGGCCCGCCGGTGAGGTGCTTGTGTTCAGGTGGCGGCCGGGATCACGGGCTTGGCGCGGGCGGGGTCACGGAGCGGGGACGAGGGTGACGTTATCGAGGATGATGCCGCCGCCGACGAGGGTGGAGGTGGAGCGGAACTCGATGGTGATTTCACCGGTGGATGAGGCGGCAAGGTCCATGGACCAGGTGGTCCAGTTGGGGACTTTCTGGTTTTGGTTGCGGTAGACGGTGTCGATGAGCAGGCCGTTGACCCAGACCTGGGCGGAGAGGATGGGGTCCTGGTCCCAGAAGCGGTGGCGGGCGTAGGAGAACGAGAGGGTGTGCAGGCTGCCGGGGGCGAGTCCGGTGACGGTCTGGGCGATGCCGCCGGGGCCGTGGCCGGCGAGGTCGAGCACCCAGTCGCCATCGACGGCGGTCCAGTTGGCGAAGGCGGAAACGAGGATCGGGTCGACGTTTTCGCGGGTGACGAGCCAGCCGGGGAGAGCGTAGCCGCAGGGGTGCGGGTTGACGCCGGTGAGGCCGGTGACGTCCTCGAAGGATCCGTTCTGGAGGGTGGCGGATGCGGGGGGAGCGGGCAGCGGGGCGGGATCGAGCGTGAGGCGGTCGATGACGAGTCCGGCGTTGCCTGTTTCGAGCGACTGGATGGTGAGCACGGCGGTTTCCGAGGATGGGATGAATTCGAAGCCGTTGCAGCCGACCCAGTCGAGGGACGCGTTGTGGATTTGTCCGATGGAGGTGCCGTTGAGCGAGATGTCGGCACCGGCGAGCAGGCTGGTGACGGCGGCTTGCGAATGGTAGGCGAGGTAGAGCGTGTGGATGGCGCCGGGGACGAGGCCGCTGAGGGTCTGGGTGATGGAGCCGGACTGGAGGTCGAGGGCGTTGGTGCCATCGAGCGCATTTCCGGAAACGAGCGAGACATTGGTCGCGGTCCACGAGGCGAGGCCGTCTTCGAAGGAGCCGTTGCGGAGGGATTCGCCGGACGGGCTTGTGTTTCCGCCGCACTGGATGACGGAGACGTTGTCGATCATGTTGGCGGCGATGAGCCAGCCTTCGGGGCCGGTCGGGACGAGGCGGAAGACGGTTTCGGTCTGGCCGGCCGGGACGGTGTAGGTGCCCTGGTATTTCACCCATCCGGTGTTGCCGGTGGTGAAGCTGCCGATCTGCAGGGTGTTGCCGGGCGGTCCGAGCTCGAGGGCGACGGTGTCGTTTCCATCGCGGCCGCGGTGGTGGAACGACCATGTGAGGGTGGCGCCGGGGGTGGTGGCGAGGGATTGTTCGAGGCTGGCGGCGTCCATTTCGGCGAGCTGTGTGCCGTCTTGGGCGGGGATGCCGAGGAAGTTGGATTTCCAGATTTCGACGGTGGCGAGCGGGTTGTCGGTTTGCCAGCCGGGGAGCATGGCGGTGTCGATCCGGGCCCATGTGGCGGGGTGGGGGGAGCTGTCCTCGAAGGAGCCGTTGACGATGAGTTCGACGCATTCGCCGGGATCTCCGCCGCCGCCTCCGTTGGTCGGATCGTCGGGATAGGGGTCGGAGTTGTCGCCGATGCCGTCGCCATCGGAGTCGGTGGTCTCGGTGGGGTCGTTGGGGAAGGCGTCGGAGTTGTCGCCGGTGCCGTCGCCGTCGGAGTCGGTGGTCTCGATGGGGTCGTTGGGGAAGGCGTCGGAGTTGTCACCGGTGCCGTCGCCGTCGGAGTCGGTGGTCTCGGTGGGATCGTTGGGGAAGGCGTCACTTGAATCCGGCACGCCGTCGCCATCGGAGTCGGCCGGTGCATCGTCGGGCAGGCATTGGACGACGGAAACGGCGTCGATGAAGTTGGCGGAGGTGAGCACGGAGGCGGCGGAAACGGGGACGAATTGCACGCGGGTGGTGGTCTGGCCGTCGGGCACGAGGTAGGTGCCTTGGTAGTCGACCCACGTTGTTCCGGTGGAGAAGGTTCCGATGCGGGCGGGGTTTGAGGGGGTGCCGATTTCGAGGGCTACGCTGTCGAAGCCGTCGCGTCCGCGGTGGTGGAACGACCATGTGAGGGTGGCGCCGGGAGTGGTGGCGAGGTCCTGCCAGAAGATGGTGCCGTCCATTTCGGCGAGTTGACTGCCTTCGGCGGCGGGGACGCCCCAGAAGCCGGATTTCCAGAGCTCGATATTGCCGGATGCGGCATCGGTCTGCCATCCGGGGATGGCGGATTGCGGGATCATGAGCCAGGTGGCGGGTGCGGGGGTGCTTTGTTCGAATGAGCCGTTGGTGATGAGTTCGGTGCAATCGGTTTGGCTGCCGCCACTTCCGCCGCCGTTGGTGGGATCGTTGGGATAGGGGTCGGAGTTGTCGCCGATGCCGTCGCCGTCGGAGTCGGTGGTCTCGGTGGGGTCGTTGGGGAAGGCGTCGGAGTTGTCGCCGGTGCCGTCGCCGTCGGAGTCGGTGGTCTCGGTGGGGTCGTTGGGGAAGGCGTCACTTGAATCCGGCACGCCGTCGCCATCGGAGTCGACCGGTGCATCGTCGGGCAGGCACTGGACGACGGAAACGGCGTCGATGAAGTTGGCGGAGGTGAGCACGGAGGCGGCGGAGATCGGGACGAATTGCACGCGGGTGGTGGTTTGTCCGTCTGGGACGAGGTAGGTGCCTTGGTATTTCACCCATGCGGTATTGCCGGTGGTGTAGGTGCCGACTTGGACAGGCGAGGCGGGCGGGCCGATTTCGATGGCGGCGCTGTCGAAGCCGTCGCGGCCGCGGTGGTGGAACGACCATGTGAGGGTGGCGCCGGGAGTGGTGGCTAGGTCCTGCCAGAAGGTGGTGCCGTCCATTTCGGCGAGCTGGCTGCCTTCGGCGGCGGGGACGTCCCAGAAGCCGGATTTCCAGAGCTCGATATTGCCGGATGCGGCATCGGTCTGCCATCCGGGGATGGCGGATTGCGGGATCATGAGCCAGGTGGCGGGAGCGGGGGTGCTTTGTTCGAATGAGCCGTTGGTGATGAGTTCGGTGCAATCGGTTTGGCTGCCGCCACTTCCGCCGCCGGCGTTGTTGTCGGGGTCGAGGGGGTAGGGGTCGGAGTTGTCGCCGATGCCGTCGCCATCGGAGTCGGTGGTCTCGGTGGGATCGTTGGGGAAGGCGTCGCTGCTGTCCGGGACGCCGTCGCCATCGGCGTCGGGCAGGTATTGGACGACGGAGACGTTGTCGATGAAGTTGGCGGCTTCCATTCCGGCTGCGGCGGCGATGGGGGTGAGGACGAAGCGGGTGGAGGTCTGGCCGGCGGGGACGGTGTAGCTGCCATCGTATTTCACCCATGAGTTTTTGCCGGTCGAGTAGGTTCCGATGCGGGTGAGGGTGGTTCCGCCGAGGTCGAGGGCGACGGTGTCGGTGCCTTCGCGGCCGCGGTGGTGGAAGGACCAGACGAGGGTGGCGCCGGGCACGGTGGTGAGGGATTGCTCGAGGGTGTAGCCGTCCATTTCGCAGAGTTGGGAGCCGTTTTGAGCGGGGACGCCGAAGAACCCGGTGTGCCAGAGTTCGATGGTTCCCTCCGGTGAGTCGGTTTGCCAGCCGGGGACTCCGGATTGGTCGAGTTTCTCCCAAGTGGGCGGGTGGGTGTCGCTGAGTTCGAAGGAGCCGTTGGTGACGAGTTCGGAGCCGGACGCGATCGTACCGCCGGTTTCGGCGAGGACGATGGAGAGGCTCATGGAGAAATGATAACTTCTCTGCAACACCGGATAGGTCATGAGTGACTTGCCGGAGTTGGTGGCGGCGATGGTTTGACCGACAGCGATGGACGGGGTGTCGACCGCGGGGTCGTAGCCGGTGGATTGCAGGACGAGCGGGTCCGGGAGCAGGGCGAGGACTTCGTCGACATCCGGGCCGGTGGTGGTGGCGGGGATGACGGATCCGCCGCCCCAGCCGGTGCCGTCCGGCAGGCAGTCCATGAATCCGGTGACGAGGGTTTCACCGGGGCTGACGGTGAAGGTGTCGTTGCCGGTGTTTGAGAAGAGGAAGGTGTTTTGTCCTGGCTGATAGGTCGGGGGTTGGCGGGTGGTGCCGACGGCCTTGATGGTGAACGAGTCGTTGCCGTCCGCGGAGGCGATGAATGGGGTGACGGGGTTGCCCTGTTTGGTGGCGAAGAAGCTGAAGTCTGCGGCCTGGAGGGTGATGGCGGTGCTCTGGGTATTGGTGTAGGTGTCCGATTTGTTGATGAAGAGGCTGGGGTGGTGGGCGTCGCTGAAATTTCCGCCGGCGGTGGTGGTGTTGCCGATGGTTTCGGTGCCTGCGGCGGTGGCGGGCGAGAGGCTGTGGATCCAGTCGGCGAGGACGGCGGTGCCATCGGTATCGACGAGGTATTTTGCCAGCGGGGGCATGGAGTGTCCCTCACCGGCGGAGCTGGCGCGGAGGTGGAGGATGGATTTTGCGAGGCTGCCGGGGGAGACGACGGCGGCGCCGTCGATGCCGAGGGATTCGATGAGGTTTCCGTTGATGATGGAGGATTCGGCGATGGGTGTGGAGTAGCGGGCGTCGAAGCCGGCGCGGACTCCGCCGGGCTGGTGGCAGTAGGCGCAGTTGGAGTCGAGGTAGGCGCGGGCGCGGTCCTCGAAGCTGGCGGAGGTGTCGTCGGTGGCCTTGAGGGTGAGGTCGCTGCCGGGGTTTGGCGGGTTGGTGAAGATGCCGAGTGCGGCGAGTGTTTCGATCTGGTTGGCGACGCGGTTGGTGTGGGGGTAGAAGTGGTTTTTATTAAGCTGGCGGGTCATCGGGCCGAGGGTGGATCCGGCCTGCGGGGTGTGGCAGGTCATGCATTCGACGCGGCTCGGGTAGGTCCAGAGCTGGGTGGAGGTGGCACCGGATTCGTCGGTGACCTGGAGGGGTTCGGTTTCACCGCTGTAGAGGAGTTCGGCATCGGTGCCTTGCGGGTTCCAGCGGTAGGTGACGCCATACCAGCCGTTGGTGGCGTGGATGAGGAAGCGGGTTTCGAGTTTCCGGGTTTGGGCCGGGGTGCGTTGGTCGAGGGCGAGTTCGAAGTGTTTGATGAGGACGGAGCCGACGGGGAAGTCCCAGTCGCCGTCCGCGGTGACGGAGATTTTCTCTGAGGTGGTGTTGTGGGAGCCGTCGTTGGGAATGGCGAGCCAGCGGGATTTGAGGGCGTTGTCGGACCAGAACGGGACGATGAGCGAGTAGGGGATGAAGGCGTCGACGGGAGTGAGGGTGGTGAGGTTTTCGAAGGCGCCGGTTTCGGAGAGCCATGTGGGCGGTTGTGGGGTGGGCTGGCCCTGGCGGACGAGTTTGAGGATGGTGCCGCCGGGGTTGGAGCCGCCCGCGGATTTTGCCATCAGGAGGTTGCCGTCGCGCGGTAGGAGGAAGGAGTTGATGCCGGCGGGGAATCCGGCGGGGAGCTGCATGATGATTTCGATGCCGGCGGGGGTGATGGATTTGTTGTCCATCGAGAGGGGGGTGGTTTGGGTGGCGTCGATGGCCCAGAGTTGGCCGTTGATGAAGTCCGAGAAGAGGTATTTCCCCTGGAGTTCGGGGAACAGGCTGCCGCGGTAGACGCCTGCGCCGATGGTGGCCATGCCGACGGCGCGGTTGTAGTCGACGAGCGGGGGGGATTCGATGCCGATGGGTGGCGTGGGTTTGGGGATGGGGCCGGGGTAGTCGAAGCCTTCGAGGTATCCCCACTGGTGGTTGCCGCCCTTGGTGATGCGGCCGATTTCCTCGCGCGAGAATTCGCCGACATCGGCATACCAGATGTGGCCGGTGGCGGGGTCCTGGCTGATGGTCCACGGGTGGCGCAGGCCGATGGCGTAGAACTCGCCGAGGGTGTTTCCGGCGGAGTCGAGGAACGGGTTGTCGAGGGGGATGGAGTAGCCCTGGCTGTAGGTGGCGGGCCAGGTGGCGGGTTTCGGGTCGTCCTGCGAGGTGGCGGAGGCGTTGATTTGCTGGGCGTCCTTCGGTTGGCGGATGATGGGGGTGGAGCGGGCGGGGTCGTTGTCGACATCGATGCGGAGCACGCCGCTCCAGAGGCCGCCGTCGACGCGCTGGGTGGAGTCGAGGCGGGACCATGAGTTTCCCTCGTCGCCGACGGCGATGTAGAGGAAACCGTCGAGGCCGAAGAACATGTCGCCGCCGATGTGCCAGTGCTGGCGGTCGTATTGGTTGATGAGGACGAGTTCGCTGGCGAGGTCGGCCTGGTTTGAGCCGTCGGGGACGGTGAAGCGCGAGATGCGGTTGTAGCCGGCTTGATTGAAATCGACTTCGCCGGAGATGCCGGGGGCGTAGCGGTAGGCGACGTAGATGTATCCGCGGTTCGGGGATCCGGGCAGGCCGAAGTCCGGGTGAAAGGCGAAGCCGGAGACGCCGCCTTCGCCGACGAGCGGGTAGTTGGTTTTTGCCGAGAGGTCTAACAGTATGGATTTTGAAGAGGATGCGGGGGAGTTGTCGAAGATCCAGACGGGTCCGGTTTTGGAGACGACGACGAGTTTTTGTTCGCGCGGGTGTTCGACGATGCGGACGGGTTCGGGGAAGGAGAGGTTGGGGAATGCGTTTTGGGTTGCCCATGATCCGCCGGGCGTGCTGCCGGGGATGCTGGAGGGGAAGGAGCCGTTGAGAAACGCGGTGAAGGGCTCGGGTTGGTCGAGGCCGGGCGGTTGGGCGGCGGCGAATGGCGAGCCTGCGAGGACGCTGAGGAGGGCGCAGGTGAGGAGCGAGGGAAGGCGCGGGAAGGCGCGCCTGGCGGAGCGGGCGGGAGGAGGAGACATGGTGGTGGGGAGGGACGGCCGGGGGGCTGGAGGGGGAGGGGAGCGCGACAGGTGCGACAGGTGGAAACTGCCAAGCATGCACACTATCAATTGAATGATGTGTGTGAGTTGGCAAGATCAATCCGGCCCGGGCGCGGATGGTTTAACTGAGTTAAACTATGAACTCTTTTTGAGTTTCTTGAAGAAGTCCGCCTTGTGGTATTGCCAGACGTGGAGCCACGGGTGGTGGCCGTGTTCGTCGGATGCCATGTAGGCGGAGAGGGCGATTCCCGCGAACCAGAGGACGGGGACGACGATGAGGGAGGCGCCGAAGGTTCCGAGGGAGGCGAGTCCTGCGACGAAGATCATGAGGAGGTTGCCGAGGGTGAGGATTCCGAATCCGGCGAGGTAGTGGTGTTTGTAGAGGTGGCCGAGTCCGGGGATTACGCTGAGGAGGGCCGAGATTTTGTTTCGGTCGACGGTTTTCCACGCTTCAATCAGTTCTTTCATGGCGGATGGGGGTTGGATTTTGGACCATTAGTAAGATGGCATGGGACGGAGCAATTGCAAACGGCTGGCTGGATGGGGTGTGCGGATGCTTGCGTGTGGGTGTGCGGGCGGAGTTTGGCTGGAAACCGGCGCGGGTCGGGCGGGGGAGATTGGTCTCGACATCGAGGGGGAGTTCCCTGACAAGCTAACTGCGAGGATTTTTGCCCCCCCCGAGATAATGGTCATCGAACGCCTTGAGATTGCAGACGTGTTGTTGATTACCCCCAAGCGTTATGGCGACGCGCGGGGCTGGTTCAGTGAGACCTACCGTGAGGACCGACTTGCGGAGATGGGGTTTGGCGGGAGGTTCGTGCAGGACAATCATTCGTTGTCCGGGCCGGCGGGGACCTTGCGGGGATTGCATTTCCAGCGGCCTCCGCACTCGCAGGACAAGTTGGTGCGGGTGGTGCGCGGCGCGGTGTTGGATGTTGCGGTGGACATTCGGAATGGGTCGCCGACGTGGGGCAAGTGTGTGGCTGAGGAGTTGAGCGCGGAAAATGGCAAGCACCTGCTGGTTCCGAAGGGTTTTTTGCACGGGTTTGTGACCTTGGAGCCGGACACCGAGGTGGTTTACAAGGTTTCGGATTATTATGCGCCGGAGTGTGATGCGGGGGTGTTGTGGAATGATCCGGCGCTGGATATTGATTGGGGTGAGGTGGCGAATCCGTTGTTGTCCGAGAAAGACCAGTGTTTGCCGCTGCTTGCGGAATTGCCGGTCGATTTATTTCCCTATGGGGTGTATTGATATTTGTTTCGAATGAGTGATTTTAAACCAACTGTGATTGTCACCGGGGGTGCCGGTTTTATCGGTTCTGCGCTGTGTCGTTATCTGGTCGGCGGCGGGCTGGCGAAGGTGATCAACGTGGACAAGCTGACGTATGCGGCGAATCTGGCATCGTTGGGGTCGATTGAGGATTCGCCGGACTATGCATTCCGGCAGGTGGACATTTGCGATGGTGCGGGGGTGCGTGGGGTGTTTGAGGAGTTTGCTCCGGATGGCGTGATGCATTTGGCGGCGGAGTCGCACGTGGACCGGTCGATTGACGGGGCGGCGGAGTTTGTGGAGACGAACCTGCTGGGGACGTTTCAGATGCTGGAGGCTGCGCGGGGGTATTGGCAGGGGTTGGAGGACGGGCGGAAACCGGGGTTCCGGTTTCTGCATGTTTCGACCGATGAGGTGTATGGGTCGCTGGGGGCCGACGGGTTGTTTGCAGAAACGACGGCGTATGATCCCTCGTCGCCGTATTCGGCGTCCAAGGCGGGGTCGGACCATTTGGTGACGGCGTGGCACCGGACCTATGGATTTCCGGCGGTGATCTCGAATTGCTCGAACAACTACGGTCCGTTTCATTTTCCGGAGAAGCTGATTCCGCTGATGATTCTGAATTGTCTGCGGCACCGGCCGCTGCCGGTGTATGGCAAGGGGGACAACGTGCGCGACTGGCTGTATGTGGACGACCACGCGAAGGCGCTGTGGCTGATCTGGAGCAAGGGCCGGCCCGGGGAGAAATACAATGTCGGCGGGCGCAACGAGCGGACCAACATCGAGGTGGTGCGGCGGGTTTGCCAGCTGATGGACCGATATGCGCCGGACCCACCGGCGGGCGGGCACGAGCGGCTGATCACGTATGTGACCGACCGGCCCGGGCACGACGCGCGGTATGCGATCGACGCAACGAAGCTGGAGACCGAACTCGGCTGGAAGGCGGAGGAGGACTTCGACACCGGCATCGAGAAGACGGTGCGGTGGTATTTGGAAAACCAGGATTGGTGGCAGCCGATTTTGGACGGCAGCTATGCGGGAGAACGTCTCGGGTTGAAATCATGAGCGCGCAGCATCAGATCCTCGTCATCGGCGGAGGCGGCCAGCTATCCACCTCATTGCAGGAGGCGGCGGCGGATTTTCCGGAGTTCGAGCTTCACGTGCCGGACATGCATGAAACGGACATCACGGATGCGGGATCGGTGAAGGCGGCTTTTGAAAAATTCCGGCCGGCGCTGGTGGTCAATGCGGCCGCGCACACGGCGGTCGACAAGGCGGAAAGCGAGGAGGGGGTGGCATTTGCGATCAACGCGCTGGGGCCGTATTTGCTCGCGCTGGAATGCGCGGCGGCGGGCGTTCCGCTCTATCATATTTCGACCGACTATGTCTTTGACGGCGAGGGTGACCGGCCTTGGCGGGAGGATGATTTGGTGGGGCCGCTGGGGGCGTATGGGCGGACGAAACTGGCGGGCGAGTGGGCGGTGGCGGCGACGCACGGGGACTCGCTGGTTTTCCGGACGAGCTGGGTGTTCAGCCCATTCGGCAATAATTTCGTGAAGACGATGCTGCGGCTGGCGGAGGACAGGGACGAGCTGACGATTGTTGGTGACCAGCACGGCTGTCCGACTTACGCGCCGGATCTGGCGAAGGCATTGCTTGAGGCGGCCCGCGGGCGATTGGTGGGTGGTGAGAAGCGGGCGGGGGTGTACCATTTTTGCAATCAAGGCCCGACCAGCTGGTTTGAGTTCGCGCAGGCGATCTTTGCGAAAGGCGTGGAGTTCGGGTTCAAGCAGCCGGAGGTCCGCGCGATCCCGACGAGTGATTACCCGACGCCCGCGAAGCGCCCGGCGTGGAGCGTGCTCGATCTCGAGCGCACCCGCCGTGACTTCGGGTTCAAGATTCCGCAGTGGGACGACGCGCTGGACCGCTGTCTGGCCCGGCTCGCCGCAGAACGAGACTCCTGACGACCCACCCCCGACACCATGAAAGCACGCAAAGGCATCATTCTCGCCGGTGGCTCCGGCACACGGCTGTATCCGGCCACCAAGTCCGTCAGCAAGCAGTTGCTGCCGATTTACGACAAGCCGATGATTTATTACCCGCTATCGCTGCTGCTGCTGGCGGGCATCCGGGAGATCCTGATCATCACCACGCCGCAGGACGCGCCGCAGTTCAAGGCCTTGTTGGGTGACGGCGGCGATTGGGGGATTTCGCTCAACTACGCGGTGCAGCCGCATCCGGGCGGGCTGGCGCAGGCGTTTCACATTGGCGAGGATTTCGTGCGGGGGCATCCGTCCTGTCTGATTTTGGGGGACAACCTGCTTTACGGTCACGGGTTGACCGAGATGTTGCGGGAGGCCAGCGCGGCCGAGAGTGGCGCCACGGTTTTCGGCTACCACGTGCCGGATCCGGAGCGATACGGGGTGGTCGAGTTTGACCGGGAAATGAAGGCGCTTTCGATTGAGGAAAAGCCGGTCAAGCCGAGGTCGAAGTGGGCGGTGACCGGGCTGTATTTCTACGATGAAAAGGTGGTGGAGATCGCCATGGGCATCAAGCCGTCGGCGCGGGGTGAGCTCGAGATCACGGATGTGAACAATGCCTACCTTGCCGAGGGGACCCTCAAGGTTTCGCCGCTGGGCCGTGGCTACGCGTGGTTCGATACCGGCACGCATGATTCGATGATCGACGCCATTGAGTTCGTGCGGGCCGTCGAGACCCGGCAGGGCCTGAAGATCGGATGCCCGGAGGAAATCTGCTTCGACAACGGCTGGATCTCCGTGGAGCAGGTCCGCGCGCTGGCCGCGCCGCTCGGCAAATCCGGCTATGGAAAATACCTTTCCAAGCTCGGTTGACCGGTCGCCGGCGGCGGGGGCGTGCGGCTCGGCGCAATGCGCGCTCGGGGAGCGATTTTGCTTTGGCGGCTGTTAAAGTTATTGTAAGGGTAAAGGTTAGAAGAATGTGCCTAACTGTTAAGCGTTTTTTCTTGTGTTAAAATGTCGGCTTTCCTACAAGCGAGACGCTCTTAAGACAACTTTCGAGCCGGCGGAATCCGCGGGAAATCCCCTCGATTTCGCCTTGTTTCTGAACTGCTTGACATTTCGATGCGTCCGCATTCATTCGCCGCAACCCGGCGTTTGAGCCCCCCGACGCAGCCGGATGAAAGGCAGTCAAGTCCATGGCACCGGCCCCTTCCCAATCGCCGGTCCCCCTGCTGTGGAGTTTGCTTGTGAATCCAACCGGAAAGTCCCGTTTCCGGAACACCGATAAGCGACCAGCTACAGTAAAGCGACACCCTGACACCAATTATGATCATCAGCCGTTTGGCCCGGCAAGCCAATCCGAGCGGGCATGAGTCCGTTCTTCCTACCGACTTTTCGAAACGAAGGAAAGTGAATGTTTCCTTTTTTGGAAAATTGATTCGTGCCGCCGTCGGCATCCTGGCGGTTTTTCCGTTTGAAGCGGGAGCGCTTTCGCTCAGATGGGAAGCGAACCCCGAGCCGGATATTGCGGGATACGAGGTCAATTACGGCACGGAATCCGGGGACCTGACGCAGGTGATTCAGGCGGGAAGCGCGACCTCGGTGGCGCTGACCGAGCTGCAGGCCGGAGAGACCTATTTTTTCAGCGTCACGGCGGTGAATACCAGTGGCCTCAAGAGCGAGCCCTCGGAGGAGGTGTCCTACGAAGTGCCCGTGGTGGCGCCGGAACCGGTGGCGGACATTCCGAAATCCGGGTGGGCGATCCACTACGTCGATAGTGCGGAGGTCGGCGGGTATGAGGCGGCGTATGCGATCGACGGCGATCCCGATACCTACTGGCACAGTTCGTGGACGGGAGGCGGCGATACGCTTCCGCACGAGATCCAGATCGACCTGGGCGGTGAGTATGCCGTGGCGGGTTTCCGGTATCTTCCGAGGCAGACGGCACTGACGGTCGGCGACGTCGGCGAGTATGAATTCTACCTCAGCCTGGACGGGGAGACCTGGGGGTCGCCGGTGGCTTCCGGTGCGTTTGAATACACCAAGGTGGAGAAGCCGGTCTTCTTCGACAAACAGAACGCGCGTTACGTGAGGTTTGTGGCCTTGAGCGATCACAGCGGGTTTCACTATTCCGCGGCGGCGGAACTATCGGTGGTGGAAGCGACGACCGTCACCGAGCCGGAGAACAGCGCGCCGACGGCTTATGGGTCGTCGAAAATCACCACGGTGGGGACTTCGGTCGCGGTGACGTTGAGTGCGAGCGATGCGGAAGGGGATGCGCTTGATTACGTGGTGACGGGCAATCCCGCGCACGGAACGCTTTCCGGTGAGGCACCGTTTTTGACCTACACGCCGGCGGTGGGCTATTCGGGTTCTGATTCGTTTTCATTCAAGGCCAACGACGGTCAGGCGGATTCCAACGTCGCGACGGTTGCCATCACGGTGCGGCAGGAAAACACGGCGCCGGTCGCCTCGTCCGGCTTTGTGGGGACGTCCGAAGACACGCCGGTTTCCTTCACCCTGGACGGGTCCGACGTCAATGGTGACGCGCTGACGTTCACCGTGACGTCATCGCCACAGAACGGGACTCTTTCCGGCACTCCGCCGCAGCTCACCTACACGCCGGCGGATGGTTTTTCGGGTGTGGACTCGCTGACATTCCGGGTGAACGACGGTCTGGTGAACTCGGGGCTGGCGACGGTTTCGATCACGGTGGCGGATGTCAACGACCCGCCGGTCGCGTATTCGCTTTCCAAGCAGACGATCGAGGGGACGCCGGTTTCGATCACCCTGACCGGGGAGGATCCGAATGGTGATATGCTCGGGTATTCGGTGACGACGGGGCCCTCGCACGGGGTGCTGTCCGGGAGTGCGCCGTTGTTGACCTACACGCCGGAGTCCGGCTTCAGCGGGTTGGATTCGTTTCGGTTCAAGGTGAACGATGGCGAGGAGGATTCCGCGCTGGCGACGGTTTCGATCACGGTGATCGAGGAGAACAACCCGCCGGTGGCGCGGGACATCAGCGCGACCACGGTGCAGAAGCGTTCGGTTTCGTTGACCTTGTCCGGGAGTGATCCGGACGGCGATCCGCTGATCTATGCGGTGACGGTGATGCCGACGAACGGCTTGGTTTCCGGGACGCCTCCGAAGCTCACCTACCAACCGGATCCCGATTTCAGCGGTGTGGAGCAGTTCACCTATTCGGTTTCCGATGGTGAATTCGAGACCAGCGCGAGCGTGACCGTGCAGGTCGATCCGCTGGAGGCCGGATTGATTTGGTTTCCATTCGACGAGGCGGCCGGGCTGACTGCCTGGAACGTGGGTGGGGAGAAGGCGGCGGCGCTGAAGAACTTCGGCGGCTCCGGTGGGCATTGGGTTGCGGGTTTGACCGAAGGGGCGTTGGGCTTCGACGCCTCGGCCAAGCAGTATGTCACGATCACGGGATACAAGGGCGTCACCGGGACGGACGAGCGGACCGTTTCGGCGTGGGTCAAGACCACGGCAGATGGCACCAATCCGATTGTTTCGTGGGGAGAAAGTTCATGGGGTCAACAGTGGGCATTGGTCGTCCAGAATGGGGTGCTCCGGTTGAACCTGAACGTTGGTCATGTGCAGGGAACGACGGTGATGAATGACGGCTCCTGGCACCATGTCGCGGTGACTTATAAATCTCAGTTCGGGAATACGAATGATTATACGCTTTTTGTGGACGGTCAGGTGGAAACGGTCACCACGAAGAATCCATCCTGGGGAATGGCCACGCTTTCCAGCAACGATGTGAACATCGGCAAAGACGGCTCCAAGAATTACTTCGACGGCGTGATCGACGAGTTGCGGTTTTACGATCGTTCGCTGTCGGTTGCGGAGGTCGCGGGTCTGGCGGATGATGCCGCGACGGGTGATGTGATCGGCTCCGAGGTTCTCGCCTGGCACGACGCGTATTTCGGAAGTTCGGCGGTGGATTGGTCTGCGGATGACGACCGCGACGGCACCGGGCGCCTGCTGGAATACGCCACCGGATCCCGGCCGGATGTGCCGGACCGCGAGAACCAGGTGGTGCGGACCGAGGTGGTGGACGGCCGCTTGCAGGTTTCCCACCGGAGGTTGGTTTCAGCTGACCATGGGTTGGTGTATTCCCTGATGGTCTCTGAAAACCTGACGGACTGGGATGTGGTGGTTGCCGGTGAAATGGCGATCGAGGCCACCGAGTCGTCGGACGTGGAACGGGTGACATGGGATCTGGGGTCGGTCAGCGACGGTCGGGGGTTTGTCCGCCTGCGGGTCGAGCTGGCCCAGTGACCGGCGGTCCGGGGAGGCGGTCCTGATTTCCGGAAATGAGCGGTGGTTTGGATGGGATCCGGGTGATTCGCGGGTTGCCAGAGTGCGCGCGGTGTCGATGATCGGCGCATGTCCGAACGCACTGGAATGCTGCTTGTGGTTTCCGGCCCATCAGGGTCTGGCAAGACAACCTTATGCCGCCGCCTGACCGAGCTTGGAGAGGCCAGGTATTCGATTTCCTGCACGACCCGCCAGCCGCGGGGCGAGGAGCTGAATGGCAGGGACTATCATTTCCTGACCCGGGATGAATTCGAACAACGCATCGCGGCGGGGGACTTTCTGGAGTATGCCGAGGTGCACGGGAATCTCTATGGATCGTTGAAATCGGATGCGCTCGCGCATCTTTCCGCCGGGGTGGATGTGGTGATGGATATTGACGTCCAGGGGGCCGCACAGGTGCGTGACTGCGAGGATCCGAATATCCGGCGGGCGTTTGTGGATTTGTTCGTGATGCCGCCGAGCGAGAAGGAATTGTATGGCCGATTGTCCGGGCGCGGGACGGACAGTGCGGATGTGATCGCCCTGCGGATGACCAACGCGCTGGAGGAAATGTCCCACTGGCGTGAATACGGGCACCTGATGCTTTCGTCCACCAAGGAGGAGGACTACAAGCGGTTGTGGGCGCTGGTGGTCGCGGAGCGGATGAACGTCGCGCGGATCCTGTGAGCGGACGGGTGCTCAGTTGACGACATTGGCGGGCTTTCCGGCGAGGAAGGCGTGGATGTTTCCGGCGGTGATTTGCATGAGGCGCTGGCGAGCTTCGAGCGCGGCCCAGGCGATGTGCGGGGTGAGGGTGAGGTTTTGCGCCGCCAGCAGCGGGTTGTCGGCAGCGATGGGTTCCGCGGATACCACGTCGCAGGCGGCGCCGGCGATTTGGCCGGAGTTGAGGGCGTCGCGGAGGTCGGCTTCGACGACGAGCGGGCCGCGGGCGGTGTTGATCAGGATGGCGCCGGGTTTCATGAGCGAAAGGCGGCGGGCGTCGACCATGCCGTCGGTCTCCGGGGTGAGCGGGCAGTGGAGGGTGACGACGTCGGCATGCCGGAAGATCGTGTCGACGTCCGCCCACTCGAAGGGGTAGTCGGTCGCGGCGGTGCGCGAGCGTGAGTTGGCGAGGAGGTTCATGCGGAAGGCGTGGGCGAGTTCGCCGACGCGCCGGCCGATGGTTCCGAAGCCGACGATGCCAAGGGTCTTTCCGGCGAGTTCGTGGAAGTGCGGGTTTTTCCAGAAGCTGAAGTCCGGGGAGCGTTGCCATTCGCCCTGGTGGCAGAGCTCGCTGTGGCGGCGGATTTGTTTGAAGTGCTCGAGCATCATCGCGAGCACGAACTCGGCGACGGCGTCGGTCGAGTAGGACGGGACGTTGCAGACGGGGATGCCGCGCTTGCGGGCGGCGGCGGTGTCGACCACGTTGAAGCCGGTGGCGAGCACCGAGATGAGTTTGAGCTTGGGGAGTTGGGCGAGGGTTTCCGCGCCGAGCGGGACTTTGTTGGTGAGGAGGATGTCAGCGTTTCCGGCGCGCTCGACGATGAGTTCGGGCGGCGTGCGGTCGTGCACGGTGAGGCTGCCGAGTGCTTCGACCGGTGTCCACGGGTTGTCACCGGGGTTGAGGGTGTGGCCGTCGAGGACTGTGATGTTCATGGGCGATGCGATCGTGTTGAGAGAGGGGGTTTTGGCAGTGCTACTCCTGAAGGACCCGAAGCTGCAGGAAGTTTGCCGAAGCGCCGATGAGGTAGCGGGTGGTCACCGGTTCGAAGCCGTCGACCGCGGGGCCGACGATGACCTCGTCCCATGCATCGACGGATGAACCGAAATGCTGCAGGGTCGGCGAGTCCAGCACCTGGTATGAAATCCCGAGTTCGGCGCGGTCCGTGCGGCGGTGGAACAGGTATTCGAAGTAGCGATTCCCGTCGTCGCCGCTGCTGCCGCAGGACTCCCTGGAACCCGCATCCCAGACCGTCGGGTCCATCCCCAGCGCGAACTCCAGAAGGTTGGAATATCCATCGCCGGTTCCGCCATTCTCAACATCGGCATCGGGCAGGGCTTCGTTTCCTGTCAGCCCGTAACCGGCGGCCCATTCGGAGAAGGGGTCCTGCTCGCCAATGAGGCCGACCTCGCCGTGCACCACCAGCTTGTCGAAGACGGTGGCACCGGACCAGGGTTCGTTGCCGCCGTAGATGTAGAGCCGGAAGGTCGTCGCTTCGACGAGGCCATCGAAATCCGCTGCGGGCAGGTCCACCACGATGTCGACGTAGGCTCCCTCGACCGTGGTCCGTCCGCCCGCGATTTTCGCGTTTTCCGCGAATCCGCCGACCGATGAGAACAGCGCCCAGCGCTCGGCCGAGTTGTTCGTGCTGTTGGTCCGCATGCGGAAAGTGAAGCGGGTCAGGTCCATTTCGGCATCCGTCTCCGGTGTGATCGTGAACACCATGTAGTCGTCCTCGCTGATCGCCAGGGCGAGATTGTCGGCGTTGTTCATGTCGACGAAGCCGAAGTTGCTTTGCGTCCCGCCGAAGGACAGGGGATTCGCAGTGCCGAACAGATTGCCCTCGGCATCGGTGTCCTCCGCCAGGGCGTTGCCGGTCGATTCGATGCGTTCCACCAAACCGGCACCGATGCCGAAATCGCTGGCGCTCACCTTGTCGTCCTTGACCGTCACCGCGGTGGTGGCGTTTCCGCTTCCATCGTCGAAATCATAGCCGGCGACGACATCGGGGGCGACGCCGGCGAGGATCGAGACCGTGGTCGCGGCGCTGGTCGACCTGCCGTCGTCGGCGGTGAAGGTGAAGCTGTCCGGCCCGAGATAGTCGGTCGCCGGTGTGTAGGTGAGATGGGGCGCCGTGCCGCTCAGCGTGCCGTGGGCGGGTGGCGACACCACGGCATAGCTCAGGGGATCATGCTCCATATCGGTGCCGGTCAGGGTGATGGCGATCGGGGTGTTCTTCGGGGTCGACACGCTCTGGGCGTCGGCTTCCGGGGAGGTGTTGAAACTGGCGCTGCCATGCAGGGTGACATTGTCGATCATCGCCAGGGTTCCGTTGGTGGAGACCGTGCCCCGGCCCCAGGCATGGATGCGGAAGGTCACCGGCTCGGTCAGCCCGTGGAACCCGCTGGCGGACAAATCGATCGATGCCGCCTGATAGGTTCCGACCTGGCCCGTGGTGGTGACGTGCACCGTGTCGCCGACCTGCACGCCGGAGGCATCCGTGACCGCGTATTGGTCCACCGAGTCCGCGGTCGAGGTGCTCGCCTTGAAGGTGATCGCCTCGAGATCGAGCGTGACCCGGGGATCCGGCGTGACGGTAAAGGTGAGGTAGTGATCGTTGGCAACCGACCCGAAGAACGACCCGGCGGTTGCGTCATCAACGGAGATGCCGATTGTCCCGAGATCCCCCGCATGTCCGAGGGGCATCCCCTCGGCATCCACGCCGCTGGTATCACCAATCGTCGTTGGAAACCCGATGTCCATTGGGGACGTCAGCGCGGAGGCACTGACATAGGGCGAGAGCACCTGCGTGGGATCCGCCGAAGCTCCATCGAAGTCATAACCGACAAGCATCGGGCCGGCCGTGCCCTGCAACCTGATGTTGTCGATGGCCGGATCCGCGGAATTCCATGCGGTGTTGGCGGTGCGGAAACGAAGCATCACATCGGGGTTTCCCGCATAGCCGGAAAGGTTGACCTGCGCGGATGACCAGGGGGCCTCACTGCTGGCGTGCTGCTGCCCGTTCCTGATCCACACGTCATTCGTCCACGCCGTGCCATCGTAGACATCCAGCGCCAGGTAGTCGATGAAGACGCCATGCATGTGGTAGTCAAAAATCAACGTGGCCGACTTCACCCCGCTGAAATCCACCGCGGCCTCGATCGACGCGGTGCGGTAGGATCCGAGGCCATGATGTCCTTCGGCATAGAGATAGCTTGATCCATCGGAAGCTCCGTCTGGTCCGGCCGACGCCGTGGGCGTCCCGCCGCTGTGAACCGTCCAGTCATAATCGTCGTCCGCGGACTGCACCCACGCGCCCAACCCGCTTTCGAAGCTCTCCGCATGAGATAACGGATTGATCACGGGGCCGACATCAAAGATGAAACAATTGAGGCTTTCCGCCGGGATCGAAGTCGTGAAGCGGCCGGCTTCGGCAAATTGGGCGCTATTTTCCCCGGTGATGCTCGTGTTTGCCGTCCAACTGGTCGCGTGCAGATGATCGCCAGGAACGTCCCCGACCAGCGCGAGGGGGACGTCGTCGTAGCCGGTGACGCCCTGATTGATCACCCAGAGCGTGACCTGGTCGCCTTTGCGAAACGCCATGGTGTGAACGTCCGGCATGGAGTCGGTCGACGATCCGACATAGTCGCTGTCAACCGCTCCGGTAGCGAACTTTTTCATGACGTGGTAGGACCGCATCCGGTAGGCCCAGGACCCGCCGTCAAAGAAGATCGGCTTCGCATAAAACCCGTTGTTGTTGATTTCATTGTAGCCACGGGGCCAGAGTTCGAAGATGCACTCCCCCTGGATGCCCTGCTCATAGTATGAACACTTTTTGACATAATTGCCGATCGTGTTCTGGATGGCGACCTCGCCGGTGGTGATGAACCCGCCGCCGCCATGCCCGGTTTCATCGGCATAAGCAGGTTTTCCCGCGGCATTGGCGGCGCTCACGAAATCACTCCAGTTTTTTGTCTCTCCGGACCAGTAGTCGTGTGTCGAGAAGCCATGGACGTAGCGGGTGATGTCATTCGAATTGTAATTGTTGACCGTGCTGACTCCTTGCGAAATCGACCACGTGCAGGCGTCGATGATCCCGGGCACCGCGACCTGCCGGGCATTCAACTCGGAGATCATCGACTCGATGGCCGCCTTCGCCCGGGTCGCATTGACCACCTGAAACCACTCCTTCGAGGTGGAGATGTAGTCGATCGGGACTCCCTGGTCATCCATGTATTCGACGTAGTCGGCCAGGAATACTCCGTATTTTTCCGCATCGAAGCTTTTGGTTCCCGTCGCCTGTCCGTTGACGTAGGCGTAATCATAGATGAAGGTTGGCAGGTTGTTGCGGTTCCCCTGGTTGTATCCGTTGTAGTCGGATTCCATCGTGGCGAAAAACCTGATGTCGGGGTTGGTCTGACGGATCATCCGCATCGCCAGGACATCGCTGTCATACACGCTGAAATCCCTGGACCCTTCGACCATTTCCTGCGCCTTGTCGTATCCGACGCGCCAGGTGTTGAACGGAATGTCCCGGACGCACCAGTTGACCACATCCTGCGGATTTCCGGCTTGATGAAAGTTGCGGCCGCTGCGCTCCATGTCGCCCCCCATCATCGAGATATGCTGGCCGTAGTCCGCCGGATGGACCGTGATCGACTGCGCCCGACACGGCGGGGAGGCGGCCAGCATGACCAGCGGCAGCGAGGCTGCCCGCATCCGGATGAAACCATTCCTGAGGGCTTGCGCCACGACTGCCCAGCCGGGCGTCCGCCGCCGGTCATTGTTGCTTTCTATCACGTGGATGCGATTAGCATATCATCTGCCATAACTGCAAGTGTTGCTGTTATTTTCAGGATGGAATGCGGGGGGATCGCGTCCGGCAGGGAGGCGTGAGGCGATCCGATGGCTGGCCGGGCGGCCGCGGCGCCCACCGGGGGTTCATCGACGGGATTCTAGCAGGAATACTGGTAGCGCAGGGCGGAGAGGCAGTAGAGGGTGGCGGTTTCAACGCGGAGGACGATGTCGCCGAGGGTGACGGGGAGGAAGCCGGCGGCGGTGGCGGCTTCGGTTTCCTGTGGGGAGAAGTCGCCTTCCGGGCCGATGAGGAGGGTGGCGGCCGTGGTGCCGGGATGCTCTAACAATGTTTGGCGGAACGGTTTGGCGCCGGGGGCGAGGGAGGCGATGAGTTGGAGGCCGGGGTTGGGGTTGCCTTGTTCCGGGATCCAGGCGTCGAAGGTGATGGGATCGGCGATGTGGGGCAGGGTGTCCTGGCCGCATTGCTTGCAGGCTTCGAGAGCGGTGCGCCGCCATTTGTGCGCCTTTTTATCGCCGGGGTTGACGACGGTGTTGCGGGTGACGAGCGGTTGGATGGAGGCGACGCCGAGTTCGACGGCTTTCTGGACGATGAGGTCCATGTTTTTTCCCTTGGGGATGGCTTGCACGAGGGTGATGGCGGGCAGCGGGGCGGGAGGGCGTTCCGGTTCACCGAGGAAACGGAGCGGGATGTGGTCGCGGGAAACGGCGAGGATCTCGGCATCGGAGCGGCGGCCACTGCCATCAAATACGGTGACGGTTTGCCCCGGTTTGACACGCAGGACTTGGGCGGCGTGTTTCGCCTCGTCGCCGGTGAGGGCGGGATCGGTTTGCCAGTGGTTCGGCGGCAGGAGGAAGCGGGCCATGGCGGGAAGGATCAAGAGGCAGGATTCAAGAGGCAAGCGGAATGGAGCGGGGGGCGGAGATGCCCGGGATGCCGCCGTCCGGCTGGTGGTTCGCCGGCTCATTCAGCGGCGGGTGGGATGGGGGATCAGGGCGATCAAGCTAAGGAGCAACCCACTCAAGAAGCGCCAATAAGAATCACAGATTCAGACTGATTAGACGGATTTCACTGATTTTTTCAGACCATTGAGGGTGAAGACCTCCCAACTCGCGAGACATTCGGAGCAGCATGCCTTCCCAGATAGAGAAGCATCATTGAATTCAGTGGTTCTGCTGCCGAGCTGATCAAGCGTTTCTCCCTATCTTGATCGCCCTGGATGGGGGATGACTCGAAATGTGTTTTCATGGTGAATCGTTTGTGATAGTTGGCACGGATGCCGCTTCGCAAGACACGTCAGAGTGGGTTGCTTCCGGGACTTCCGGAGTGTTTTGGAGTCTCCCGCTCACAGTAGCTCAAGGATCGCAGCCCCCGTCTCTCTCTCATCCCGGAGGGTGATGTGAGTCGTGATTCTGCAGTTATTGAGAATCAAATTTGATTGCAATGCGCTCCTGCTCCCTTTCAAACCGAATCTCATCCATGATTACGCAGAACAATCGAAAACAGGCCCGGAAACACCGACGCACTGGTTTGAGGCCGGGCAATGGGTTTACGCTGGTGGTGACGGTGATGATGATGGTCATGCTGGCGATGGTCGCGATCGGCTTGCTCTCGCTTTCCGAGATTTCGTTGCGCAGCGCATCGCTGGGAGTGGCGCAAGCCGAGGCCCGGACCAACGCACGGCTGGCGCTGGCTCTCGCGCTTGGCGAACTGCAGAAGCAGATGGGTCCGGACATGAGGATCAGCGCCGAGGCCGCGATTTTCGACGAGAATGAGGAATCCGAAGCGATTGACGGGGTGGACCAGTCCCGCTGGTTGGGCTGCTGGGACTCGTGGGGTTCATGGCTCAATGCGGAATACACCCGGCCCGACGGTGGTTCCAGCCTGACGATTCAGGATACCTACACGGCGCAGCGGGAGAAGATGTTCCGCGGTTGGCTGGTTTCGCTGCCGGAGGACATGCGGGACAACGTGGATGCCCCGCTCGCGGCCAGTTCCACCTGGAATAGCACCAATTCGGCGTTGATGGTCGGTGCCGGCACGCTCGGCGATTCGGCAACCACGTATCCGGACCGGGTCACCCGCGCTCCGTTGGTCACCGTCAGCAGCGGCGGCAAGCACGCCTGGTGGATCGGCCCGGAGAACCACAAGGCGAAAGTCAACCTGTCCGGCCAGGAGCGGGATCTGGACGACTCCGAGTGGGAGGTCTCGCAGGGGAATACCGCGGAAGTCGGGGTTGGCGCGCTGGATGGTCTGGACGCGCTCGATGACGATTCCGATCTTGCCGAGAAGATCATCACGCTGGAAACCCTCGGGGTGGCGCAGGCGGATGAAGACAAGGTGGGCGAACATTTCTTCGACCTGACCGCGACGAGTCAGGGGGTGCTCGCCAGCGTCCGGACCGGTCATTTGAAGAAAGACCTCAGTCTGTTGTTTGAGAACGACAGCAACGACCTGCCGGACCTCTACGCCTTCAACGAGGGCAGCGCGATTCGCGAGCCGTCGATCCGGCCGATGAGTTCCGATCTGTCGAGCAACCAGCCGAAGATTGCCAACCGCCACTTCCAGTCATGGACGAACATGCGGCATTTCTACCGCATGTATCGCCGGAGCAGCGACGCCACGGTCGGTGAGATCAGCGGTGAGGGGAATCTCGAATGGTCGGGCAGCAAGCCCTACACCGAGTATGTCGCCTCCACCGATCTCGGGACGAATGTGAACGGCGCATGGAATGGCTCGAACAACTACTGGCGGGCGCCGATTCTCGCCAAGATCACCTTCATTTACAGCCTGTTGGCCGAGCCGAGCGCCACCGAACGCGGCAAATACGACTGCTACCACGTCTACAGCCCGGTGTTCACCTACTGGAACCCCTACAACGTGGAGATGCGCGTGCCGGACAACACCATCGAGTTGCTCACCTCCGCCTACAAGGTCTGGCCGAACTCCGGGGAGTTCTGGCTCGGCGACACCCTTGAAAAGGACGCCGATGAAATGGGGGCCTTCGGGCAGTTCGGCTACAGTGAGGGGGTGAACACCCGGTCGATGCTGCGCTCCGGCAACGGTCGCGACATCATCTTCGAACCCGGAGAATTCAAGATCTTCTCCCACCAGGGGGAAATCACCAGCAGCAGCACATCCGATGGCGCGGGCATGTTCCCCGGCTTCGACCCCAGCGCGATCGGCGGTGAAAAGAAATACTACGGCACTTATAGTTCCAGTGATAATCCCGGCGTGACCATCCAGTTTTCCCACAACTACTGGGGCGGCAACGTCAACTACGGCAACACCTGCGGGTCGCTCTGCATGATTTCCTGGTATGACCGGGACAAGACGCCCGGCGCCATCCCGATCAACTACGCCATCGACTGGCTCAACAAGGACCAGAGAACCACGCCGATGATTCCGTCCGGCCTGTCGAACGTTTCGCGCTGGATCTTCGACGGCGAGCCGAACCCGGTGGCCTTCACCCAGTTGGTCATCAAGGGCTTGTCCGAGTTCGACTACGAGAGCATCCGCTGGGAAAAAGACTGGCGGTCGCGCAACTGGATCCAGGCGCCACCATATTATTTCGGCAGCGGCCTCTATATCTCGGAAGACGATACCATCGCCCACACCCAGCGGCTCGACTGCCCCTACGCCGTCTACTTCGGGCCGATGACTTCGTCGGAGATGCCGAAGGTCGTCGCCCAGATCGACGAAAACTCGCTGCTCGGTTCGGGGTCGAATCCGGCGGAGCAGATCACGGCCGCGCCGATGCTCGAGCTTCCCACCGCGCCGATTTCCAGCCTTGCGGGATTCGCCAACATGCGGATCAACCCCGGTTGGCTTGATGCCGGCGAGCTTGGTTCCCATTTGAAGGAGAACATCTACACCGGCAGCGGCGTCACCGGGTCCGGCGGGGAATCGCTCTACGCGGCGGAGACCAAGCGGGTCGCCTACCAAAGCGGCATCACCGGACCGGGGATCGGCAACTCGTTCATGCACCCGATGCTGCCCCGCACCGGCGTCTACCGCTACCTCGACAACTCGCGGAGCCAGGACATCCCGGACCGGAGCCAGCCGGAAAACACGGATGAGAACGACACCATGGCCTACAATGACTATTGGGACCACGTGTTCCTGCTCAACGATGCCCTGTGGGACGACTACTTTGTTTCCTCGCTGGCCGACCAATCCCGCACCGGGGCCAGTTCGGCATACAGCCTGACGGAAAACCTCCAGCGGCTGCTCGACGGTGAGAGCCTCTCCAACAGCCGCTACATCCATCATTCCTCCGGTCAGTCGGATGCGGAGGTTCTCGCCGAGCTCAAGGCTGAGGACGGCTACCTGAAGGCGGCGAAACACCTCGTGGTCGATGGCATGTTCAACGTCAACAGCACCTCGGTTTCCGCCTGGTTCTCGTTGTTCGCGGGCATTCGCGAACGCCAGCTGGTGGCGCGCAACGCGAGCGGCAGTCTTGAGACCGTTTCCATTCCATCGGGAAAACGGATCGCCATCTCGCGCCTCAACACCGCGGCTTCCGATCAGGAAATGGACGACCCGGAATCCGGAATAACCTTCGACAACGGCAACCTCGGCTGGTCCGGCGTGCGCTTTCTCGACAACGACCAACTGCAGAAACTCGCCGAAGAATGCGTCAAGCAGGTCAAGCAGCGCGGTCCCTTCCTGAATTACTCCGAGTTCATCAACCGCCGCCTGTCCAACGACAGTCTCGGCCTGATGGGCGCCCTGCAGAGTGCGATCGACTACGACGACGACAACCCGGAATCGGACTCGATCAACTACCGCTTCAAGGGCGGCCCCGACTACATGATCAGCACCAGCGATCTGGGGACCAACTCGTTCTCCACTCCGGAAGCCGCCGCGGGATCGCGGTTCGCCGGCATCCCGGGCTATGTGATCCAGTCCGACCTGCTCAAGCCGATCAGCAACACGCTTTCGGTTCGCGACGACACCTTCCGGATACGCGCCTATGGTGAAGCCAATGACGGCCAGGGCAACGTCACCGCCCGCGTCTGGTGCGAGGCGATCGTCCAGCGCTCACCGGAGTATTGCGACACCTCGGACGAGGCGGACGAACCGTCGCGCGAAATGGACAGCAATGGAAACTTTGTCGACAGCGGCGAACTCACCGAGGCGAACCAACTGTTCGGTCGCAAGTTTGACATCGTTTCCTTCCGCTGGCTCAGTGCCGACGAAGTCTGAAGCCCGGCCGCCGAAGTCCGCGACCCACGGGGCGATCCGGCCGTCGAGAGCATGCCGGAACGACCCGCCGACTTCCCCGCATTCGTTATTTTCCAAAGACCCGACTCATCCATTATCCGCATGAAATCCGTTTTTTCCACGCTGCTTGTCCTTGTTATCGGAATCCTCAACGTGTCCGCGCAAGGCGATGGCACCGCAGAGGCGGCAACGCCGAAGGGACGGGTCGTCTGGATTGCCACGACGTCCATTCCCGACGATCTGGAAAATCCGGCAATGCTGCTGGTGAACAACAAGCCCCGGTCAATCACGCTGTCGAAACGGATGTCCAGCGGACCGATCAAGATTCCGCAGGATGGCATCATCCGCATGGTGCGCGAGAACCCGGACCAGGACAGTCCGGACGCGCCCCCATACCTCACGCTGGCCCAGGCGCGGATCCCGGAGAACGTCAACAAGGCGCTGGTGATCCTCATTCCGGTGGCGAAAAAGCCCGGCTCGGACCTGATGTTTCAAAGCAAGGTGCAGAGTCTGGCCGGCTTCAAGGGGGGCGACAACCTCTACATGAACCTCACCAACGTGGATGTGGCGGTGAAACTCGGTGACAAGTCGCTGCGGGTCAAACCCGGCAAATACGAGATCTGGCAGAGCCCCACGCTCGCCAAGTCCACCACGATGCCGGTCAGCTACCACTATTACCACCCCGTTCAGGAAGCGTGGAAACTGCTCAGCGCCTCGACGGTGGTGGTGCGTCCGACCCGGCGGGAAATCTGTATCTTCAGTTGGGACGAGCGCTACCAGCGGGTGCGCTATCACGGTGTCACTTTCCCAGTGGGTCAGTGATCCGCATCCGGTAGAAGCCGGTGCTTGCTCCGGTGGCCGGTGCGTCGAACTCCAGCAGCGAACCGTCGTAGCCGGCGGACAGCGGAGCCACCGACCAGGCTGCCTCGCCGGCGGGGTCCGCGCTGTGCTCGAGGGTCAGGATGCGTCCCGGCATGTAGGGCGAGTAGGCGAGGGTGAGGTCCGGATCGATCCGGAGCATCGGGCGGGATCCGGCGTCGTTCGGGTCGGTGCCGGCTAGGGCCTCCGACAGGTCGCTTGATCCATCGCCGTCGGCGTCGTCCAGGCCGTTGCGGGTGAGGGAGCCGAAGTGTTTGGTCTCCCAGAAGTCGGGCAGGCCGTCCGGTTCCGAATCGACCACCAGGGTTTCACCGGCGGCGACGGATTCGCGGGTCTGGAAGACGGCCTGATAGGCATCGCAGCGTTCCCGCATTTGTTCCAGCACATCCTGATAGGACGGATCGAGGGCGAGGTTGACCCACTGGTCGGGGTCGGTTCGGATGTCGTGCAGGTATTCGTAATCCTCCTCATAGTAGCAGGCGTAGACGTATCTCTGGTCGCGCACGCCGCGCCACTTTGGAATGGTGGAGTTCGTCGCCATGTGGTGTTCGCAGAAGAAGTCGGCGCGGGTGGTTTCGCTGCGGTCCTCGATGACCGGGACCAGCGAGACGCCCTGGCAGTATGCGTGCGGCGGTTCATCCGCCCAGTCGAGGAAGGTGGGGGAGAAGTCGATGTTGAGGGCGATGGCGGATTCGACCCTGCCCCTGGATTGCTCGGGCAGGCGCGGGTCGTAGACGATCAGCGGGACGCGCAGCGCCTGTTCGTAGTGGTTCCATTTTCCGGCGAAGCCACGGGCACCGAGGAACAAGCCGTTGTCGGCGGTGTAGATGATGATGGTGTTGTCGGCCAGGCCCTCGCTTTCCAGGGTGGCGAGGATGTTGCCGACGGCGGTGTCGATCCCGGTGATCATGCGCAGGTGGGCGCGCAGGTGGGAGTCGTATTTTTCCGCGGTGTTCCAGCGCCAGTTGAAGCGGTTGCGGTTGATCGAGTTTTGCACAAATGCCGGCTGGCTTTCGAACCATGATTCGTTGAGTCCCTGGTCGGGCAGTTCCCCGGTGAGGTAGAGGCCGTCCGACGACGATGGCCAGGGGTAGGATTCCTCGGCGACGGTGGCGCCGTCCCTGGCATGCGGGGCGTTGAAGCTGACGGAGAGGCAAAACGGCTGGCCCGGGGTGGTGCTCTCGATGAACTCGATGGCCTTGTCGGCGCAGACGTCGGTCGAGTGGCGGTAGCTGCCGTCGTCCTGGAGGATGAAGTAGGGCGTGCTGGTGGCGTAGCCGGCGACCTGCTGGACGGAGTCGAAATGGCTGGCTGCCGTGGTGGCCATGCTGACGCCGTATTTGCCGATGAAGCCGGTGCGGTAGCCTGATGCGCCGAGCAGTTTCGGGTAGCTGAGCGCGTCCAGCTGGCTGGGGACGGCGTCCATGCCGAAGGTGTAGCCGTGGGTCCGCTCGGTGACGCCGGTGAGCACGGAGGCGCGGCTGGCGGCGCAGATGGGCGTGGTCACGAAGGCGTTGGTGAAGCGCACTCCCTGTGCGGCGAGGTTGTCGATGACCGGGGTTTGCACCACCGGGTGGCCGTAGCAGCCGAGGGTGTCGGACCGTTGGTCGTCGGCCATGAGGAAGAGGATGTTGGGGCGGGTGTCTGGTTCGGCGGGGTCGCTGCTGCCGATCGAGATGGCATCGAGAGCGGTGTTGTTTCCGCCGGACGGGTAGTTGGTTCCGACGACGTGGATCTTCAGCGTGTAGGTTTCCGAATCGTCGAGCGTCAGCGTGGAGGAAAAGCTCAGTTGGCAGGTGCCGGAGAGGCCGCTGACACCGGTGGCGGTCGTGCTGTCGATCAGGCCGGTCGCCGAGCCGGTGAGGGTGGCCGTCCAGTCCGCCGAGCGGTCTGCGGTTTGGTGGTTTCCGGAGTTGTTGAAATGGCGCCAGTCGAGGGTGACCTCGCTGAGTTCGAGCTGCGGCCCGGTGAGGACCAGCGGGATGCTGACGCTCCAGGCGCCTTCGTTGTCGATGTTGCGGTCCGGCGCGAAGTGGCCGGCGCTGTCACCGGTATCAAACAGGGCGTCGCTCGATCCGGAGCTTTGCTGTGGGGCTTCCGCCACCCAGGTCAGCTCGCCGGGGTCGGCCACGCCGTTGGTGGTCCAGTTCAGGTTGCCCGCGGTTTTTCCGCTCACCGTCCGGTTCGTGAAGTCGGTGGATGCGATCGACTCCGCCATTGCAGGGGCGAGGAAAAGCAGGGAGGCGATTGGCAGCAGGGTGGTGATTTCCCGGGTCATGATGCGAGGAAGGCTTTTCGGCAGTGAACGGGTTCAAGCGGGCGAAGGGAAAAGAAAAACGCCGCTCCGGAAACAATTGTTCCGGAGCGGCGTCTGAAGAACCTGCGGTTCAGGGATTACTTTTGTTCGATCCGGACGCGCATGAACAGGGCCGGGTCTCCAGCCGTGCCGACGCTCGCCTTGATCACCGGGTAGTCGGCATCGACCGCCGGATCAGGATCGGTGGTTTCCGAGATGTAGGTGTCGAACCAACTGGTCAGGTCGGTCGACCACTCGACGATGTAGTCGATGTCGGTGGCGGAAGCGACCTGGGTGTAGTGGATCCAGAGGTCTTCTCCGTCGGTGGCCGCCGTGGTGACGGGCACGTCCGATCCGTCGTTCGGGTCGGTGTTGAGGCCGTATTCGACGAGGTTGGAGATTCCGTCCATGTCGGGGTCCGCGTTCGCTCCGATGATGGCTTCGTCGGTTTCACCCGGGAAATTGGCGGTTTGCCAGAGGGTGAAGGGCGAGGCGGAGTCTGCTTCGTTGAGAACGCGGATGGCGTCGATGCCGACGTAGTTGCCGGTATTCGCCGGGGTGGTGGGATCCTCACCGCTGACCAGGATACGGAGGGTATAGGACTCGTTCGCTGCGAGTTCCATGCCCTTACCGAAGGTGAAGGTCGCGACGTAGTCTTGCCGCGACCCATCGGGGCCGAAGATTTGTTCGGAACCGAGTGAGGTTTCGGTCGAATCGAACAACTCGACGGTTACCCAGTGGTCCTGGTAGGTGTTCTGGTGGGTGAGCTTCCGGGTTCCCGAGCTACTGAAGCTCTGCATGTAGAGTTCGATGTTGCCGAGCGAGATGGCCTCACTGTCGACATCAAGCGGGACGTCCACCTGCCAATGGGCGCTGCTGGAGCTGGTATTGGGAGCAAAGAAGTTTTGCGTGTCAGGCGTATCGAACAGCGAGTTGACGGTGACGGTGCTTCCGGGGACCGAGTCGGCCAGGAGGCTGATGGGGTCGTCAACTCCGTTGAGGGTGAAGTCATTGATGGCTGCCTCGCTTCCGGTGATGGTCCTTCCTGCGAAGACGGTGGCGAGGATTTCGTTGCCGGTGATTTCCGGGTAGGTCCAGGCGCTTGCTTCTGCGGAGGCCGTGGTCTCGGTTTGGTTGGTCGAGGTGTCGCGGGCGGTGACGGTGTAAGCATACAGCGTGTCCGGGCTCAGACCGGTTTCGGTCCAGGTGGTGCTGCTTTGCCAGCCGCTGTCGGTGCCGCGGGTGGTGTTGGAGAACAGGTATTCAACCCCGCTGTCGTCGGTCGCGGTGGTGGCCGTCATGGTGATCTCGGTGTCGGAGATTGCCGTGGGGGCCACTGCGAAGGTCATCGGGTCCGGCGAAGGCGGATAGGTGTCGGTGGCGCTGGTGGTGAATGACCAGGTGGTGGTATCGCTGATGCCGGCGAATGGATTTCCGCCGAGGTCGGTGACGACGGTGGCTCCGATTTGCACGGCGTATGTCGCGCCGAGGTCGAGATTGGCGGTCGGATTGATGAGCAGGTATTCGCTGGTTGCGGTGATCGTTCCGTCCTCATCCGAATCCGGCAGGGAGATCACGATCTCCGACGAATCCGTCAGGTTGGTGATGGTGACGTCGCCGGTGGTGCCGAGCGCGATGCTTTCGTCGAAGGTGATCCTCAGGTTCTGGTTGATCGCCACGTCGGTCGCGCCGTTTTCCGGGCTGAGGCTGACGATCGCCGGGGGAGTGGTGTCCAGCGGGGTGACGTCGGCGTAGGATTCGCCGAACCGGATTTCGTCGAAGATCTCGGTTTGGCCCTGTGCAGTGGCCACGACGTTGAAGGTGGACTGGTCCAAGTCGACTTCCATCGTGGTGAAAGCCGCCGGCAGTGCCGCCGACGGGTCGGTCACGTTGTAGAGGCTGATTACGTCATTGGTGCCGTTAGCGGCCCAGTTGATTTGACCGACGATCATGACGGTGGTGTCGCCGACGGTGATTTCGTCGTCGAGCACTTGGGTCCGGGTGCCGGCGACGTAGGTGACACCGGTGATGCCCACGGCAGCGGCGGCATTGCCTGAATCTCCGTCGAAGCTTACGCCCACGGCGTTGCCGCCTGTCTCGATCGTTGGAGGGGTGGATCCGGGGTTGGCGGTGGTGAAGGCCGCGTCACCAATCACGATGGCTCCGTGCGAGTTGGCTGCGAAACCGCCGGTGCTGCCGCCAACGTTGGCTTTCATCAGCACGCTGAACCAAATGGTCGAGTCGTCCGCCGTCAGCGCGGCTTGCGAGGCGGAGGAAATGGTGCGGCTCGATTGTGCCACGCCATACCGTTGCGGGCGGAGGTAGGAACCGCCAGATGAGAGTAGTGCGCCGAGTGCGAGTCCATTTCCGACTTCGGGAGTGCCGCGAGTATCCGTGTCGGTGCCCGTCCAAGCGCCGTCCCAACCGGTGCCGCTGTCTTGTGTCCAGATCGCGTCGCCCACCGTGTAGTCGAACCCTTCGTAAACAATGAGGTCGCCTTGAGCTGTGGCGACAGCCATGGCGGCGACGGCGCTTGTCGCGAAGAGGTTGTGCAATGTTGATTTCATATTTTGGCTTTATTGATTATGTGGTTTTGTCGCATTTTTCGGTGAAACCCATGGGGCTTCAGTGCTTTTTCCGCGTCCCTGTTCGACCAAGCGGAAGTTCCACGGTGATAATGAGCGGACGCGGATGAAAGAACAGCTATATTTGTGCCATTCGGCCGCCAGTTGCCGAGGAATTAGTGCGTTCGCGCCTGCCCCGGTTGGGGGTAGGATTTGAAAATCGACAAGTGCCCCCGTGGCGGAGTGAGATGGCCGCATGCGATCGTTTCGGATTCTATCCGCCTCTGAGCAAGTTGCGGAGCATTTGCGGATGGAGGTGGTGCGCGGGACATGGGTGGGTGTGATGCCCGGAGCGAATCAGCTGTCGGCCGAGCTGGGAGTGAACCACAAGACGGCGGAGGCGGCGCTGTGCCAGCTCGAACGCGAAGGGGTGCTGGCGGGGCAGGGGGCGGGTCGGCGGCGGCGGGTTGTGCCGCCCACCGAGTTGCAGCTGCGGACTTCGCTGCGGATCGCGATTCTGCTGCTTGATCCCGCCGATCGGAAGGCGGAGATCCAGGGCGAGCTGCGCTACCACCTGCACAAGGCGGGGCATGTGGTGTTCTATCCGCGCAAGTCGGTCTCCGAGCTGGGGGGCAGCCTGCGTCGGCTGAGCCGGATGGTGAAGCAGAGCGATGCCGACGCGTGGGTGGTGGTGGCCGGTTCCCGCGAGGTGCTGGCGTGGTTCGAGGCGCAGGGGCTGCCGGTCTTCGCGCTGGCCGGCCGGTATCAGGGGCTGCCGGTTCCGAGCATCGGCCCGAACAAGCTGCCGGCGATGCGGCGGGCGGTGCGAAAGTTGGTCAAGTTGGGCCACCGGCGGATTGTGCTGCTCTGCCGGACGGTGCGCCGGGTGCCGGTGCCGGGTGTGTTTGAGCGGGAGTTTCTCCAGGAACTGGAGAGCCACGGGATCACGCCAAGCAGCTTCAATTTACCGGAATGGCGGGAGGATGCGGCGGGTCTGCACGCGTCGCTGGAGGGGTTGTTCCGGGTGACGCCACCGACGGCGGTGTTTCTCGATGAGGCGGTTTTTGTGGCCTCGTTTCTGCAGTTTTGCGCGCGGCGCCGGCTTGGGGTGCCGACGGATGTGTCGTTGTTGTGCAATGATCCCGACCCGTCGTTCAGCTGGTTTCAGGATTCGGTGGCCCACATCGGGGTGGACCACCGGCCGATCGTGCGGCGGATTGAACGCTGGGCGCGCAACGTGAGTCACGGCCGGAGGGACCTCCGCCAATCGCTGACCGAGGCAAAGCTGATCTCCGGCGGCACGATCGGGCCGGTGCCCGCCTGCCCGCATCAGCGGGATTGACGAGGCGCGGGCTCCGGTGACCGAGGGTGCGGCGTGCGGGTTACCAGAGGTCGGTGCCGTAGTCCCACTCGGCGCGGACGGGCTCCTTGAGGAATGCGTTGAGTTCGGGGCGGTTGGTGATGCGCGGGTGCTTGGCGTCCCACTCGATTTTGCCGCCGTGTTGTGCGGCGAGAATGCCGAGCAGCATGACTTCGGTCATCGGGGCGGCGTAGGTGAAGTTGGAGCCGGCTTCCTTGAGGTTGCCTTTGACGACATCGACGAGTTCGCGGATCGGGCCGTCCTTGACGCGCGGGTATTTTTCTTCGGGGAAGCCGGATTTCTTGAAGTCGCGCATGGCGTCGCGGTTGACGATGCTCGGGTTGTTCGAGCGGTGGTCGGTGTAGCCGTTTTGTTTTTCCCCGAGGTAGAGGGTGCCGTGTTTCGGGAGCTTGCCGCTGATGGTCCAGTCTTTGGGTTTTTCCGGCATTTTGGGAGGCATTCCGTTGTGCCAGTAGAAGGACATGGGTTCCTTGGTGCCGCGTTTTTGGAAGTCCCAGCGGACGGAGACGGCGTCGTGCACGAGTTCTTCGGAGCCGCCTTCGGTGTGGATGGCCTCGATGGCGACGGGTTCGTAGAGGTCGAGCACCCAGACCGGGGCGTCGGCGACGTGGCAGAACCAGTCGCCGAAGGTGCCGGTGCCGAATTTGTTGAATCCGCGCCATTTGAGCGGGTGGTAGAGGCGGTGGTAGGGGGTCTCCGGGACGGGGCCGAGCCAGAGGTCGTAGTCGAGGTTTTGCGGGACCGGGGATGATTTCAGCGGCAGTTCGGGGCGGCCGAAGTAGCGGCTGGTCCAGTTGGGTCCATCGATCCACGAGTGGGCTTCCTTGATCTGGCCGAAGACGCCGGCATCAACCCATTCCTTCATGGAGCGGATGCCGTTGAAGGTGTGGCCCTGGTTGCCCATGTTGGTGTGGACCTTGTATTTTTCCGTGGCCTTGAGGAGGGTCCGGCACTGCCAGATGTTGTGAACGAGCGGTTTCTGGGTGAACACGTGGATGCCGCGCTGCATGGCCTCGATGGTGGCGGCGAAATGGGTGTGGTCCGGGGTGTTGACGCAGACCATGTCGATTTCCTTGCCCATTGCATCGAGCATTTTGCGGAAGTCGGTGAAGGTTTTGGCGTCGGGTGCCTGTTTGGTTTTGGCTTTGGCGAGGGTCTTGGAATCGACGTCGCAGAGGGCGACGATGTTTTCGCCCTTGGTGCCATCGTAGGCCTGGCCGGCGATGCCTCCGGTGCCGATCATGGCGACGTTGACCTTGCCGTTGGCGGAGCCGCCGGGTTTGCCGATGGCGAAGCGGGGGAGGACGAAGGCCCCGGCGGAAACCGCGGCGGATTGTTTGAGGAAGCTGCGACGAGGAAGAGGCAGGGAGGTGTTGTTGCTCATGAGGTGCGAATTCAGGTTTTTGTTTCGTTAGGAAACGTGGGTTGAATACGCGGGGTGGGCGAGGATGTTTTCAGCGAGACCGGTTGATCTGTTGAACAACCGGTGCATGGGGCCTCACCGGGTGGGGGCGGTGGCGGTTTCGACCGGGGGAGTCAGTCCGTCTGGAGGGTGGCGCGGAGGCGGATGAAGTAGCGGAGCGCGGTGCCGGGAGTGATGAGGACGGTGACTTGTTCGTAGTCGCCCTGGTTTTCGACCGAGAGGATTTCGTAACCGGATCCCGCGGCGAGCGGGGAAAGGGCGGAGGGGTCGGTGCCGCCGAGGTAGTGCCAGGTGATGCCGGGGGCGAGGGACCGGCGGTGGCTGAGGAGGATGCCGTTCGCGGTGATGGTCTGGCTGGAGACCTCGGCTGGCGGGGTGTGGGCGGCGGGGTCGGTGGCGAAGAGGTATTCGTGGAAGTCGGGCAGCGAGTCGTTGTCGGCATCGCTGGTGAAGTCGGCGGTGGGGAGCTGGTGGGCATCCGCCCAGACGGAGTAGGGGGTGCCGGTTGCGGTGGTGGTGAAGGTGCCGGTGGCGGAGTCCGGGCTGGTGGCGGAGTCGTTGGCGGCGCGGAGGCGGAAGTAGTAGGTGGTGTCCGGGCTGAGGTCGGCGGGGTCGACGCGGGTGGCATTTCCCAGCGGGAGGTTTTGATAGCCGGTGACGAAGCCGGGGCCGGCAGCGCCGGTGATGGCGACGTCGTCGAGATACCAGGTGTTGAAGTCGGCTTCGAAGCGGAAGCGGACCTTGGTTTGGCCGGAGAGGTCGGGCGAGCTGGTGCAGTCGATGGTTGTGGTGGCGCCGGTGGTGCTGGCGGTGAAGGACGCGAGCGGTTGCCATGTGCCGTTGTCGATCGAGTAGGAAATGGTGGCGGTGTTGCCATTGCCGCCGTTGCTGGCGTCGACGAAGAAGCTGATGGCGGCCGGGTGGTCGACGGCTGGCGTTTCGAGGGTGTCGCCGGCGGCCATGGCGCGGCAGTTGGGGGTGCTTTGGACGTGCGAGGCGACGGTGTCTTTGGCGGAGCCGTTGTCGGTCCAGCCGTCCGGGACGTCGTCGGAAGCGTCGAAACCCTCACTGAGGAGGGTGGTGGCCGCGCCGCCGGAGAAGCCGGGGTCTTGCGAGATGTCGAGCGAGTAGGCGGTGGCATTCACGACCGGATTCCAAAGGATGGAGACGCCGGTCGAGTGGGGGTAGAGGATTTGTGCGATGACGGGGGCGTCCGGTGCCGGGCTTGCTTCGGCGGGTGTGCTGACGCTGGCCGTGGCGGGTGTTTCGTCGGTTTTGTAGTCGATGGCGTCGCCGAGCGTGTAGGGGAAGATGGTGGCGTGGTAGGTGGTTTCCGGCGGCAGGCCGGAGAAGGTGACGGTTTGTTGGCCGGGGGCGGCGGTGACCCGGGCCAGGCCGTCGCCGAGGTCGGGGTCGTCGGTGATGGCGACACCGTCGGTGGGTGCGGTGATGGACGGGCTGGTGCTGACGATGAGCTGATAGCCGTCCGGAACGGGCGTGGTGGCGACGTCCGTCCAGGTGAGGGTGATTGCTCCGGTGGTGGAGGTGGCGGCGAAATCGGTGGGGTAGTCGGCGGGTTCGGTGGCTTGTGCGTCGTCGATGAGGAAGTCACGGATGACGCCCATGTGCTGCATGTTGGATGCGGCGCTGTCGCCGGATTCCACGGGGCTGACGGCGGTGAGCGGGGTGAAGACGCGGCTGTCGAAGACGAGGCCTTCGGTGTAGGTGAACGGGTGTCCGCTGATGGTGACCGGGACCTCGAGCGCGGCGAGTTCGCCTTCCGGGAGCACCTGGTCGTAGGGTTTGGAGCGGCTGGAGTTGGTGCCGGTGTCGCCGTTTTGGTCGGTGGGGCGGCCGGAGGTGTCGACGACGGTGGAGAGCGTGGCGAGGCAGGATTCCCCGAAGGAGTCGGTGTTGAAGTCGCCGCCGATGACCAGGTAGTCATCGGCCGGGACGTGGCTCTGGATGTAGTTGACGAGTGCGGATGCCTCGGTGTTCCGGACGCCGGACCCGGAGGTGAGGAGGTGCACGCTGACGGCCCAGAGGTCTTTGTCGCCGGGGATGTCGATGCGTGCCCAGGCGAAGTCGCGGTTGGCGACTTCCGAGTCGTCCCACTCTCCGGACTCGAGGATCGGGTAGCGTGAGATGATGCCGTTGGGGATTTGTTCGTCGCCGCCTTCGATGGAGTAGGAGAACTCCGTGCCGAAGGCGTCGTCGACGAAGTTGCGGAGGTCGGCGCTGCTGTTGTCGTCGTAGTTGAACTCCTGGATCAGGACGACGTCGGGATCGAGCCCCTGGAAGATGCGGATGCCATCGCCGGGGTCGTAGGACTGGTAGTTTCCGCTGGTGAGGTTGGCCGCCATGATGCGGACGGTTTCCCCGGAGCAAATGCCGGCGCCCGCGGCGATGAGTCCCGCCGCCACGACAAGCGTGGTCGTGAGCGGTCGGGACTGGAGGTTCATTTCAACTCGAAGAAGCGTTTGGCTTTTTCCAGGAAACCTTCGTGCATCGGCGAGTTGTGCTGGCCGATGGAGTCCGCGAACTCGCGCAGTTTTTCCTGTTGGGAGTGGCTGAGCTTGGTGGGGACTTCGACCTGCACGGAGACGTTGAGGTCGCCCTTGCGGCCGCCGGAAAGGCTGGGCATGCCCTTTTCACGCAGGCGGAAGGTGGTGCCACCCTGGGTGCCGGCGGGAATCTTGATGGATGATTGGCCGTTGAGGGAGGGGACCTTGAGCTCGCCGCCGAGGGCCGCGACGGAGAACGGCAGCGGCACTTCGCAGAAGAGGTCGGAATGGGCGCGCTCGAAGACATCGTGCTCGGCGACGTGGAGGAAGACGTAGAGGTCTCCGGCGGATCCGCCACGGACTCCGGCGTCGCCGTTTCCGGAGGACCTGAGGCGGGTGCCGGTATCGACTCCGGCAGGGATGCGGAGCTTGATGCGGCTGTCGCGCTGGACGCGGCCTTCGCCGTTGCAGGCGGAGCAGGGGTCCGAAATGGTTTCACCGGCGCCGCGGCATTCCGGGCAGGTGGACTGCTGGATGAAGATGCCGGCCTGGCGTGCGACGACGCCGCGGCCGCCGCAGGTCGAGCAGGCTTTCACTCCGCCGGATCCCTTGGACCCTTTGGACCCGCAGGTGTCGCAGGGGACGTAGCGTTCGATCTCGAGTTCCTTTTCGACGCCGCTGGCGGCTTCTTCGAGGGTGATTTCGAGGTCGTAGCGGAGGTCTGATCCGCGTTGTTTGCCGGACCCTTTGCGGCGCGGGCCGCCGCCTCCGAAGAATTCCTCGAAGCCGCCGCCAAAGGCGCCGCCGAAGATCTGGGAGAAGACGTCCATCGGATCGTGGAAGCCGCCGCCACCGCCGCCGCCCATGCCGCCGGAGAAGGCGGAGTGGCCGTAGCGGTCGTAGGCGGCGCGTTTGTCGGGATCGGAGAGTGCCTCGTAGGCCTCGCCGAGTTCCTTGAATTTATCCTCGGCGGCCTTGTCACCCGGGTTCTTGTCCGGGTGGAACTTGACCGCGAGTTTGCGGTAGGATTTTTTGATTTCCGCGTCGGTGGCGTCGCGGGAAACGCCGAGGACTTCGTAGTAATCTCGTTTGTCGGACATGGTTTAAGCCTGGTCTCCTTCCTGCGGGGCTGCCTCGTCCTGAGGAGCGTCCTCGGGAAGCTTGGAAACGACGACGGAGGCCGGCCGGAGCAGGCGGTCGCGGATTTTGAACCCGCGGCGGGTGACTTTGAGGATGCGGCCTTCCTCGCCCTCGCCGCATTCTTCCTGGGCCACGGCGTCGTGGAGGTTGGGGTCGAATGGGATGGTGGTGTCGATTTCCTCGACGCCTTGGGATTTGAGGAATTCGTCGAGTTGTTTGCGGACCATGTCCATGCCGATGTAGATCATCGAGGAGGTGTCCTGGGCGGCGGCTTGCATGCCCATTTGGAAGTTGTCGATGACGGGGAGGAGTTCCTCCAGCAGGCGCTGGTTGGCGTAGCGCACGGCGTCCTCGCGTTCGCGGGCGGTGCGTTTGCGGAGGTTTTCCATTTCGGCTGCGGTTCGCAGCGAGAGTTCCTTCCACTTGGCAACATCGGCTTCGAGTTCCTCCCACGGGTCGAGTTCCTGGGTTTCTGCGGCCTCCGGGGTTCCGGGTTCCGGCGCGCTGGCCGGTTCCACCGGAATCTCGGCGGTTTCCTCGGGCGTGTCCTCGGCTGCCTCCGGTTTGGGGTCGTTCTCAGTTTGCATGGGGCTTGCCTTTACCCGGTTGGGCGATTTTGTCAATGGAGGGGAGGGAAAGCGGAAGCCGGAAATGCGGGATAGGGAAATGTGGAGTGGTTTGGGTAAAACGTGCAAATCCGGGAAAAAATCGTGGATTTGCAGGGATTCCGGGATGGGAGGATTGACCGGGCGGCGTCCGCCGGCGTCCTTTCAGGACGCGTGGATGCGGGTGGGGCGGGTCCCGGGGTTGAAACCCCGGGCTTTGTGGCGTGGTCCTTTCAGGACCGGGATGCGGTGGCGTGGTTTGGTGCCGTGGGTTGGTGGCGTGGTTTGGTGGCGTGGTTTGTTGGCGGGGTTTGTTGGCGGGGTTTGTTGGCGGGGTTTGTTGGCGGGGTTTGTTGCGATGGAGCTTTCAGGTCCGGATGTGACATGAGCTTACGTGTGGTGGCGGTATTCGGGGCCGGTTTGTGGTGGTGAGTGTTTTTTGGGGGCCGGGAGTGGGACCGGTTTTTGTGTGGTGAGGTTCGTTCGGGGCCGGGTGAGCAGGAGGCGTCAGGAGGGGCTTTTTTGAGGAGGGTTTCGGGAACGCGGGTTGGTTTTGCGACGGACCGGGTGGCGTTGTCGCGTTTGGGTGGCGTTGTGCACGAGATCGTGCCGGAGGCACAAAGGAACGAAGGCCGGGGTTTCAACCCCGGTAGCGAAGGAAATGAAAAGGTTGCGTCCTGAAGGGACGCCGGCAGGATGGAGGAACCATGGGTCAATCGCTCCACGTCAAATACTCCCATCTGGTTTTCAGCACGAAGCACCGGGAGCCGTTGATCACGGCGGAGCTGGAACCGAGGCTGTATGAATACCTCGGCGGGATCGTGCGGGACCACGGGGCGCGGCTTTTGGAGATCGGCGGCATGCCGGACCACGTGCATTTGGTCATTCGGGAATCGAAGTCGGTGGCGGACGTGCGATTCGTGAAGGAACTCAAGGGCGGGAGTTCGAAATGGGTGAATGAAAACGGAAAGGGTTCAGGCCGGTTCGCATGGCAGGCGGGTTACGGGTGGTTCAGCGTGGGGCCGCAGGGGCTCGAGCGGGCACGGGCCTATGTGCGGGGTCAGAAAGAACATCACAAACGGGAGTCGTTCCGCGATGAGTTCCGGAAGTTCTTGGAGCGCTATCAGGTGGAATACGACGAGCGGTATGTGTGGGAGTGACGGGCGTCCGCCGGCGTCCTTTCAGGACGCGTGGATGTGGTTGGGGGCGGTTCCCGGGGTTGAAACCCCGGGCTATGTGGCGTGGTCCTTTCAGGACCGGGATGCGGTGTCGGGGTTTGGTGTCGGGGTTTGGTGCCGTGGTTTGGTGCCGTGGTTTGTTGGCGTGGTTTGTTGGCGTGGTTTGGTGGTGTGGTTTGGTGGCGGGGTTTGTTGGCGGGGTTTGTTGCGATGGAGCTTTCAGGTCCGGCTGTGACATGAGCTTATGTGTGGTGGCGGTATTCGGGGCCGGTTTGTGGTGGCGGCTGTTTTTTTTGGGCCGGGAGTGGGACCGGTTTTTTTGTGGTGAGGTTCGTTCGGGTCCGGGCGAGCAGGAGGTGTTAGGGGGGCTTTTTGAGGAGGGTTTCGGGAATGCGGGGTGGTTTTGCGACGGACCGGGTGGCGTCGTTGCGTTTGGGTGGCGTTGTGCACGAGGTCGTGCCGGAGGCACGGAGGAACGAAGGCCGGGGTTTCAACCCCGGTAATTGGTGACGATGAAAAGATCGCGTCCTGAAGGGACGCCGGCAGGGTGGTGGAATACAACGAGCGATATGTGTGGGAGGATTCCGCCGGAGGCCGTCGTGGGAGGAGCGGAGGCCATGGAGTTGATCGAGCCTGGAAAAATCTGAGAATCGCCCATGTGATCCGTCGCACAGCCCATGATCTTGGCCGGGGGAGAGTGGGATTTTTCCGCCGATACACCGAGCGGTCGGCTGGATACGGACGGGGAGTTTTCGTTTGTGGTGGCGCTGGAAGTTTCCGACGGCACTTTCACGTATCGTGGAACGGGCGTGGCTTTGTCGTCCGAGTGGGTGCTGACCGCCGGGCACCATGCGGACTTGAACGACGACGGGGATTCCGGAGCCGGGAGGTGGTTTGCTGCTGATGGCTGCCGCAGGGCTGGCGTGCCGGGTTGGTGGATATCGGGTTGATGCGTGTTTCACTGCTTGATTCCGGGCGGTTTTCGGGAATTGATGGTGGTGTGGCTGAATGCCGCGTTGGAGTGATGAAACTTTCCTGTCATTTGTTGTTCTGGCTCATGGTTGTGGCGTGTTCTCCGGTGCCGGACGTGCATCGGGACGAGCGTGGAAACGAGGTGCCGGAGCCGTTTGTGGCGGTGGGTGGGGTGGCGAACCCGACGGATATCGCGCGGTTTCTCGGCGGCAGGCCGGTGCGGAATGGCGCGCGGCTATCGCGGCTTCAGCGGGAGGATGAATATCAGGCGTTTTCCCGGGATAACCTGAGCAAGTGGAAATACCGGACGAGCAAGCGGATCGCGGCGCAGGTCGAGTGGTCGGGGCAATACCTCGAGCCGCTGGCGGGGACTCCCCGGACGGTGGTTTATCCATTTGGCGGGCCGGATTTGTTGTATGTGGCGGCGTTGTTTCCGGAGAGTTCCCGCTATGTCATGATGGGGCTGGAGCCGGTGGGGGCGATGCCGGATCTGGAGAATACGGACCCGGGGGCGGTGATTTCATCGCTGCGGGGGCATGACCGGGCGGTGGAGACGCAGTTGTTGCACGGGTATTTCATCACCAAGGACATGAAGACGGATTTCAGCCATGCGGCATGGCAGGGGGTGACGCCGGTATTGCTGACGGCGGTGGGGCTGATGAACGGGCAGGATGTGGACGTGCGGGCGGTCGATGCGGGTGGAAATCCGGCTGTGGAGATTGTGTTCACGCTGCCGGGCCGGGGGCGGAAGTCAGTGGTGTATGTGCAGGGGGATTTGTCGAATCAGGGGTTTGGCGGGAGCTATGAGAGTTGGTTGGCGGCGCGTGCCGGCAGCGGATCGGTGGCGTATTTCAAGGCGGCGTCGTATTTGCTGCAGGACGACCGGTTTTCCGGGATCCGGGAATTTGTGCTGGGGCGCTGCAAGGCGGTGGTGCAGGACGATTCGGGGGTTCCCTACCGGTTTTTTGATCAGGGCGTGTGGGATGTTCATCTGTTTGGCCGCTACACGGGGCCGATCGGGTTTTTCGAGCGGCACGCGCAGGCGGACCTGGCGGCGGCGTATCAGGCGGCGGGGCCGAGGCCGCCGTTGACCTTTGGCTCGGGCTACCAGATGGAGGCGTCGAGCGCGAACCTCCTGATCGCCCGCCGGAAGTGATGAAGGCGCGGCGTGATTTCCTGCGGGTCGCGGGGCTGGTTGGTGCCGGGGTGGCGACCGGTTGTGCGGGGGTGGGCAGTGGCGCGGCGCGGCACTGGAGGGGGCGGCAGATCGCGGTGATGGAGTCGCGGGCGCCGCGTTTTGGCGGTCGCGGCTGGGGGGCGTGGCAGGGCGGGAAGCTGGTGGCGGAGTGGAGGGTGGATGATGGCGGGGCGGCGTTGAGTGTGACGAAGGTGCTGGCGGTGCTGGCGGCGACCAAGGCGGCATCGGAAGGATGGTTGAGCGCGGACGAGCGGGTGGCGGAGACCATCGACGAATGGCGCGGATCGGGGCGCAAGGGGCGGATCACGGTGGGAATGCTGATGCAGCAGGTGTCGGGCTTGGAGAGCGGGGTGATCCCGCTCTATCGAAACCGACCGGCGGACAAGGGGCCGGTGGCGGTGGCGCTGCGCTGCGTGGACGAACCGGGCGCGGTGTTTCGCTATGGGCCGTCGCATTGGGAGGTGCTGGGCGAGGTGCTGCGGCGCAAGTTGAAGGCGGAGGGGAAGGGAAGTCTGGCGGGATTCATGGAGCGCGCGGTGATGCGGCCGGTCGGGCTGAATGGTGAGGGATGGCGGTCGGACCGGATGGATGTGCCGTATTTATCGACCGGTGCGGTGCTGACGGTGCGCGGACTCGGGAGGCTGGGCGAAACGCTGGCGCGGTTGCTGCGGGGGGAGTCGCGGCGCGGGTTGGACGCCAAGCGGTTCGCGGAGATGGCCCGGGTGTCGGCGGCGAATCCGATGTTTGGCGGTGGTTTGTGGCGAAATGGCAACGCGCGGCGCCCGGGAGCGGTGTCAATCGAAGTGGAAAAGTGGATCGACCGTCCGATGTCGCAGGGGGTTTGGCGGACGGCGTGTTTGTCCGGACGGCAGCCGCCGGAGCTGGTGGCTTTGGTGGGAGCCGGCGGCAAACGGGTGTATGTGTGGCCGGAAGAACGGCGGGTGTTCGCGAGGTTCGGGACCTCGACCGCCTGGAGGGACGGGGCGTTTTTGGATGAAATTGGCGACTGAATCCTCCGGTTCGACGGACCGGCGGGTCGGCATGGAGATGGCGGGAACCGAGGCGCAAGGTCACTCGGCCGCTTGTTGCGGCGGTGCCAGATCCAGATCGAGGATGAAAATCTGGCCGCCGTAGTTGGACGTCCGGGTTTTTCCGATTCTCAATTCCAGTTCTTCGTCGGCCAGCCTGAGGGCGAGTTTGCCGGTATCTCCGGGGTCGGTGGCCAGGCGATACGATTTCTGCCCGGTCAGGTTCGATTTGGCGCTGGCGTCGGCGTTTTCGGGAATGGCTTCGAGTTTCAGTTTCGGCCGGTTGCCGTCGCGCGAGACCGTCAGGCTCGGCCACTTCATGGTCAGGATCGGCAGGACTGCCTGCCATTCGGTTTGCTTCTCATTGTTGATTTTGCCGGCGTCCGGTTCGATCAGCACCAGCGCGGAGCCCTGCAGCGCGAGTTCGATGGCGCCTTCCTCCAGCACGGCGACGTCCCAGCAGTTGATTTTGCGGATCCCCTTGCCCTCGCGAGTGAGCATTTCCACCGCGAGATCCATGACTTCCTCGACGCGATGGCTGTTGCCTCCCCGGAAGCGGCGGCGCACGTCGCGGTGGATTTTCTCCCAGGTTTTCGACTCGTCGCTGTCGATTTCGTATTTCGTGTAGCCTGCCTTGGTCAGCCAAAACAGGTGATTTGCCACCAAGTCGGCGCCCCTCGACTTCGAGTCCTCATACCCGCCGCGGGATGGAATCATGGAGCGATCCCAGTTCACCTGATGGGGCGGGAGAAACAATTGATCCGGGTCCAGGCGGGTGGTGCGTTGCTTGAAAACCCGAACGTCCTGCTCGGCCGGGGAGCTGGCGCCCGGAGCAATCGTTGCCGGAGCAGCGCCGATCAAGTCGGCCTTGTGGTGATTGATCAGCCACGCCTGATCGGCCGGGGACAGATGCTTGAAGGAGACCGGGAGCTTCCGGCCGTCGGTGGTCTCAAGCGTCATGGCCGAGGCCTCGATGCGCGGACAAGGGGTCCAATCGATGACCCGGGCTTCGATTTTCGTGCCGGCCGCACTCACCCATGTGCGCCAGACGGATTCATTGGCGGGCAGGGTGGGGGACCACGCCAGCATGAGGAAACACAGGCGGCAGATGCGGAATGTCATGGCATCCAAAGCCTAGGGGGCCGGGTTTCGAGGTGTCAACGTCCCGGTCATCTCGTCACCCGGCACAAAAACTCCAACGGAAATCCGAAATGTTAGGCGAATTTCGGCCTGAAATCGTAGAAACTGCGAATTATTTTCCGAAAAAGCCAAAATAGGACTTGTCAGCTTGGCGGCGGCTCCTATGTTCGCCGCCCCCGCAACGCGGCCTGTTGATAATTTCCAACATCGGGCCTGGAAACATAGGGAAAATTTATCGGGAGAAGCTCCGGAGAAAAGCGAGATCGAGGTTTCCTCGTCGCTGGACCGGTTGCACCCGTCACAACCAGAACCACGCAGGAAACATGCCGACCATCAACCAGCTAGTCCGCAAGGGACGTAAGATTCCGGCCGAAAAGTCGAAATCACCAGCTCTTGTGAATTGCCCCCAGCGCCGCGGAGTTTGTCTTCAGGTGATGACCCGCACCCCCAAGAAGCCGAACTCGGCTCTCCGTAAAGTCGCCAAGGTTCGCCTGACGAACGGATTCGAAGTCATCGCCTACATCGGTGGTGAGGGGCACAACCTCCAGGAACACTCCATCGTGCTCGTGCGCGGCGGCAGGGTAAAAGACCTTCCGGGTGTTCGTTACCACATTGTTCGTGGTTCCCTTGATACCCTGGGTGTCGAGAAACGCCGTCAGGGCCGTTCCAAGTATGGAGCCAAGCGTCCGAAGTAATCATCTCAAATCAAACCTCTACCTGAGAAAACGTCATGCCACGCCGCAAGCGAGTTTATGAAAAGCCGGATCGTCGCGATCCCCGTTACGACAGCGCTCTCGTCGGACACCTCATCTCCAAGGTGATGCGTTCCGGGAAGCGTTCCCTCGCTCAACGAATTGTCTACGCAGCCATCGAAAAGGCCAACGAAGGCATCGATACCGTGGATCCGCTCGAAGTGATCACCCGGGCCATCGAAAACGCCAAGCCGCGCGTTGAGGTGAAAAGCCGCCGTGTCGGTGGTGCCACCTACCAAGTGCCGCTGGAAGTTTCCGGTGACCGTTCCGAGTCGCTCGCCATGCGCTGGATCGTGACCTACGCCCGCGGTCGCCGCGGCACGCCGATGCACGTCGCGCTCTCCAACGAGATCAAGGACGCCGCCAACAATCAAGGGTCCGCTGTCCGCAAGCGCGACGACGTTCACAAGATGGCCCAGGCCAACCGCGCCTTCGCCCACTTCCGTTTCTAATCATCCACTGAATCCACGCGCCAGCGCGCGTTTCCCGCAAGTGAATCCAAACAGTCCAAATCGCAACTATGTGCTCGACCGCACCCGGAATATCGGGATTGCGGCGCATATCGATGCGGGCAAGACGACGCTCACCGAGCGGATTCTCTTCTACACGGGAATGATTCACCGGATCGGCGAGGTGCATGATGGCGCCGCGACCACCGACTGGATGGAGCAGGAGCGTGAGCGCGGGATCACCATCACCTCCGCCGCCGTGACCACCGAATGGTGGCAGCACGCGGAGGAAGGAGCCGTCAAGCTCTTCCCCGAACTCAAGCACTGTATCAACATCATTGATACGCCCGGCCACGTGGATTTCACCGCCGAGGTCGAACGCTCCCTCCGGGTCCTGGATGGAGCGATTGTCGTCTTCTGCGGTGTTGCCGGAGTCCAGCCGCAAACCGAAACCGTTTGGCGGCAGGCTTCGAAATACAAGGTGCCGCGCATCGTGTTCGTCAACAAGATGGACCGCACCGGTGCCGACTTCAACCGCGTCTACGGCGAGGTGCAGGAGAAACTCGGTGCGAAGACCGTCAGGATTCTTATTCCGATCGGCTCCGAGGAAAACCTCCGGGGCCAGATCGACGTGGTGAACCAGAAGGCGATCTACTACTCCGACGACGATGTGTTCGGATCCACCTACTCGATTGAGGAACTTGAGGGCGACCTCAAGCTCGAAGCGAAAGACGCCCTCGAAGAGTTGATCCACGCCGTTGCGGACGAAGACGACGAAGTCGGCGAAGCGTTCCTCGAAAACGAGAACGTTCCGCTCGAACTCCTCAAGCAGGGTCTCCGCCGCGCCACCATCGCGAACAAGATCGTTCCCGTCGCCGGCGGTTCCGCATTCAAGAACAAAGGCGTCCAGTACCTCCTCGACGCCGTCATCGACTACCTTCCGAGCCCGCTCGAAATTCCGTCGGTGATCGGCATGGACCCGTCCGACGAATCCGTCGAGATCGAGGTGAAAACCTCCGACCACGAGAAATTCGTCGCCCTCGCCTTCAAACTCTGGGCCGACAAGTTCGTCGGTAAGCTGGTTTTCTTCCGCGTCTACTCGGGCGTGATCAAGAAGGGCGACACCGTCTACAACCCGCGCACCCGCCGCAGTGAACGCGTCGGCCGCCTGATCAAGATCCAGTCCGACCAACACACCGACGTCGAAGCCTGTTATGCGGGTGACATCGCCGCCATGGTCGGCCTGAAGAACGTCACCACCGGTGACACCCTCGCCGCCCACTCCTACGACGTGGTGCTCGAGCCCCCGACTTTCCCCGAACCGGTCATCTCGATGGCCGTCGAACCGAAAACCAAGGCCGACCAGGAAAAGCTGGCCAACGCCCTCGGTCGCCTGTCCGAAGAGGATCCGACCTTCGCCGTCAAGACCGACGAAGAGACCGGCCAAACCATCATTTCCGGCATGGGCGAGCTTCACCTCGAGATCATCGTCGACCGCCTGCGTCGTGAGTTCAAGGTGGAGGCCAACACCGGCGCCCCGCAGATCGCCTACCGCGAAACCATCACGGTCGAAGCCAAGGGCGAAGGCAAGTTGATCAAGCAGTCCGGCGGCCGCGGCCAATACGGACACGTCATCATTTGCGTCCGCCCGAACGAAAAGGGCAAGGGGCTGACCATCGAAAACAAGGTCATCGGCGGCTCGATCCCCAAGGAATACATCAATGCCGTCAACAAGGGCATCGGCGAGGCAATGACCAACGGAATCATCGCCGGATACCCCGTCATCGACGTCCAGGTCGACATCCTCGACGGCTCCTACCACGAGGTCGACTCCAACGAAAACGCCTTCTCCATGGCGGCCATCTTCGCCATGCGCGACGCCTTCCAAAAGGCCGGTGCCGTGCTGCTCGAGCCGGTCATGGCCGTCGAGGTCTCCACCCCGGATGAATACCAGGGCGACGTCATGGGCGACCTCAACCGGCGCCGCGGCCAGATCCAGAACATGGAATCGAAAGCCAACCTTTCGATCGTCCGCGCCAATGTCCCTCTCAAGGAAATGTTCGGCTACTCCACGGCCGTCAGAACCCTCTCCTCGGGGCGTGCCTCGTATGCGATGACCCCATCGCATTTCGAGCAGGTCCCAACCAATATCGTCGAAGAGATCGTCAGCGACCGGCTGTATTGATCGCTCGCCCTGTAGACCCACAACGTAAACCGTCAACCAACCTTCAGCCTCTCCACATCATGGAAAACCAAAAGATCCGTATCCGACTCCGCGCATTCGACCATCGCGCCATCGACCGCTCCGCACAGGAAATCGTGGAGACAGCCAAACGCACCGGCGCACGCGTCGCAGGACCGATTCCGCTTCCGACCCGCATTGAGAAGTTCTCCGTCAACCGCTCGGTTCACGTGAACAAGAAGTCGGCCGAACAATTCGAAGTCCGCACCCACAAACGCCTTCTCGACATTGTCGATCCCACCGCCCGCACCGTGGACGAGTTGAAGAAACTCAACCTGCCCGCCGGTGTCGATATCACCATCCGCATCTGAGTTGCCCGGAAATAGCGTTCCCGAATCTCGTATCCCAACCATCAACTTTTCAAATTTTCCACGCCATGTCACTCGGACTACTCGGTAAAAAACTCGGCATGACCCGCCTCTTCGACGAAGAGGAAGGGTGCATGATTCCCGTCACCGTCATCGATGTCGCAGACAACACGCTGCTGCAAACCAAGACCGTTGAGAAAGACGGCTACAGCGCCGTGCAGGTCGGCTATGACGACCAGAAGGAACAACGGGTCATCAAGCCCGACCTCGCCCGCTTCAAGAAGGCCGGATCCACTCCCAAACGCTTCGTCAAGGAGTTCCGCTTCACCAGTGAGGAAGAAGTTCCCGAAGCCCTCACGGGTCTCGAAACCTTCACCGCAGGCCAGTGGGTCGACGTGATCGGCACCTCCAAGGGCAAAGGCTTCCAGGGTGCGGTCAAACGCCACGGCTTCGGTGGCCTCAAGATGACCCACGGTCACATGATGCACCGCCGGACCGGTTCGGTCGGCGCCGGTTCCACTCCAGGCCGCGTCTGGAAGAACCAGAAGATGCCCGGACGCATGGGCAACGAGCGCATCACCGTGCAAAACCTCAAAATCGTCGCAGTCCGTCCGGAAGACGGCGTGATTCTTATCTCCGGTGCCGTTCCCGGGACCAAAGGTTCCTACGTCACCGTTCGCCCCGCCAAAAAGAAGACCGCCTGATAGCCGCGGCCGATCAACCCTATTTCATCAATCCCAGCCATGTCCGCCACGCCACTTACCGTTGAAGACGCCCAGGCAAAGAACGTCGTTCTTTGCGGCCCGGAAAAAGGCACCCAGGCCGTTCACGACCTGATCACCGCCTATCGTGCCAACCGCCGTTCCGGCACCGCCTGCACCAAGACCCGCGGCGAAGTCCGCGGCAACAACAAGAAAATCTATCGCCAGAAGGGCACCGGCAACGCCCGTCACGGCGACAAACGCGCTCCGATCTTTGTGGGTGGTGGTGTGGTTTTCGGACCCCGTCCCCGCGACTACTCGAAGAAAGTCACCAAATCCACCCGCCGCCTCGCGCTGCGCCGCGTGCTCGGTGACATCATCACCGGCGGCAAAGTCAAAACCGTCGATTCCTTCGCGATCGCCGACGGCAAGACCAAGTCGTTCATCAACGAAGTCAACGCCATCGCCGAACCCGGCAAGATCCTGATCGTTTCCAACTCCTTCGACGAGCAAACCTACCTCGCGGCACGCAACGTCGCCTGGGCGCAGCTCGTCACCGGAGCCGAACTCAACGTCGAACAACTGCTGCTTGCAAACACCGTCATCCTCGTCGGTGACGCCATCGAAACGCTGGCACAGCGCACAGCCTGAACCACGGACACCAAACCGAGACCATGAAAGACCTTTACCAAGTCATCAAAAACGTCCGCCTCAGCGAGAAGGCCGCCCTTCTCCAGGAGTCGAACAACGAAGTCGTCCTCGAGGTCGACCGCCGGGCCAACAAGCTCGAGATCAAGCAGGCTGTGGAGGAACTCTTCGGGAAATCCGTGGAGGCCGTCCGCACCGCCAACTACAACGGCAAGCTCCGTCGCAAGCGTCGCGCCGATGCCGGCCGTACCGCCCACTGGAAGAAAGCCGTCGTCCGCCTCAAGCAGGGCGAGTCGCTCGATCTGATCTAAGCGAAGCCACCGACGCAGCAACAGTAACCATTTTAACGCACCGCGAGTCATGCCACTGAAAAGTTTCAAGCCAAACACCCCGTCAGCGCGCTACAAGAATCTCCCGACCTTCGAGGAAATCACCAAGAAGAAGCCGGAGAAGAGCCTGCTCAAGCCGCTCAAGCGCACCGGAGGCCGCAACAACACCGGCCGGATCACCTGCCGCCATATCGGTGGGGGACACAAGCGCCACTATCGTCTTGTCGACTTCAAGCGCCGCAAGCACGACATGCCGGCCAAGGTCGTCGGAATCGAATACGATCCCAACCGCACCTGCCGGATCGCCCTGATCCAGTATGAGGACGGACAAAAGTCGTACATCCTCGCACCCGTCGGCCTCAAGACCGGCGCCAGCGTGGTGTCCGGCAGCAAAGTCGCCGCCAACGTCGGAAACGCCATGCCGCTTGCGGAAGTTCCGCTCGGCACCAGCATTCACAACATCGAGCTCATTCCGGGCAACGGCGGCAAAGTCGCCCGTGCCGCCGGCCAGGAGGCGATTCTTTCCAGCCGCGATGGCGGCTGGGCGCTCGTCAAGATGCCGTCCGGTGAGATCCGCCGCTTCAACGAGCGTTGCTTCTGCACGATCGGCCAGGTCGGCAACCGCGACCACATGAACGAAATCTCCGGCAAGGCAGGCCGCACCCGCTGGCAGGGCATCCGTCCGACCGTGCGCGGCATGTGCATGAACCCCGTCGACCACCCGAACGGTGGCGGTGAGGGCAAGTCCAAGTCCGGTGGTGGTCGTCAGCACCTTCTCAGCCCCTGGGGCCACGCGAAGGGCGAAAAGACCCGCGATCACAAGAAGACCACCAGCGTCTTCATCGTCGAGTCCCGCCACAAGAGGAAGAAGAAGTAAGCCCCGCGGTTTTCACTGATAACAACTAACTGAATATTTACAATGCCCCGATCGCTCAAAAAAGGCCCGTTCGTCGACCAGAAGCTCCTCGCGAAGATTGACGCCATGGCCGAGACCCCGGATCGCAAGCCCATCAAGACCTGGAGCCGGAAGTCGATGATCACCCCGGACTTCGTCGGTCACAACTTCGCCGTCCACAACGGCAAGACCTTCGTTCCGGTGTATGTCACCGAAAACATGGTGGGCCACAAGCTCGGTGAATTCGCTCCGACCCGCATCTTCCGTGCCCACGGCGGCATCGGTAAGAAGTAATCCGATCCGATCCTCCAACCAGTCGCATCCTCATGTTCGCACCAATCCACCACAAGGCACTCGCCACCGCCCTCGGGCTGCTGGCTGCCGGTGGATTGTGTTCCGGACAATCGGCCGCGACCATGGAATCGCTGCAGGACGAGGTCATCCGGCTGCAGAGCCAGAACCACACGCTCCAGCAGAGCCTCGCCGAGGCAAACCGCGCCGAAAAGCAGGCGACCGAGCAGCTCAATCAGGTGCGCGAGCGCCTCGAGGCGCTCGGCAAGAACCTGCTCGACGGCGGTGATGACCGCCTGATCCAGGCGGCCTCCGACCTTCAGCTCGCCAACGAGCGCATCACCGACCTCGAATCCGTGGTCACGCGCCTCGCCGGAAGCATCTCCGAATACCTTCGCCAAGCCGTGGTTTCCGATCCGGACGCCCGACTTCGTGTCGAAAGTTCGTTAAGAGAGCTTGACGCCGTGCTCGGTCTGCGGCAGAAGCCCCGCCCCGATGTGCGGACGGGTTCGCTGCAGCAAGCCCGCGTCGTCAGCCTCGACCAGGAAAGCGGCATGCTGGTTCTCAACATTGGCGAAAGCCAGGGAGCCAGAATCGGCATGACGTTCACTCTAACCCGGGGGCAACAGCCCTACGGAACAGCCATTCTCGCAGATGTCAGGAGAGGCGTCAGTGGTGTCTTTGTCGAGTCGCTCGACGAAGCCGCTCCCAGCCCGCGTCCCGGCGATCTCGCCATCCTCGAAACTCAACCAGCGCAATAACTCTTACCGTCCTCCACCAATGGAAGTCAAAAGCACCACCAAATACGTCAGGCTCTCGCCGAAGAAGGCACGTGATGTCGCCCGTGAAATCCAAGGTCTCCCGGTCTCGAGCGCGCTCGACATCCTGACCTTCACCCCGAAGAAGGCCGCCCTCTACATCGGCAAGACACTCAAGACCGCCATTGCGGACGCTGAGAACAACTTCAACCTCGATCCGTCGACCCTGATGATCAAGGAAGCCGTGATCGGCGCAGCGCCCACCATGCGCCGCTACAAGCCGCGTGCCAAAGGGTCCGCCGGTCCGATCATCCGCCGCAACAGCCACATTTCGATCACACTCGTCGGCGCCGCTCCGGAGCCGAAAAAAAAGAAGGCCCGCAAAAAGGCCGCTGAACCGAAACCTGAGGAAGCCGCTCCCGAGGCAGCAGCCGAAGAACAAGCCTAATCACATTTCAAACCTTCATCCGTAACCGACCATGGGCCAAAAAGTAAATCCGATCGCGTTTCGTCTCGCCGTCAATAAAGACTGGCGTTCGAAGTGGTATGCCAGCGGCAAAGACTTCACCGACAAGCTGCACGAAGACCTCACCATCCGCAGCTATCTCAAGAAACGTCTTCAAAACGCCGGCCTTGCCCGCGTCGTCATCGAACGTGCCTGGAACAGCGTCCGCGTGACGCTCCACACCTCGCGCCCCGGCCTGATCATCGGCCGTCAGGGCAAGGAGATCGAACTGATGACCAAGGACCTCGGAAACATCTGCTCTGGCTCCCAGGTGAAGATCGACATCATCGAGATCCGCAAGCCGGAACTCGACGCCCAGCTCGTCGCCGAACAAATCGCCGTCCAGCTTGAGCGCCGCATCAGCTTCCGTCGCGCCATGAAGCGCGCCCTCCAGACCGCCATGGAATTCGGTGCCGAAGGCATCCGTCTCCGTTGTGCCGGCCGCCTCGGTGGTGCCGACATCGCACGTTCCGAACAATACCGCGAAGGCAAAGTGCCGCTTCAAACGCTCCGGGTCCCGCTCGACTACGGGTTTGCCGAAGCACGCACGCTTTACGGGATCATCGGCGTCAAGTGCTGGATCAACAAGAAAGAGGACGACGGCACATCCGGCGGAGGACGCCCAGGCGGTGATCGCCGGGGTGGTGGCGGACGCGGTGGCGACCGTCGCAGCAACAACCGAGACAACCGTGGCGGTGAGAACCGTGGCGGACCAAGCAAAGCCTAACCAAGTTTCAACGAACCACTAACCATTTCATAGGAGGACTGAGTCATGCCCTTGATGCCCAAACGAACCAAGTTCCGCAAGACGCACCGCGGAAGCCGCTCTGGAAACGCCCAGCGCGGAACCACCGTCGCCTTCGGTGACTTCGGCCTGCAAACCCTTGACCGCGGCTGGATGACCAACCGCCAGATCGAGGCATGCCGGATCGCAATCAACCGTTCCCTCAAGCGTAAGGGCAAAGTCTGGATCCGCGTGTTCCCGCACAAGTCCATCACCCGTCGTCCCCCGGAAACCCGGATGGGTAAGGGTAAGGGCGCCGTGGACGGCTGGGTCGCAGTGATCCGCCCCGGCAACATGTTGTTTGAAGTCGGTGGCGTCAGCGAATCCGCGGCCCGCGAAGCCATCCGTCTTGCGTCATACAAGCTCGGCTTCCGCACCCGCTTCGTCACCCGCCAGAATTCCTGAACCCCAATCCATTTCCTACCATGGCCAAAGCCACTCCAATCCGGGAACTTTCCCCCGACGAACTCAAGGTCCGCCTCCGTGAACTGAAGGAAGAGGCACTCAACCTGCGCCTTCAACAGTCCACCGGGCAAATTGAAAACACCGACCGCATCCGCATCGTGCGCCGTGAAAAGGCCCGGGTGTTGACCGCGCTCAACGAAAAGGCGTCCGCCTGATTCCACCACCAACGCACCACTGATTGATTATGAGCGATTCCGCAACGGACACCAAGGTCCACATCCGCAAAACCCGCGTTGGCGTGGTTGTTTCCGACAAGATGGAAAAAACCCTCGTGGTCGAACACGTCGCCCGGGTTCCCCATCCCCGATTCAAGAAAATCGTCAAGCGCACCAAGAAATACTACGTGCACGACGACAAGGGCGAAGCCAAGATTGGCGACCGCGTCCGCATCGTTGAAATCCGCCCGCTTTCCAAGAAAAAGCGCTGGATGCTTACTGAAGTCCTCTCCCACTAAGTCGGCCGCCGGCCCGCTTGATCCCTAGTTTCGAACTCCTACTTTTTTTACCGCCATGATCCAGATGGAAACCCTGCTCGACGTCGCCGACAACACCGGTGCACGCAGCGCAAAAATGATTGGTGTGCTCGGCAAACGCAGCCGTTCCGCCCGTGTTGGAGACGTGATCACCGCCCACGTGCGTGACTCCATCCCGACCGCCTCCATCAAAAAGGGCAGCGTGGTCAAAGCCGTGATCGTGCGGACCGCATTCCCGGTCCGTCGCGCCGACGGCTCGATCCTCCGCTTCGACCGCAACGCCTGTGTCATCATCGACAAGGACAACAACCCGCGCGGCACCCGTATCTTCGGCCCCGTCGCCCGTGAACTCCGCGAGAAGGCCTTCATGAAGATCGTTTCGCTCGCACCGGAGGTCCTCTGACCCGAATCCCCATTCAACCGAACCAGAATTTCCAACCATGAGCCGCATCAAGACGCACGTCAAAAAAGGCGACGAAGTCGAAATCATCTCCGGCAATCACAAGGGCAAGCGCGGAACCGTGCTTCTCGTGAACGCCGCCAAGGGCACCGTCATCGTTGAAGGCGGCCGCCAGGTCACCAAAGCCGTCAAGCCGACCGAAGCCAACCCCGGTGGCGGCCTCGAGAAGCAGGACGCACCCGTCCACATTTCCAATGTCAAGAAAGTGGGCTGATTTCCCCTCCGGGAAGTCCGCCCGCGCTTAAGCGCAAAGCAAACCAAACGCGCTGACCCGCAAAACCAAGATGAGCACACCATACCTGCAAAACTACTACAAGGAGAAGGTGGTTCCCGAGCTTAAGAAAAAGCACGGTTACACCAACATCCATCAGGTCCCGCGCCTCGAGAAGATCGTGGTGACCTCCTGCATGGGCAACGCCGCCGACCGCAAGGTCGCCGTCGACGATGCCGTTGCCGAGATCCAGAAAATCACCGGCCAGCGGCCGTCGATTACCTACGCCAAAAAGTCGGTCGCCAACTTCAAGTTGCGCGCCGGTGAAGTCCTCGGCGCCCGCGTGACACTCCGCGGTGCCAACATGTGGGACTTTCTCTACCGCTTCATCAACATCACGTCGCCGAACATCCGCGACTTCCGGGGCATCACCTCGAAGTCATTCGACGGCCGCGGCAACTACGCACTCGGCGTCAAGGAGCAGTCGATCTTTCCGGAGATCGAGCTTGACCAGATCAAGCGCCAGATCGGTTTCGACCTGATCTTCGTGACCTCCGCCGAAACGAATGACGAAGGTCGTTCGCTGCTTGCCGAGCTCGGCATGCCGTTCCGCGACCTCAAGAAAAAGGAAGAAGCGCCCGCAGAGGCCGCCGCCCAATAAACCCGACGAATTTAAAAGGAAAACAGCATCATGGCAGTTCTCACCGATCCCATCTCCGACTTCCTCACGCGTTTCAAAAACGCCTGCCGCGCCGGCAACGAGGAATTCACCGCCCCGCATTCGCGCATGAAGGCGGACATCGCAGCCATCCTCCAGGAAGAAGGCTTCATCTGGAAATACGAAGTCGTCACCGACGGCGTCAAGGAGCTCAAAGTGAAACCGAAGTTCATCGACGGACGTCCGGTTCTCACCGACCTCAAGCGTGTTTCGCGTCCCGGCCGCCGTCACTACGTCGGTTCCCAGGAAATCCCGCGCGTCATGTCCGGCCTCGGCATCTCGATTCTTTCGACCTCGAAAGGCGTGATGTCCGGCGGCAGAGCCAAGCATCAGAAACTCGGAGGCGAAGTGCTCGCCTTCGTTTGGTAAACCCCTAACTCGCGAAAGGAACACATCAACCATGTCACGAGTCGGACTCAAACCAATCTCGCTTCCTGAAAAAGTGGAAGTGAAACTCGACGGATCCACCGTCACCGTCAAGGGCCCCAAAGGGGAACTCGGCTTCAATCTTCCGAATGGGATCAACGTCAAGAACGAGGACGGCAGCGTCATCGTTTCCCGCGCCTCGGAACAACGCGAGCAACGCGCACTGCACGGCACCGCCCGCAGCCTGATCAACAACATGATCATCGGCGTTTCCGAGGGTTTCAGCAAGGACCTCGAGATCCACGGCGTCGGTCTCCGCGCTTCGGTCAAGGGCAACCAGCTCGACCTGCAGCTCGGCCGGTCCCACCCGCTGCTTCACCCGATCCCGGCGGAACTCACCGTTTCGGTCGCGGACAACACCAAAATCAAGGTGGAGGGCATCGACAAACAACTCGTCGGTCAGTTCGCCGCCGAGGTCCGCGGCTACTACAAGCCGGAGCCATACAAGGGCAAGGGTGTGCGCTACGCCGATGAGCGCGTGCGCCGCAAGGAAGGCAAGAGCGTCGGTAAATAACACACTAACCATCTTACGGATACATGAGCATCATCAATCGCAAGTCGATCCGCCGTCGCATCCACGACCGGATCCGCCGCAAGGTTTCCGGCACGCCGGAACGCCCGCGCCTCGCCGTCCACTATTCCAACCAGCACATCTACGCGCAGGTCATCGACGACGTCGCAGGCCGCACGCTGGTTTCCGCATCGACCATGGACAAATCCTTCGAGAAGGCGTCGTCGAATGTCGAAAGCGCCCAGCAAGTGGGCAAACTCCTCGCCGAACGCGCCAAGGAGACCCAAATCAGCGCCGTGGTTTTCGACCGTGGCGGTCATCTCTATCACGGAAAAATCAAAGCCCTCGCCGATGCCGTGCGTGAAGGCGGAATTCAATTCTAACGCCAAAGACCCGATCCATCATGGTAACAACTCCCGAAAACGAAACACCGGCACCGGCTCCCGAGGCGAAACCGGAAACCAGCGCACCCGCGCAATCCGGTCCCGGCCAAGCTCCTGGCCAAGGTCAATCCGGTCCCGGCCGTTCCGGCCCACCGCAGCGCCAGTTCGGCGGACGCGGCGGCTTCGGCGGACGTGGCGGCAACCGCGGCCCGCGCCGTGAAGAGCGCGCCGCACCGACCGACTCCGAAGGCAACGAGCTTTCCGAAAAGGTCGTGTTCATCAACCGCTGTGCGAAGGTGGTCAAGGGCGGTCGCCGCTTCTCCTTCTCCGCACTCGTCGTTTCCGGCAACAAGATCAACAAAGTGGGTCTTGGTTTCGGTAAGGCGAACGAAGTGGCCGACGCGATCCGCAAGGCAAGCGAGGGTGCCCGCAAGGTGCTCAAGCCGATGAACATCGTCAACGGAACCATTCCTCACGAAATCTACGCCGAATACGGTGGTGGCAAGGTGCTTCTGAAGCCCGCCTCCCCAGGTACCGGTATCATCGCCGGTGGTGGCGTGCGCGCGGTCTGCGAGGCCGTTGGCATCCGCGACGTGCTCGGCAAGTCCATGGGTAGCTCCAACCACGCCAACGTGGTCAAGGCGACCCTCAAAGCCCTTTCCGAACTCCGCACCCGCGAACAGGTTCTCAAGAGCCGCGGCAAGGAGAAGAAGGAAAAGGCGATCTGACCCAGTGATTGTGGATCCGGGGTTGGCGATGGCAGGCAAGTTCCATCAGCGCCCCGCAGTCCACGATCCGATTCCCGACAACTGACAACCATTTATTTTTCATGAACCTTCATTCCTACAAACCGAACCCGGGCGCCAAGCACCGCGTCAAGCGCCTCGGCTGTGGCGAGAGCTCCGGTCAGGGTAAAACCGCGGGTAAAGGCCACAAGGGCCAGAAAGCGCGTTCCGGTTCCGGCGTCCGCGTCGGATTCGAGGGTGGCCAGATGCCGCTCCACCGCCGTTTGCCCAAGCGCGGATTCAACAACCACGACTTCCAGGACAAGATCAACGTGTTCAACGTCGGCAGCCTCGATGACGCCTTCGAAGCAGGTGCGACCATCGACGAAGCCGCTCTTCGCGAGAAGGGGATCGTCAACGGCCCGAGCGACAAAGTGAAACTTCTCGGCAACGGTGAAGTGACCAAGGCGTTCCACGTGATCATCGACTTCGCGAGCGCATCCGCCCGCGAGAAGATCGAGAAAGCCGGTGGTTCCGTCAAGGCACCCGAGAAGACGGCGGCAAAGTCCGGTGACTCCGAACCGGGCGCCGACTCCTGATCACTTCTTCCTCATTTTAGATCCTCCGATCTCTGACGGGGAAGTGCTTGCGCACTTCCTCGTCACGTATATAAACCGCGCGTCATTTTCACCCAATCATCATGATTTCCGCCTTCGCCAACACTTGGAAAATCCCGGAACTCCGGGACCGCATCCTCTTCACCCTCGCGATGATCGTCATCATCCGCCTCGGGGTGCACATCACCCTGCCCGGCGTGGATGCTTCCGTCATCAAGGCCTATCTCGACAGCCTCAAGACCCAGGACCCGACCAACCCGGCCGGTGGCGTGGGCGCTCTGCTCAACGTTTTCTCCGGTGGCGGTCTCCAGCAGGCCGGTCTGTTCGCGTTGGGCATCATGCCCTACATCTCGGCATCGATCATGGTGCAGCTGATGACCGCGGTGGTTCCGAAGCTCTCGAAGCTCGCCCGTGAGGACGGCGGACGCCAGAAGATCACGCAATACACGCGCTACATCACCATCGGCATTGCCTTGGTGCAGGGTTTCTTTGTCGCCAAGTCGCTGACCAACCCCTCGACGCTGTTCTACATGAGCGGCATCGATAAATTCGGCACGCTGGTTCCGGATCCCTCGATGGTCTGGATGGTGATGACGGTGGTGACGATCGTCGCCGGCACTGTCCTGCTGATGTGGATGGGCGACCAGATCACCGAGCGCGGCATCGGCAACGGCACCTCGATCATCATTACGGTGAACATCATTTCCGCACTTCCCGGTGCGTTGATCTCCGCATGGAACTACTTCGTCACCGGCGACGGGGTGAACTCGTTCCGCGCGATCATGATGGTCGTGATGATCTTCATCCTGCTCGTGGTGATCGCGGGCACGATCGCCATCACCCAGGGCCAGCGCCGGATCGCGGTGCAATACGCCAAGCGCGTGGTCGGTCGCAAACAATTCGGCGGCCAGACCCAGTATCTCCCGCTGAAGGTCAACTACGCCGGCGTGATGCCGATCATCTTCGCATCCGCCGTGCTCGGTCTTCCGCCGATGATGCTGCAGTGGTTTTTCGCCGGGCAAACCTGGGCGACCAAACTTTACGGCGAACTCGCCGGTGGTGGTCTCTGGTATTACATCCTCGGTGGCATCGGCATCTTCCTGTTCTCCTACTTCTGGGTGGCGATGATGTTCCAGCCCTCGCAGATCGCCGAGGACCTCAAGCGCAACGGCGGCTACATCCCCGGCGTGCGCCCCGGCAAGCCGACCTCCGATTTCCTCGACTTCACGATGACGCGCCTCACCTTTGCCGGTGCGATCTTCCTGACCCTGCTGTTCATGCTGCCGGTTCTCGTCGGCAAGGTCGTCGGTCTTCCGCCGATGTCTCCGGTGCTGCAGTTCTTCGGCGGCACGTCCCTGCTGATCATGGTCGGCGTGGTGCTCGACGTGATGCGCCAGGTGGAAACCCAGTTGTTGCAGAAGCACTACGACGGGTTCCTCCGCAAGGGCAAGATCAAGGGTCGCTATGACAAGCTCAACCAAGGGCATGCCGGCGCTCCGGCGTCCGCAGTGGTCTACCTGTGGACGGTGATCGCCGTGCTGATCGTGCTCGGCCTCACTGCCTACATCTACAACAGCACCCATTGATCGACCGGAGCCCAAGCGAACCGAAGGTTGTCATGCTTGGCCCTTCGGCCGCCGGCAAGGGAACCCAGGGCAGACGGCTGGCAGCCGCATTCAACCTGGAATACCTGTCGACGGGCGCGTTGTTGCGGGAGGAAATGTCCCGGCAGTCGGAACTCGGGGAATTCGCCCGGCCGATTCTCGCGCGGGGCGGCTATCTGCCGGACGACCTGATGTGCCGGATGATCGATTCCTGGCTCGCCACCCACCAGGGCGGCTGGGTGCTGGACGGCTTTCCCCGCAGTCTTCCGCAGTTGGAATGGCTCGACCGCAAACTGGCGGGGCTTGGCCAGTCGCTCGATGCGGCGGTTTCGATTGAAGTTCCCGCCGAGCAACTGCTGGCGCGCATCCTGGCACGCGTCGAATGCCCGGCCTGCCGGTGGTCCGGCGACCGGAGCCAGACGGATAACGGCACTTGTCCGGCGTGCCGGGCGGCGACCCGCCAGCGCGCGGATGATACCGAGGAGAACTTCCGCCAGCGGATCGTGGAATTTGAGCGTCTCACCCAAGCGGTTGTTGCGCGTTACGCCGAAATGGGAATACTCGTCCGCATCGACGGGACGTCATGCCCCGACAAGGTCGCCGAGCGCATCCTTTCCCATTTCAACCCCTAGCATCTCCATCCACCGTGGCACGTAAACCCCGCATCCCGATCAAGAGCCCCAGAGAAATTGAATTCATGCGCGAGGCGGGGAGGATCGCATCGACGATTCTCCAGGCACTCGCGGCCGAGGTGGCGCCGGGCAAGACGACCGCCGAGATTGATCAGGTGGCCGCCAAGTTGATGGTGGAGCACGACTGCAAGAGCGCGTTTCTCGGTTATCGCGGGTTTCCCGGATACACCTGTTTGTCGATCAACGAGGAGGTCGTTCACGGCATCGGCGGCGAACGCCGGATCCAGCCCGGCGACATCGTGAAGATCGATGTCGGCATCGTGAAAGACGGATTCATCGGTGACAACGCGACGACGGTTCCGGCTGGTGATATTCCGGTGGAAACGCGGCGGCTGTTGGCGGCCACCGAGGAATCGTTGTTCCAGGCGATCAGCCATGCCCGCCCTGGCAAACGGCTGGCGGACCTTTGCGGTGCCCCGGAAGCCTTTGTGGAGCCGCTCGGTTTCACCGTGGTGCGCGAGTTTGTCGGCCACGGGGTCGGCCGCCGCTTGCACGAGGAACCGCAGATCCCCAATTACCGGCCCAAGGGCAAGACTCCGATCCTGATGCCGGGCATGACGCTTGCGATCGAGCCGATGGTCAACGAAGGCGTGGCCGGCGTGCGCATTCTCGAAGACGGCTGGACGGTCATCACCGAGGACCGGAAACCCTCCGCGCACTTCGAGCACACGGTGCTCGTCACCAACGGCGATCCGGAGGTTCTGACGATGCGGCCGAGAACGGCGCTGCCGGAACAACTCGGGTTGCCAGCATGGCAATCGGCCTGAACCTCGCGCGCTCGATGTGGCGGCCGCCGTGCTGGCGGCCGGTCGACGCGGCGCATCACCAATCCGCGGTATTTTGCGGGTTGTGATCTTCGGGGGCACCCTCGGCGCCGAGCGTGCAGCTCATGTAGAGGTCGCCGATTTCAGGGATCAGGTCTTCGCCGCCATCGAATTGATAGCTGCCGCCGCCGGGGCAGTTCGGGGTGCTTTCCACGAATCGGCCGGCACCGATGATTTCGTCTTTCAGTCCGGCCACGGTGTCGCCCGGGTCGAAGGAATTCATATGTGAGTAGCCGCGGACGCCCTGCTGGACCTGGCGGATGTGGAGAATGCACATGCTGCGGTCGGACCCGCGTTTCCAGGCGCGGGCACCCACGTAGACAATGGTGATCAACGACAACAGCACCAGAATCACGACGGTCAGCTCGAGAAGTGACATGCCTGGCTTCCGCTTCCGCTCGGCGGAACGAAGCCGGCCGGGGGGGCGGGGCGCTCGGATGATTTGCTTAGTTGTCATGTCGAATTATTATGATGATCATGAAAACCTAAGGTTAGACATAGTAAAATGGGATTTTTATAGAAAATGACCCCAAAATCAGCGAAATGTGGGCAAAGTTGCCCGATAAAGTCAAAAAATCGCAAACCTTGGCACCTCGTGCGATCCGGAATTGGCAAAGTTGACTGAAGGGCCCATCCGGCAACCCAATACCCGCCGCGGCAGAGTGTGGCGCTGTTGATAGGAGCGGCTTCGCCGAGGAATGGTAAGTGCCACCGTTTCGGGCGCGGCTCCTTCAACCCCAATGCTTGGTTGCTGCTCGGTCGTGAATGGCTATTCACTTCCTCGTCGCGCCTTGCCTTGAATTGGAATGCTTGCGTCGCCGGACGCCGGGTTGCCGGATGTGCCCTGAAAGCGGGAATGCGAATTCCGCCTGGCTCACTTATCAGTCGCCGCTGAAAGACTGGTGAGATGATTCTCCAGTTCTTTGGCCAGATCGGGGGCACAGCGGCGAATCCGCTCGAGGGTGGTTTTGTTGAGGAACCGGCGGCTGCGGGAACTGGGTTCGAAGAGGTCGACTTCGAGCAACAAGCGGGGACCGGCTGCGGTGGTGACGACGGGATAGAACTGGCGGGGGCCGGATTGCGGATTGGTCCCGCCGACGGCGACGCTGGTGCAGGTGTCGCCGCAGTGGATCGCGGCGATGGAGCGGCGGTCAACCGGTGCGGCGAATTCGTAGCCGAGGTTCCTGATGAGCGACTTCCTGCTTTCCGGGGTGTCGAAGTGGGTGGTGAGGGCGAGCGCGGATTGGAAGTCCCGTTTGCTGACCGCGCTCAGCCAGTCGGTGATGAGGCGGCGGGACGGCTCCTCCGCCGGGGCCGGTGAGCCGGCGGCATCGAGGGATGCGGAGGGTTCCAGCAGGAGTTCGTTCCAGCGGCTTTTCCATGACACGATTTGGCCGGTTTTCCACTCGGTGAGGGTCATGCGGTCCTTGTCGGCCGGGTTGGGGTTCCACTTCCATGAGGATCCGGTGTTTTCAAACTGGAAGGTTCGCAGGTCGAGTCGGTCGGGTTGGCGGGCCGAGAACCACTGGTAGGAGGCGCGGGCCTGGCTGTCGCCGGGTTCGAAGTCCAGCGCGAGCGGGTGCAGTGGGGCATCCGGGTCGTTGATGTCCCACCAGAGACCGGCGGCGAGCAGGCACTTGCGGTGGTTTTCCTTGGAGTCCGGAGCGAAGGGGATGAGCGGGAGAAGCGGGGCGGGGCTGGTGGCGGCGAGGGCGTGTTCGAATGCGCGGAGGCCGGATTCCGCGGTGGGGGTTGGCTGGCGATGGGGCGAGTCGGCAAGGGTGTCGATGAAGGCGTCCAGCAGGTCGGCATCGAGGTCCTCATCCGCCTCGAGGTTGGCGAAGGGGGTCGGGCGGATGAATTCGTCCGGTAGTTCGAGCTGCGGGTGGGTGTTCGCGGATTGGCTGGTTTCGATCCGGACGATGTGAAACGCGGCGCGGTTGGAGCCCGGCGAGCCGGACGGGCCGAGACAGACGAGGGTGCAGATTCCGGGTTCGTCTTCGGTGGGTACGATGGCGCGAATGACATGGGGTGAGACGAGCAGCGACCATGGATGGCTGTCGAGTTTCACCGCGGTCTCGACGGCCTGCATGCGGAGTGCCCAGTCGGTGGGGAGCGGGTTGGCGAGGCCACCGAGGAAGCCGAGCATGGCGGTGCTGTCCCGCCGGGTGCAGGCGTCGAGGAATTCGTAGATCCATCGGTCGGGGTCGGTGGATTCGAGGAGCGGGGCCGGCAGGTGGTCGCGGATTTCCGCCTGCATGCGGGCGGCGGCCTGGTCGCGGAGGTTTTCCGAGTCGATCACCTGCTGGCGCATCATCCAGTCTTCGAGCGAGTGGATGCGCTGGAGGAGGTCGGCGGCGTATCCCATGCCGGAGTTTTCGAATGATCCGGGCACTGGGGCGGGGATCCACCGGCTTTCGCGCAGGATCATGGCGACGGGAAAGACCTGCAGCGTGTTTGGCGAGAAGCCGCCGATTTTCCGGATGAGGACGCCGGCGAGCGAGCCGTCCTGCTTGACCGGGCCGATTTCGAGCGGGTCGGTGCCGAGGTCATCGGCGATGCGGTTGAGGCGGCGGGTGATTTCGGCGCGTTTGCGCGCGCTGGTTTGGGGGGCGAGGGCGGTATCGCCGCCGGGTTTGAGGTTGAGTTCGGACTGGCGGAGTTGTTCGAGGAATTCCAGCGCACGTTCGCCCGGCCCGGATGGTGCGCCGAGGGCGCTCAGGGTGCAGGCGAGGAGGAGGGCGACGGGCTTCATTGGGATGAATCTAGCCGCAAGCGGCGGTGGCGAAAGCATGGAATTGCGCGCCGGGCGGGGCCGGGGCGGTCAATCGGCGACCCGGAGGAGTTCCGGGAAGCTGCCGGTGATGCCGGTGAGGCGCGGGTATCCCTGCCAGGCGTCGCGGGTGGCGAGGGCGCGCAGGGCGACGCGTTTGAGGCTTTCGGAGACTTCCGGGCGTTTCATCGGCAGCGGTTCGAGGCGGTCGCCGCGGGCCTGGAGGTTGATGTCCCATGAGAACACCGGGCGGGTGTCGACCCTGCCGTCGTCCGGATCGTGGATCCGGGTTTCCCCGAAGCGCATGTCGGCGATCCAGACGCCCTTGACGTGGGGGCGGGCGATCCACCAGCCGTCGGAAAACCAGTCAAGTCTTTCCGCCTCGCGGAGGTCGGCGTGGGGGGCGAAGGCGGCTTTTCCCTTCGGGTAGATCGTCCAGCGGACGGGTTTTTCGTCGAAGTCGAGGATCGAGCGGTAGCCGACCCAGAGTTCGTCGCCCATGTCGGCGACGGAGCGCCAGAGGATGATGTTGAACGGGGTGGGGGCTTCGATCCGGCGTTGGGGGGTGGCGCCGCGGGCTGCGAGGTCGGCGTCGAATCCGCGGGCGGCGAGGTGTTTGAAGGTGAAGCTGAGCAGGACGTAGGCGCTTGCCAGGCCGAGGCCCCAGGCGTTGAGGCGGCGGCGCTTGGGGACTTGTTTTTTGGTTTTCAGGAAGGCCAGCCAGACGAGGGCGACGAGCATCGGCGCGGTGAAGAGCGGATCGATGATGAAGAGGTTGTTGAACGCGACGCGATCGACCGGCAGCGGCCAGAAGACCGAGGTGCCGTAGACGGTGAAGCAGTCGATGAGGACGTGGGTGCTCCAGACGGCGAAGACGAACCAAGCGGCGCGCCGCGCGGTGATTTGTTCGCTTTTTTTGCGGGTTTTCCAGAGGCGGGCGAGTGGTTTGGCTAGCAGCCAGGAGGCGAGGCACATGACCAGCAGCGAGTGGCTGGGGCCGCGGTGCCACCAGAGCTTGCCGGCGGTGTCGAAGAGCGGGTTGAAGAGGATGTCGAGGTCCGGCAGGGTGCCGAAAAACGCACCCCAGGCGATGGCGCGGTTGCCGATGCGCTTGCCGAGGATGAGTTCGCCGACGGCGGCGCCGAGGGTGGCTTGGGTGAGGGAATCCACGGCCAGAAGATGACCGAAAATGGTGATTCGGAAACTCGAAATTTGTTGTCGCTTGCGGCTGGCGGCGGGTGGTGCTGAAGTCGGGGCATGAGCTGGAGTTTTGAGTCGGTTGCGGTGGTGGGTGCGGGTGCGGTGGGGTTGTATTACGGCGGGCGCCTGGCGGAGGCCGGCGAGGAGACGGCATTTTTGGTGAGGTCGGATTTTCCGGCGCTGGCGGAGCACGGGTTGGTGGTCGAGAGTGCGCACGGCGATTTCCGCTTGGAGCGGGTCCGTTGTTTTCGGGACGCGGCGGAGATCGGGCCGGTGGATTTGGTGGTGGTGTCGTGGAAGGCGACGGCTAACGGGCGCTTTCCGGAGGTGCTGCCGCCGTTGCTGCATGACGGGACGCAGGTGCTGACCTTGCAAAACGGCTTGGGCAACTGTGAGGCGATCGCGGCGATCACCGGGCCGGAGCGGGTGCTTGGCGGCTTGTGTTTCGTCTGCATCAACCGGATCAGGCCGGGCTTGATCCGCCACTCGGCGGGCGGGCGGGTGTCGATCGGCGAGTTTGCCGATGGCGAAGCCGGCCGGGCGGAGGAAATCGTGCGGCGATTCAAGGCGGCGAACGTGCCGGCGAAGTTCGCCCCCGACTTGCGCAAGGCGCAGTGGGAAAAGCTGGTTTGGAACATGCCGTTCAACGGGCTGTCGGTGGCGGAGGGCGGAGTGACGACCGATGTGCTGCTGGACAACGGCCCGGTGGAGGACGAGGTGCGGGCGGTGATGGGCGAGGTGACGGCGGCGGCTCGGGCGCTGGGGCTGGACTTGGACGAGGAGTTGATCGATTCCAACATCGAACGCACGCGGCCGATGGGCCCATACAAGACCTCGAGTATGATTGATTTTGTGGAGGGCCGGGAGGTGGAGCTGGAGCCGATCTGGCGCGAGCCGATCCGCCGGGCGGCGGACGCGGGGGTGGCAATGCCGCGGGCGCAGGCGATGCTCGAGCGGATCGAGGCGCGGCTGCGCGAAAGAAGCCGCTGAGTGGCGGATTTCCGCACCCTCCGGGGTGCCGGGAGCTGCGGTTTGGGGCGCGGCGTTCGGCCGGGCCGGGTGCGTTACCACCCAAATGCGCAAACAAATCTGACGGAGAGCTTTTTTTAAGACGTTTGAGGGTGAAGAGCTTGCGACTTGCGAGAGCTTCGGGGTGCCATGCCTTCTCAGGCCGCGAGGAATCAGTGATGTCCGCGCCATCAGTGGTTCCGCTGCCGAACGGATCAAGCGTTTCACCCTCACTTGATCGCTCTGGGGTGGGGTGGGGTGGCGGGCGATCAAGCGAAGGAACAACCCACTCAAGAAGCGCCAATAAGAACCACAGATTTAGACTGATTAGACGGATTTCATTGATTATTTAAGACCTTTGAGGGTGAACCACTCCCAACTCGCGAGACATTCGGAGCACCATGCCTTCCCAGATAGAGAACCATCATTGAATTCAGTGGTTCCGCTGCCGAACGGATCAAGCGTTTCACCCTTACTTGATCGCTCTGGGGTTGGGTGGGGTGGCGGGGTCGGAGGTTGACAAGCGGGCGTCGGCGGGCGAAGCGCTGGGCATGAGTTCAGCGTGTGAGCGGGTGTTTGTTTCCGGTGCCAACCGGGGGATCGGCTTGGAATTTGTGCGGCGGTGTCTGGAGACCGGCGCGGTGGTGACTGCCGCGTGCCGGGAGCCGGATGAGGCGGCGGATTTGAGGGCCCTGCGGGATGAATTCGGCACCTCCCTGGTGGTGGAGCGGCTGGATGTGACTTCGGAGGAATCGATCGCTGGTCTGGCCCGGCGGTTGGCGGAGGCGCGGGTGCGTTTCGACCTGCTGGTCAGCAATGCCGGGGTTTGCGAACGCGAGGGATTCGGCGAGTGGACGATGGCTGCGCTGATGGACCAGCTGTGCGTGAATGTCGCAGGTGCGGCGCTGCTGTGCCAGGCGCTGGCACCGATGCTGAACGAGGGCGGCAAGGTGGTGCAGCTGGGGTCGAGAATGGGGTCGCTGGAGCTGAACTTGAACGGGGCGGCGCCGGTGGATGGATATTCCATCAGTAAGGCGGGGCTGAACATGGTCACGCGGCGGCTGGCGAATCACCTGGCGGAGCGGCGGGTCTGTGTGGTGTCGATGAGTCCGGGATGGGTGCGGACGGAGATGGGCGGCGAACAGGCGGACTTGAGCGTGGAGGACGCCGTTGGGGCGATGCTGGCGGCGATTGGCCGGCTCGGATTCGAGGATTCGGGGTCGTTTCTGGGGAGTGATGGATGCGTGGTGCCCTGGTGAGCCCCCGCAGGTGTCGGCACCGGCGGGTGGAGGATTCCGCCTTGCCATGGTGGGGATGGCGGGCACAGTGCGGGCATGAGTAAACGACCTGAAACTGGGGAGATGGCACCGGATTTCACCGCGGCAGTGGTGGGTGGAGAATACGACGGAGAAGCGGCGGTGACGCTGTCGGAGTTGCGGGGGGAGAACGTGGTGTTGTATTTCTACCCGAAGGACAACACGCCGGGCTGCACCACGCAGGCGTGTGCGCTGAGGGACGGATGGAGCGAGATCTCAGCGAAGGCGAAGGTGTTTGGCGTGAGTGTGGACTCGATCAGGAAACACGAGAATTTCATCGCCAAACACGAGCTGCCGTTTCCGCTCATCAGCGACGAGGACAAGGCGGTGGTGGAGGCCTACGGGGTGTGGGTGGAGAAGAAGATGGCTGGCAGGACCTACATGGGAATCGAGCGCACGACCTTCGTGATCGGGCCGGACGGGGTGCTGAAGGCGGTGTTTCCGAAGGTGAAGCCGGACCAGCACCTGGAGATGGTGCTGGAGGTGCTGTGAGCAGGCGGCTGCCGGGGACCGAGGGGCGATCAAGTCAATGAGAAACGCTTGATCCGTTCGGCAGCAGAACCACTGATTTCACTGAAATCACTGATGGTTCTCTGCCTGAGAAGGCATCGCACTCCGAAGGTCTCGTGAGTTGGGAGTGGTTCACCCTCAAATGTCTTAAAAAGACAGAGCAATCCGACTCATCAGTCTGAATCTGTGGTTCTTATTGCGCTTCTTGGGTGAGTCGTTCCCTGGCTTGGTCGCCCTGCCCGGGGACCGCGGGGCGATCGAGTCAGCAGCAGCAACCGCAGCCGATGCCGGGGATCGTCATGTCTTCGGGCTTGGCCTTGCGGTCGAAGAGGGCGGTGCTGAAGTAGCGTTCGGCGCGGTCCGGCAGCACGGTGGTGACGCGGGAATCGGGACCGAGGGTGCGGGCGATTTCGAGCGCGGCGACGATGTTGGCGCCGGACGAGGTGCCGACCAGCAGGCCGAACTCGCGGTTGAGCCGGCGGGTCATGAGGACGGCGGCCTCGCTGGAGACCTTGTGGATCTGGTCGAGCGGGGCGTCGGCCATCAGCGGGGGGACGAAGCCGCCGGCGATGCCTTCGATGCTGTGTCCGCATGCCATGTCACCGGAGAGCATGGCGGCTTCGGCGGGTTCCATGGCGGCGACGATGGTTTTCGGGTTGTTGTTTTTCAGGGCCTTGCCGATGCCGGTGAGGGTTCCGCCGGTGCCGTAGCCGGCGACGAAGCCGTCGATGTCGCCGTGCATTTGTTCGATCAGCTCGGGGCCGGTGACGTGTTGGTGTTCCTCGGCGTTGAGCGGGTTTTCGAATTGTTTGGGCAGGAAGTAGTTCGGGTTGCCGGCGACTTTCTCGCGGGTGAGGTCGATGCCGGCGGAGTAGCTGCTGGAGTCACCGAAGAGGGTGAGTTCGGCGCCGAGTTGGCGGATCAGGTGGTGGCGTTCGATGCTGGCCTTTTCGGACATGACGATTTCGACGGCGTAGCCCATGGCGGTGCCGACCATGGCGAAGGAGATGCCGGTGTTGCCGCTGCTGCATTCGAGGATGATGCTGTCCTTGTGGATCAGGCCGTTCTGTTCCGCGTGTTCGAGGACGTATTTGGCGAGGCGGTCCTTGATGCTGCCGCTGGGGTTGAGATACTCAGCCTTGCAGTAGATGGTGCGATCGACTTCGGAGAAATAGAGCGGGACGAGCGGCGTGTTGCCGATGAGGGATAGAACGGGTGCTTTCATTGGCGGCGGGCCCCAAGCAATGATTCTCAACGCCCTTGGTAAAGGGTGAATATGGGCGTCTTCCGAAATGTCCAGGGCTACCTCACTTTGAGCTTACCGGGAACAGGATGCCCTCAAGGACGGATTCATCGAGTGCGGCCCGGTAGCGTTTGCCGCGCAGGCTGTCCTTGATGGTGGTGTCTTGCTTGAGCAGGGACAGGCAGACTTTGC